>CBFGPE010000214.1:0-8475 GCA_965650625.1 uncultured Azospirillum sp. | reverse complement strand
CCTCCTCCTACGTCTTCAGCGACGTCGATCAGGCGGCGGCCCTGTTCAATCTGGAACGGCCGGGCCACATCTATTCACGCATCTCCAACCCCACCGTTGCGGTGCTGGAAGAGCGGCTGGCGACGCTGGAAGGCGGGGTGGGCGCCGTCTGCACCGCCAGCGGACAGGCGGCGCTGACGCTCGCCATCATGACGCTGATGGGGGCGGGCGGGCACATCGTCGCCTCCTCCTCCATCTATGGCGGCAGCCGCAACCTGCTGGCCTATACGCTGCCGCGGTTCGGCATCACCACGACCTTCGTCCACCCGCGCGACCTCGACGGCATCCGCGCTGCGATCCGTGATGAGACCCGCCTTGTCTTCGGCGAGGTGCTGGGTAATCCGGGACTGGAGGTGCTGGACGTGCCGAAGGTCGCGGCCATCGCCCACGAGGCCGGCATTCCGCTGCTGATCGACTCGACCTTCACCACCCCCTATCTCTGCCGGCCATTCGAGCATGGCGCCGATCTGGTCATGCATTCCTGCACCAAGTGGTTGGGCGGGCACGGCACCGCAATCGGCGGCGTGGTGATTGACGGCGGCCGGTTCGATTGGGAGGCGTCCGGCAAGTTCCCGACCTTGACCGAGCCCTATGCCGGCTATCACGGCATCGATTTCGCCGAGGAATACGGCCCGGCCGCCTTCATCGCTCGTGCCCGTGCCGAGGGGCTGCGCGATTTCGGCGCCTGCATGAGCCCGATGAACGCTTTCCAGATCCTGCAGGGCGTCGAAACGCTGCCGCTGCGGATGAAGGCGCACATCCACAACACCCGCAAAATCATCTGCTTCCTGGAAGGGGAGCTGAATGCGGAGAAGGGGGCTGTCGCCTGGGTCTCCTACCCGGAGCTGGTGGATCATCCCGACCACGCCCTGGCCGCCCGGCTGCTGCCGCATGGCGCCGGTTCCATCATCTCCTTCGGCATTCGGGCCGGTGCGCAGGGTGGCCAAGGGAGTAGCCGCGAGGCGGGGCGCCGCTTCATCGAGTCGCTGAGCCTGTTCTCGCACCTCGCCAATGTCGGCGACGCCAAGTCGCTGGTCATTCATCCGGCCAGCACCACCCACGCCCAGTTGGATGCGGAGGCGCTCGCCGCCGCCGGGGTGGGGGAGGACATGATCCGCCTGTCCATCGGGCTGGAGGATTGCGAAGACCTGATCGACGACCTGAAGCAGGCGCTGCGCGCCGCCACCAAGGGCTGAGGGCCGCGCCATGCAGCTGACCGTCAACGGAACCCCCGTCTTCGTCCACACCGGCGGCCGGGACATCGATCCCGCGCGGCCCGCCGCCCGTCCCGCCGTCGTGCTGATCCACGGCGCCGGCATGGATCACAGCGTGTGGAGCCTGCAAAGCCGCTATCTCGCCCACCATGGCCGATCGGTGCTGGCGGTCGACCTGCCGGGGCACGGCCGCTCCGGCGGCGAGCCGCTGGGCAGCATCGCCGCGATTGCCGATTGGGTGATCGCCCTGCTGGATGCCGCCGGGCTGGAGCGGGCGGCGCTGGTCGGCCATTCCATGGGCGCGCTGGTGGCGCTGGACGCCGCCGCCCGACATGGCGGACGGGTGGAGGCAGTCGCGCTGCTGGGCATTGCCGAGCGGATGCCGGTCCACCCGGACCTGCTGGCCGCCGCCCATGCCGGCGAACAGTCGGCCATCGACATGGTGGTCGGCTGGGGCTTTGGCCCGCGCGGTCATGGCGGCGCCCAGGGCGGTGGTTGCCCGACGCCGGGGCTGGCGCTGATCCCCGGAGGGCGCCGGCTGATGGCGTCGGTTCGTCCGGGTGTGCTGGGCGTCGATCTGGCCGCCTGCAACGACTATGGGCAAGGGGCCGATGCCGCCGCGGCGGTCGGTTGTCCGGCGCTGTTCCTGCTGGGAGCGCTCGACAAGATGACTCCGGCAAAGGCCGGGCGGTCGCTGGCGGTCCGGGTCAAGACTTCGCAGGTCGTCGTCCTGCCGCAGACCGGACACATGGTGATGACCGAAGCCCCCGACGCAGTGCTGGAGGCGCTGACATCCTTCCTGTCCTTGCGCCGGGGATAGGGGCGGCGGGGATAAGGGTTTCAGTGCCGAAATCCACCGATCAGAGTCGGGTTAATCCTGACATGAACCATTAACGACCCCTGATTACTCTGCGAACGGCGGGATCCAAGCAATTCCGCCGTTCGCAGCAGGTTCGGGGGGATCATCTTGCAGGATGGCGAGCGTCGCGCGACCGCAATGGCTGTCGGCGCCCTGTTCCGCGACAGCCGGGAGGTCGTCGCGCTGCTGTCGGCCGACGGATGCGTGCTCCATATCAGTGACGCTGTCGCCGACCTGCTGGGCCACCCGCCGGATATGCTGACCGGCGCGTCGCTCGACGGCCATATCCATCCCGACGATATAGAGGAGGCGCGGCGGCGGTTCCATCTGCGTGCGGCGGCCCCAGCCGGCAGCAGCGGCCGTGCGGTTTTCCGCTTTCGCCATGCCGATGGCAGCTGGCGCTGGCTGGAGGTCACCACCCGCAACGATCTGGCAAACCCGGCCATTCGCGGGCTGGTGATGAACATCCGCGACATCAGCGACCACATCGCCCTGTCGGAACGGCTGCGCGCCAGCGAAGCGCGCTACCGCACATTGGCGGAGGCGGTGCCGGTCGGCATTCTGCAGGCCGATGCCGACGGTCAGGTGCTGTTCGCCAATGCCCGGCTCGCCGGCATCACCGGTCTGGAGTCCGAGCGGCTGCTCGGTAGCGGCTGGCTCGACGCCGTCCATCCCGACGACCGGGCTCGGGTCGCGGCGGACTGGCGGCTGGACGCGACCTGCAATCCGACACCGACCGATTTCCGCTTCCACGACTCCGACGGGTCCGGCGTCGACCGGCGCGTGCTGTGCCAGCGCATGCCGCTGGAGGATGGCGGCACCATCGCCACCATCACCGACGTCAGCGAATATGTGCACACCGCCAACGCCCTGCGCCTGTCGGAGGCGCGCAACGAGGCGATCCTCGACACCGCGGCCGACGCGATCCTGACCATCGACGAAGCCGGCGTGCTGCACAGCTTCAACCGGGCGGCGGAGGCGATGTTCGGCGTTTCGGCCGGAGACCTGCTGTGGCGCCCGCTCGACCGGTTAATCCCTCTGGCCGATCTGCGGGAGGAGGACGGTATCCGGCTGGAGTTCGCGCCCGGCCAGACCACCGCCCTGATTGCCCGTGACCGTGCGGCGGAGGCGGAGCGTGCCGACGGCACCCGCTTCCCGGTGGAACTGTCGGTCAGCGCCAGCGAGGTGGAGGGGCGGCGGCTCTACACCGCCATTCTCCGCGACGTCACTGAACGCCGCCGGACAGAGGCCGAACTGCTGGCGGCCAAGGACGCGGCGGAGACCGCCGACCGCGCCAAATCGACCTTCATCGCAGCGATGAGCCACGAGCTGCGCACCCCGCTGAACGCGGTGATCGGCTTCTCCCAGCTGTTGGAAGAGCAGGCCGGGCGATCGGTTGACGACGCGCAGTGGGACGAAAGGATGCCCGGCTATATCGGCGCGATCCGTCAGGCCGGCGAACAGCTGTTGGCGATCATCGACGACATCCTCGACATGGCCCGCGTCGAGGCCGGAGGGCTGTCCTTGATCGAAGGACTCGTCGATTTGTCCGCGGTCGCCGAACGGGCCGTGGCAAACCTGCACTTTTACGCCACCCGCCAGAGTGTGACGGTCGAGGTGATGGCCGATGGCGGGGTGCCGCCGATTCGCGGCGACGAGCGGCGCCTGGTCCAGGCACTGGGCAATCTGCTGTCCAACGCCGTCAAGTTCAGCCATCCGGGGAATGCCGTGACCCTGACGGTGAGGCTGGGTGCCGATGACTGGATGGAGTTGTCGGTGCAGGACCGGGGCGTCGGGATGCGACCGGAGGATATCGCCAAGGCGATGACCCCATTCGCCCAGATCGACCAGAGCGCCACCCGCCCTCACGAGGGCATCGGACTGGGCCTGCCACTGGCGTTGCGTCTGGTGGAGGCCCATGGCGGCACGCTGGGGCTGGACAGCGCACCGGGGCAGGGCTGTACCGCCACGATCCGACTGCCGCCGTCGCGCATCATGACCATCGAAGAAATGTTGGCGACAATATCCTGATCCGGCCTTCCCGTTCTGGCCTTCCCGTTCTGGCATGCGCCGGCCGGATGTGTCAGAAGCTGTCGCAGAGGGTCCGCCCGGCGGACGGGCGGCTTTGCAAAGGCAGGTGTGCGATGGCGGATCGGGACGAATCCAGGCAGGCGGTGGTTCTGGTCAGCGGTGGCCTCGATTCGACGACGGTGCTCGCCATCGCCAAGGCCGAGGGCTATCGGGTCAACGCCTTGAGCTTCCGCTATGGCCAGCGCCATTCGGTGGAGTTGGAGGCGGCGCGGCGGGTGGTCGCGGCGATGGGGGTGGAGCGGCATGTTATCGCCGATATCGACCTGCGTGCCTTCGGCGGCTCCGCCCTGACCGACGCCATCGACGTGCCGAAGCACGACAGTGCCGCCGATCTGGCGGCCGGGCTGGGGGAGGGCATCCCCGTCACTTATGTGCCGGCGCGCAACACCGTCTTCCTGTCCTTCGCGCTGGCCTGGGCGGAGACGCTGGGGGCGTCGGACCTGTTCATCGGCGTCAACGCGCTGGATTATTCCGGCTATCCCGACTGCCGCCCCGAATACATCGCTGCCTTCGAAACGCTGGCGAACCTTGCCACCAAGGCCGGGGTGGAGGGCACCAGCCGGTTCAAGATCCATGCGCCGCTGATGCAGATGGACAAGGCCGCCATCGTCCGCCGCGGGCTGGAACTGGGTGTCGACTACAGCCTCACCCATTCCTGCTACGATCCGACGCCGGAGGGGCTGTCCTGCGGCTCCTGCGACAGCTGCCTGTTGCGCCTGAAGGGCTTTTCCGAAGCCGGAACGACCGACCCGATCCGGTACGTCAGCGGAACGAACAAGTAAACCCTTTCGTCTGCTGCCGGTCCTCTGCCACGAAAATCCCGACTTGCCGAACAAGATAAAATTTTATATAAAAGCGCATCGATTTGTTCTGGATAAGAGGGAGCGCATCATGGCCGCCACCTTCTGGATGGGACAGCGCCTGAGCGGCCGCGCCGCACGGGCTGTGGTGCGCGAGCATCGCCGCGCCAATGCCCGCAAGCGCGGCTGGTCGCGTGACATCGCCCGATTGATGCTGGTTGCCTCCGTCCTGGTGTTGGGCGTGTTGGCGGTGGAGATCGGCCGCAAGGCGGTCACCATCCTCGGCCACAGTGCCGCCCAGCATTCGGTCGAGATTGTCGGCTGAGGGCTTGGTTCAGGGCAGGACCACCACATAGCGTTTGGTGGTGGCCGCGACCACGGTCCAGCTTCCCGTGAAACCTGGTTCGATCACGAAACGGTCCCCAGACTTCAAGGTCCAGGAGCGCCCGTCGTCATGGGCGACGACGCTCTCGCCCTCCAGAATCTCGCAATACTCCCACTCATCATAGACGATGCGCCAGGATCCGGGCGTCGACCGCCATGTGCCGGCGAACCGCTTGCCGTCATCCGACTCGTAGCCGTTCCAGGTGGTGAAGACCGGTGACCCGGCCAGGATGCGGTCGGCGGCCGGAGCGCCGGCTTCCGGCGTGATGCCGTCGGGAGTGGGCAGCATGGACAGGGTCATCGATGGTCCTTCTCACCAGTCGGCCAGCAGTGCCGGCAGGTCGCGGATCGAGTCCAGCCGGCGGTAATGATCGTCGGGCACCTCCGCCTCCTCATGCGCCCAGGTGATGGCATAGGGGATGTGGACGGCATGGGCCCCGGTGGCCAGCACCGGCAGGATGTCCGAGCGTACCGAATTGCCGACCATCAGGAAACGGGCCGGATCGATGCCGTGGCGGTCCATCACCCGCCGGTAGGTGGCCGGGTCCTTCTCGCTGACGATCTCCACCGCGTGGAACAGCTCCGACAGGCCGGAGCGCGCGATCTTGCTTTCCTGGTCGAACAGGTCGCCCTTGGTGATCAGGACCAGCCGGTGGCGGCCGGCCAGCGTCTCCACCACCTCCGCCACGCCGGGCAGCAGCTCCACCGGATGCTCCAGCATCGCCTTGCCGAAATCGATCAGGCTCTGCAGGTCGCGGGCCGGGACATGGCCGTCGGTGACGGCGATCGCCGTCTCGATCATCGACAGCACGAAGCCCTTGATGCCGTAGCCATAGACGCGCAGGTTCGCCCGCTCCGCCTCCAGCAGGCGGCGGTCGAGGTCGGTGGGATCGGCGGCATGGGCCAGCAGGGCGCGGAAGCGGTCCTGCGTCATCGAAAACAGCGATTCATTGTGCCAGAGCGTGTCGTCGCCATCGAAGCCGATGGTGTCGAAGGTCTGGCCGGCGGGATTGGTGCTGCTGCTCATGAGCCTGTCCGCTGCTTCGCTGAATTGATCCGTAAGTAAAACAATACATCGCCCAAGTGGGTCGGCCTTGTCCAGGGGCTGTCGTTGCAGGGGTCCTTTATTGTCAGCATAGCGAACCGTAAGTATCCGCAATGACGTTTTTGCCACAGATCGGTGACATTCCATGGCGAGTTCTTCGCTGCCTGCAAAGCGGGCATGTTGCCGTCGGGGGTGGCAACATGGCTCGAAGAAGCATAATTATATTTCCACACAAGGAGGACGTGATCGCCGACCGGCGGACCCTCCATAACAAGACATCTCAGGAATCTCCATCATGGCAACCCTTCTGCATTCGGCCGAGACCGGCCACAGCACTTCCACCTTCTCCCATGTCGTCGAAGTCGCGTCGAACCTGCTGGGCCTGTGGCGCCAGCGCATCGTGACCCGCCGCGAGCTGGGCTATCTGGATGATCGTATGCTCCAGGACATCGGCTTCAGCCGCCTGGATGCCGAGCGCGAGATGTCGAAGCCGTTCTGGCGCGAATGAGCGCCTGCACGCCGGTTGGCGAACGCACCGAAAAAGGCCGCTTCCGTTGATCGGAGGCGGCCTTTTTCTTTGTCCGGCGTTTGATGTGCTCAGAAGTTGGGCTGCATAGAAAAGAGGCGGCCGGAAAAAGAAAAGCCCGCCGCCGGTGGAACCGGCAGGCGGGCTTTTTCTTGGGCCGTGTCCGGGAAGGGCGGGGTGCCGCCCTGCCGCCTCCTCAGATGCAGTAGTGGTGCAGCGGCGCGAAGCCGTTGAAGCAGACGGCCGAGTAGGTCGTGGTGTAGGCGCCGGTGGCGTGGATGCGCACGCGGTCGCCGGCCTTCAGACCCATCGGCATCTTGTAGTCGGCACGCTCGTACAGCACGTCGGCGCTGTCGCAGGTCGGGCCGGCGAGGATCACCGCCTCGCGGTCGTCTTCCTGCTCATCGCCCAGCACCTCGATCGGGTACTGGATCGCTTCGTCCATCGTCTCGGCCAGACCGCCGAACTTGCCGATGTCCAGATAGACCCAGCGCTTGGGGTCCTCGGCCGACTTGCGCGACACCAGGACCACTTCGCTCTCGATGATACCGGCGCTGCCGACCATGCCGCGGCCCGGCTCGACGATGGTCTCCGGCAGGTGGTTGCCGAAATGGGTGCGCAGCGAGTCGAAGATCGCCTGGCCGTAGGCGGTGCATTCCGGCACGTCGGTGCGGTAGCGGGTGGGGAAGCCGCCGCCCAGATTGATCATGCCCAGGTCGACGCCCAGCACCTCAAGCTCGCGGAACAGCTGCGCCACCTGGAAGATGGCGTGGTCCCACTGCATCAGGTCCTTCTGCTGCGAGCCGACATGGAAGGACACGCCATAGGGCTGCACGTCCATGTCGCGGGCCTTCAGCAGCAGGTCGCGAGCCATCGGCAGATCGCAGCCGAACTTGCGCGACAGCGGCCATTCGGCGCCCTCGCCCGAGGTCAGGATGCGGCAGAAGACGCGGGCACCGGGGGCGGCGCGCTCGATCTTCTCCAGTTCCGGCTCGCTGTCGAAGGCGAACAGGCGCACGCCCAGCTCGTAGGCGCGGCGGATGTCGCTTTCCTTCTTGATCGTGTTGCCGAAGGAGATGCGCTCCGGGGTCGCGCCGGCGGCCAGCGCCATCTGGATTTCCGGGACCGAGGCGCAATCGAAGGCCGAGCCGAGACGGGCCAGCAGGCTGAGGATTTCCGCGGCCGGGTTCGCCTTCACCGCATAGAAGATGCGGGCGTCGGGCAGGGCGTCGTGCAGATCGTTGTAGTTCTGCTCGACCACGTCCAGATCGATGACGAGGCAAGGGGTCTGCGGGCGCTGCTCTTCGAAAAAGCGCGCAATCTTCTGGGTCATCTCAGTCTCCTGGGACGCAAGATGATGGAACGGAAAGGGTGAAGTCGGGGGGACGGAGCGGCCGAGCGGGCCGATCAGCAACTGAAAAAGCTGATCAGGCGCTCAAGCCGCCAATACTGGATTGCCCCGTACAGAACCCTGTTCTGTCCGTATGGTCCAGGAGCAGCAGATTTCGGAGACGGGT
>CBFGPE010000213.1:0-8549 GCA_965650625.1 uncultured Azospirillum sp. | reverse complement strand
CGTGCGGCACGCGTCAATTTATCAATATTTTCAACACCTTCCGGCGGCGTGGGCAAAATCGAGGCGGTTTCGCGGTTGTTGATGATCTGGTGCCGCGTGAAGCCCGGAATGAAGCCGTATTCACGCCCCTGTGACGCGTAACGCACGAGAAAGCCACGCGTGGTCAACGCGTCGAGCACGCGTGAAAAATCGACATCGTCGTAGGGCAGACAGTCGAGCTTCAACTCATCCGGCTCCCATCGGAACCGTCCCTCCCGGTCCGCCACCGTCCACAGCCCGGCGAAGGCGACGCGAAGCGGAAGGCCGGTGTCGCGCTCCGCCAGATAGAGGCGCCGGTGCCGGAAGAAGTCGGGCTTGATGCTGCGGATCCTTGCCATGCTTCAGGCGTTCCCATGGTCGCGATGGAGGTTGCTGAAGAGCGTGCGCGGCCCGTCGAAATAGGCGCGGACGGTGCCGATCGGACCGTCGCGGTTCTTCTCGATGATGATCTCGGCGATGCCGCGGGCTTCGTCGGAGCGCCGGCTCCAGCGCTCGTACCGCTCGTTGAACTTGTCGTCCGATTCGTCCGGCCTGCGGCCGGGCTCGGTGCGGGAGAGGTAATATTCCTCCCGGTAGAGGAACGCGATCACGTCGGCATCCTGCTCGATGGAACCGGACTGCCGAAGGTCGGCCATACTGGGGCGCTTGTCCTCCCGCGTTTCCAGGCCACGATTCAGCTGCGCCAGCAACAGGACGGGCACTTGAAACTCCTTCCAGATCGAGCACAGCGCCGCGGTGATCTCGGTGATCTTCGCCGTCTCGCCCTGCTTCTCCGCCTGCGGCGAGGCGCGCATGCGGTGGAGGTGGTCGACGATGATCAGGTCCAGCCCGTGGCGCCGCTTGTGCCGGCGGCAGGTGCGACGGATATGGGAGACGGTAACGCCCGGCGTGTCGTCGATGTGGATGGGCAGCGCGCCCAACTCAGCCTTGGCGTCGATCAGCCGGCACCAGTCGTCGTCGGTCAGGTCGCCCTGCGCCTGACGATCGGCCGGAATCCCGGTGTGGGCAGCAAGGTGCCGGCGGGAAACCTTCTCGGCCGCCATTTCAGTGGAGAAGCCCAGGACGCGGGCGCCGGCGCGCGCGGCCGCCAGCATGATCGTGTTGAAGGCCAGCGCCGATTTGCCCATCGATGGGCGGGCACCCAGCACAAAAAGACCGGGCAGCAGGCCGCCCAGCTTCGCGTCGAGATCCGCCAGCCCCGTCGTGATGCCGAGCGGCTGGCCACGGTTGCGCCAAGCGCGTTCGGTGGCTGCGAGGGCCGCCTCCACCCCTTCGGCCGATGACAGCACCGGGCGCAGGGCACTGCCGCGGTCGCCCAACTCGAAGAGCTGCGATTCGGCTTCTTCGATCAGCACCGCGGCGTCCTTGTCCAGCCCCGGCCGGCCGGCAGTCTCGATCATATCGAAACCGATCTCGATCAGTTGGCGACACAGGAAGGCATCACGGATGGTCCGGCCATAGTCAGCGGCGTTCACCACCGTCACAACGTTGCCGGCCAGCTCGGCGAGATAGGTGACCTCGTCCCGGCCGCCGTCGACCTGCCGTTCGAAGACGGATTGCAGCGTGACCGGGTTGGCGGTCTGCCCACGGTCGATCATCGCCGCGATGGCGGCGAAGATTCGCTGGTGGAGAGGATCGTGGAAATGCTCCGGCCGCAGAAAATCGGCGACCCGTTCGAAGGCGCGGTTGTTGACCAGGATCGCGCCCAGCAGCGCCTGCTCCGCATCTTCGTTGCTCGGGACCCTGACTTCCGGCAGGGCAATGGCATGGCTCACGTTGGCGCGCCCTCCAGGTCCCGAGCGAGCGCATCCAGGCGCTGGAGGATGCCGCGCAGATCGTCCCGACTGAGTTCCCGCTCCGCGATGGCTTCCCGAAGGTCGGCGGCAATGCCGCGTGCCCGCTCCACCGGCGGGTGGCGCGCGACGATACGGCGGGCGGGCTGCACCGGGAGGCGGGTGACGTTCGGCTGATCAGGCAAGGGCGCCTCCGGTGAAGGATGAGGTGCGGAACGGAGACGATTCGTTGGCCGGCTCCGGCAGGCCCATCGGCGGAGCGGGGTCCAGCACCTCCCAGATCATCTCGTCCAGGCATCCGGCGATCAGCCGGGCGCCCATCGGGGAAATGAAGGGGGCGGTCGGGCCGGTTGGCCGGCGGTGCGGGCGGGAGATTCGCAACTGCTCCGCCAGCCGCAGGAAGCGCGCCCGACGGCGGGGACGCGGCGGCTCCTTCAGGGCGGGGATTCTGCGGTTCATGCCGCCCCTCCCTCGCCCTGCGCGGCTTCCTGCTGGGCGATCCAGTTCAGGATCGTCGATTTCCGGGCGCAGATGATGGCGCCGATCCGGAACGTCGGGATCCGGCCATCGGCGACGAAATGGTAGGCCTGCCGGCGCGTGACGCCCATGAACTTCGCGATGCTGTCGGCGCCTTGCAGGAGGTCGTCGGCGAGTTGCAGCGGGGCCGCGGGAGGAGCGATATGGGCCACCGGCGCCGGGCGGGCCAGAGCGGTGGCGATCATGGTCGCCGTCTTGGTGGAGGGGCGGCGCATCAGGCGGCCCTCCCCCACTGCCCGGCGGCGATCAGCCGGCGCAGGTCGTTGGCGGCGGCACAGGCGAGGCGGTGGTCGCTATCGCCATCCGCCGACACACCCTGCTCCGTCTGCCAGATGACCAGCTTCGCCAGCACGCCGGCCGGGGTGGTCGCCGGGGTGGCAGCGATCTCGGCGCGGACGGCGTCGAGAGCTTCTTCCTGCGCCTCTAGGTCAGCGTTCAGATCGGCCAGAGCCGGATCGTCGTCCATCGGCGCGCCCTGCGCCCGCAGCTCAGCGACGCGGGCAGCCATTCGGTCGGCGCGCTCCTTCGCCTGGGCTTCCACATCCAGCCAACGCAGGCAGAGCGAGACGGCCCGGTCGGGAAGCTGGGCCAGTAGGGCGCGGGCCTCGGCCTCGAAAGCCGCGGTGGCTACAACAAAGGCACGAGTCGATGCACCGATATTCATTGCAACGTGCGATGATTCTACCGGCGCGTTCTGGACGTGCGTGGTCGTTTCGACCATATTGCGGTCGCTCATTTCGTTTCCTTGCTAGGGGGGCGAATGGGTGGAATGGAACGCCGTTGGCGCGGCGCCCATTCAGGTGGTGGGGCTTACGCCATTCGAAAGCTCCACCACCAAAATCAGATTTATGTCTGGAGGTCCATTGCAGAGCGGGAGAACTTCCTGCAATGCGCCCTTTGTCTTGGAAGCATGGCTCAAGATATCAATGCTCCTCTTTTTATTCATCTTGATGTAGCTCCACATCCCTCATCATTCATGCAATAACCGCGATACACTTGATATAGTTCTATGTCCTACCTGAATTACCAAATGAAGATCGCTTCTTACGTAGCGGTATTTTGTCACTTCCTCTTGTGTTGCATTCCGTATAAGTCCATACGAAAAATCTAAGTTGTACATTCTCTCGTAATCTTTCTTTCTGACGATGATGAATTTTATTTCGCTATGGTTATGAACAGATTCATGAGAGATTTTTATCCAGAGAGACAAATCTTCGGGATTGATTTCGACAATCAAGTCTTCATGAACGTCCAAAAACCACTTTATGAAAAGAATAGAAAAATCATCGTTTTTCATTACGTCTATCAATAGGCAAAGAATATCATGAAAAGAATGACTGACATCAATTCCGAGATGTTTGTAGAAACATCTTAGAAAATCAAATTTTCTGTCATTGTATTTTGCTCCGATCGCAAAAACACTTCCCCTTGAGATTATAGAAACCCTTTCCACGACCTTTGTTGTGGTGCCGCCCAGTATACCTTCGATAATTGTAGCCGCATCATGGCTATTCATTTCTGGAGATGCAGGACCTCCTTTTCCCTTGCTCGCAATCATTCCTTCCTTTCTCAAGGGCTTAACGTACGCCTCAATGGCCGTTCGCGGCATTTCGAGAACATCAGATAGACAAGAGATCAAGGCGGAGAGCTTTGCCATAGGGCACCATCTCTGGTTTGGGACTGTAACCCCACATTACAGTTGTCGTCAATGCGAATGTGGGGTTACAGTACCAGACTATACGGAAACGCTTGGTAACGTGCCACTGGTCACGTCGAGAAAATGGCATGGATGCTGTTAGAGCGCATCAGATTGGATGCACCAGGGGACTGGCGATGGTGGAGGGCAACGAGATCGGCAAGCTGGTGCGCCGATACTTCCTCTGGTGCGAGGACCGCGCCACGCGGCCGGCCACTCCTACCCCACCCGAACCGTCCCTTGCCGAGCGCCGCCTGCGCGTCATGGAGCGGATCAGCGCCATCCGCATGGTCGATCAGATCCGACGCACGAAAGGCCCCCAGGCCGCCGCCGACAGCCTGCCGGGAATCTACGCCGACGTCGGCGTCCGGGTGGTCGCCTCCTCCGCCCCGGCCCAGCAGGAAATGGACCTGCCGCCGGGTAACGGATCGGCGGGCTGAGCCCACCAGCCGCAGCCTCCATCCCGCACCTTTCCCAGCCACCCACCAATTTTCGTAGTTACGTTTAATCTTGCCTCAGCTATTTTCTGGAGTTACATTAATCCCATGAAGATCGTTTACGACCCTCCGAAGCGCATGACCAACCTGGACAAGCACGGGCTGGACTTCGCCGATCTGGAGGACGGGACGTTCTTCGAAACCGCCTTGGTCATCCCGTCACGCGATGGCCGCTTCAAGGCCGTGGGTTGGCTGGGCGACGTGCTGGTGATCGTCGTGGTGTTCAAGCCGCTGGGAACGGAAGCGCTCTCCGTCATCAGCATGCGCCCGGCAAGCATCAAGGAAAGGAAGCTCCTGACATGACCGAAGACCGGAAGCTGCTGACCGAGTTTCAGCCGGGGCGCGGGTACAGCAAAAAGGACTGGGACGAGGTGTCCGACAACCCCGAACTGACCGAAGAGGAAATGCGGCAGGCCCGCCCCTTCGCCGAGGTGTTCCCGCAGCTGGCGGAAAGCCTGAAGCGCGGCCGGGGCCGTCCGCCGGCGGAGAAGCCCAAGCAGCAGGTGACACTGCGCCTGGACGCCGATGTGATCGAGCGCTTCAAGGCCGGCGGGCCGGGCTGGCAGTCCCGGATCAACGACGAGCTGCGCAAGTCCGTGGGGCTGTGACAGACACCGCCGCCTTGGCGATGAACGCGCCGGCGACGCCCACCCCAACCGCGTGAAAGGAATCACCATGGCGTCGGTCCGAAAGCGCACGCTGCCCAGCGGCGAAGTCAGGTGGCAGGTCGACTACCGCGATCAGGCCGGCAAGCGCAGGGCCCGCCAATTCGCGACGAAGCGGGAGGCGGTGGAGTTCGAGACGAAGGCGCGGGCGGAGGTTGCCGCCGGCACCCACCTGCCCGCCTCCGACTCGATCACCGTCGCCGAACTGGCGAAGCGCTACGTCAAGCATCTGACGGTTAGGCGCGACACAGGCCAGGCCATGGAACGCGCGACCCTCGCCACCTACGAGAGCTGCATCCGCTGCCACATCACGGATCCGGAGGTCGGGATCGGCACGCTGAAGCTCGCATCCCTGCGGACGGTCACGGTCGCCGAGTTCCGGGACCGGCTGCTGGAGGCCGGCCGCTCGATCGCCATGACGAAGCGGATCATCGCGACGCTGGGGTTCATGCTGGCCTTCGCCCGGGCGAACGACCTGATCTTCACCGATCCGACCGAAGGCGTCACCGTGCGCCGGCCGAGCCGGTCCAGCGCCGCGATCTCGCACGAGGCGGCGCGGCAGCTGCGGACCAACGTGAAGCGGCTGCTGGATGCTGCGGACGATGACTTCCGCCCCTACCTGATCGTCGCCGCCCTCGCCGGCCTGCGGGCGTCGGAACAGCGCGGTCTGCGCTGGGCGCACGTCGATCTGGAGGCCGGCTTCATCCATGTCCGCGAGCGCGCCGACATCTACAACGAGATGGGCGATCCGAAGAGCAGCGCGGGCACCCGCGACATCCCGATCGGCCCGATGGTGGTCAACACGCTGAAGGCCTGGAAGCTGCGCTGCCCGCAGTCGGAGCTGGGCTTGGTGTTCCCGAATCGGAAGGGTGGCGTGCGGGCCCAGACCGATGTCCATCGGCTCTGGTTCCGGCCGCTGTGCGAGAAGCTGGGGATCACGATGCGGTGGCACGACCTGCGGCACTTCGCCGTGTCGGCCTGGATCGACCAGGGGTTCAGCGTGAAGGCGGTGATGACCTTCGCCGGGCACAAGGACTACCGGATGACCATGGAGCGGTACGGGAAGCTGTTCCCCTCCGAGGATCACCACAAGGCGGTTGCCGACATGGAGCGGCGCCTGTTCGGCTAGCCGGCGCCGATGCAACACGGCTGCAACACGAAAAAGCTACAGCGTTGAAATTATGTCGATTTTCACGCCTGAAAATCGGGATGCCGTTCTGAGGACGTTCGGCGTAACAGTGGCAGGAGCGGGGCCATGGGGGGAGAGTTCCCCCTGTGGCCCTGGTGCATGGAGTGTCGTGGGGAGGTCGGGCGATTGCCACCGTGATCGGGCGCCCCACTCATCGCTGACCGATGGGCAATTGCTGCCGCCCGGTGGGTTGTGCCGGGGCGATGTTGCCGGGCCGTCATCTCTATGATGGTGAAGTACGCAGCCGGCTCAGCCTTCCGAGGATTGCTGCGATACCGCGGTGAACCCATCCATCACGCCAACCGCCATATTGCCGCCGACGCGCCCCAGGGCCGGCCCGATAAGTTCGGTCGCGCGACGGTAAGCCTCACGCTGGGCAACGCAGTCGATCAGGTCAGCCGCGTTGGTGATGCTCTGGGACAAGGTGAGGTCACTCGTCATTGTTCATCTCCTCGGACAAGCCACGATCGGCAGGACGAGGATGACCATACGCGCCGCTCCCATGATCCGCTGTTGCGTGCTTCACGATCTCAGTGCGTATGCTGATGGTGCTTGCGGCCCTGAGAGCCGGGAAAACCACAACCGGGAAAACGCCGGTCCGGTTCGGTGGGAGCGAAGCTGCCGACCGTCACGGGGAGAGTGGCGTACCCCCAAGGCCGCAAGCACCACATCTTGCTGGTCGTCTTTACACCGGCAGCGGATTGGCCATTGCCGCCGGAATGGCGATCCGCCGGCCGTTCATGCTCTCGAAATCCACCGTCTTCAGGTCCAGGCTCCAGGGCATCGGCGAGGCGGCCATGCGGATGGTGATGACGCGGTTGGTCAGATCCTTCACCACCACCCACTGGGTATAGTCGCACTCCACCTCCCCGTCGGACTTGCGGGCGCGCACCGTGCCCTTCGGAATGTCGACGGCGTTCAGCAGGTGGAAGGCAAGGCTCTGCGCCTCGGCCGCGGTCGCGGGCTGGTCGGCGAACTGCTTCAGAAGAGCCGTGCGGATGAAGCGGGCGGGCGGCGTGGCGTTGCCGGGGAGACCGGCCAGCCCGGTCCCATGGCCGGGACGGGAGACGGTCAGGTCGCCGACGGTCATCGGGTCGGCATCCCACGGGGTCAGGCTGACATAGTTCTGCAGATTGGTCAGATGCCAGGGGAAGGTCGGCAGGTTGGTCAGCACCTTCACCGGGTTGTCGCTAATGACCGGCTGACCGCCGAGGAATTCGATGACGATGCTGTTGCCGGCGGCGTCGTGAACCGGGAAGTGAAGCGGACCGGCCTTCGCCACCCACTGGTCGCCGACAACCCGGACCGCACCGCTTTCCAGCGCCTGCTGGACCTCCGCCACCGTGGCGCAGTTGCCCAGAAGCCAGTCGACGAAGAACCCGCAGAAGACGTTGGTCGCCTTGGCGTCGGGCGCCTGATATTCCGAGCCGGGCAGCCAAAGCGCACCGGTGGACAGGCCCTGGCTGTTCACGCCGTCGGAGCAGACCGGCAGACCGAAGGACGTCACACCGACATAGCCGTATTTCGGGACCAGATGGAGCTTGTCCTCCAGCCATCCCACCAGTCCGGCCGATTTGCCCGGCGCCCGCACGATCAGGGCGCCCTTCAGGTCGATGCCGAACTCCATGCTGCGGCCGTTGACGATCGTTCCGTCAGTCGCCCCGATCAGAAAATCCGTGCACATGGTTGTTGTTCCCCGTCTGATTGCCTCTCAAAACGAGAAACTAACAACGCAACAATCACTTTCAAAAACAATCCGCGGCTTCACATTACCGAAAAGGAAACGGCCCGACCTCCCGCGTCGGGAGCCGGGCCGTCTTCTGTCGGGACGGTTGCCGCCTACTGGTAGCCGCCTTCGCGGGCGCGGTCCTTGGCGGCCTCCTCCTGGGCCTTCTCGGTGACGCGGCTGATCTTGCCGCCGCCGGCCTTGCCGGCATCGGCAGGCTTCTGCGACGATTCGCTGCGGTCGGCGTTGCCTGGATTCTGGTTGGGCTGGTCGGCCATCTTGCTGCTCCTCGGTCGTTTCCTCGACTGGCGATGAGGAAGAAACAGCAGTGGCCGGAGATCGTCGCGGAAGGGACGATGGCCTCAGCCGGCCGGCCGGCCGGGTTCGGCGTCGCCTTCGCCGTCGGC
>CBFGPE010000212.1:0-8637 GCA_965650625.1 uncultured Azospirillum sp. | reverse complement strand
ACCCATAAAGCCCTGTGATTACAAGAAAGTTGCACTTCAGAATAGAACCTACCGCCTACAGAGGAAAAAACACATAACTTTCGTTATGGAAATAAAAGGAAATCCCGCACCACAACAATCCAGCCATGCGGCAAGCAGGGCCGCAGACGCACTCCACTCCCTTGCCAAAATTAGGTAGGTAACCTATCAAATAGGAATGCTACAAGATAAGCCTCTGCGCCTTCCTCCCAATTTCGGCCTGCACCTGTTCCGCGCCTCCCATCTGTGGCGGCGGGCGGCCAACAAGGTGCTGGCGGAGAGCGGATTTTCCACTTCGGCCATCGCGCCGCTGATGCTGTTGGCTGAACTCGGCGACGGGCTACGGCAGCGCGAACTGGCGGAGGAGATGGCGGTGGAAGGCCCGTCGCTCGTCCGTCTTCTCGACGGGCTGGAGACGGCCGGGCTGCTGGAACGGCGCGAGGATGCCTGCGACCGCCGGGCGAAGACCCTGCACATGACCGACGCCGGCCGTCATCTGTTGGTTCAGGTGAACGAGGCGCTGAACGATGTCCGCCAGCGGTTGATGGCAGAAGCGACGGAGGCCGACGTGGAGGCCTGCTATCGCGTGCTGTCCATCATCGAGGCCAACGCCAAGCGTGAACAGACCTGACCGCAGCGTGTTTTCCATGGGCGCGTTTCCGGAGCAGTGCCACGGCCGGGACCGGCTGTGCGGCGCTCCCAGTCGCGTCGCCCGCGGTGATCGAGGAACCCAGACCGTGACTTTTCTTCCTTCCTTCCGAGCCGTTGCCCGGATCGCCGTGACCCTGCTGGTGACCGTGGCGGCGGTCGGCGGCGGACTGTGGCTGTGGGATTACTATATGAACGAGCCCTGGACCCGCGACGGACGCGTCCGCGCCGACATCGTCCAGATCTCCTCCGACGTCGCTGGTCTGGTGACCGACGTGCGGGTGTCCGACAACCAGCTGGTCCATAAGGGCGAGGTGCTGTTCGTCGTCGATCCCGGCCGCTACCGGCTGGCGGAGGAGCAGGCGCAGGCCAACCTCGACAGCGCCAAGGCCGAGTTGGCCTATCGCACCGCCGAGGCGCACCGGTACGAGCAGCTGGGCAACAACGTCGTCTCCACCGCCCAGCGCCAGGAGGTGATGTCGGCGATGGCCAAGGCCGCCGCCGCGACCAAGCAGGCTGAGGCCGCACTCGACCTCGCCCGCTTCAACCTCGGCCGCACGGAGGTGAGGGCGACTGTCGACGGCTATGTCACCAACCTGCAGATGAAGGCCGGCAACTATGTCGCCGCCGGGCAGGCGGTGGTGGCGCTGATCGACAGCCATTCCTTCTATGTCATGGGCTATTTCGAAGAGACCAAGCTGCCGCGCATCCGTGTCGGCGCCCCGGTCTCTGTCCGGATCATGGGTGTGGGCACCGAACTGCGCGGCCGGGTCGACAGCATCACCCGCGCCATCGTCGACCGCGACCGGGCGGAGGGCACCGGGCTGGTCGCCAACGTCAACCCGACCTTCAACTGGGTGCGGCTGGCCCAGCGCATCCCCGTGCGCATCGCCCTGGACGAGGTGCCGGAATCGCTTCAGCTGGTTGCCGGGCGCACCGCGACGGTGTCGGTGGTGGGCGCGCCCGATGGCACGCCAAAGGTCGCCCAGTTGCCGGCCGGGCAGTGAGCGCGCGCCGATGCCCCAAGCCCCCACCCTCGACGAACTGGTCTTTTCGGTGAAGTCCTTCGCGGCTTCCATGCTGGCGCTCTACATCGCGTTCGGCATGGGGCTGCCGCGTCCCTTCTGGGCGATGCTGACCGCTTATGTGGTGTCGAGCCCGCTGTCGGGCACCGTGCGGTCGAAGGCGGTCTATCGCGTCGCCGGTACGGTGGTCGGCAGCATCGCCGCCATCGTCCTGACGGTGGAACTGGTCAATGCGCCGGAGTTGCTGTCGCTGGCGGTCGGACTTTGGGTCGGCGGCTGCCTGTTCATCTCGCTGCTGGACCGCACGCCGCGCAGCTACGCCTTCATGCTGGCGGGCTACACCGCCGGGCTGATCGTCTTCCCGGCCGTCTCCAATCCGGAGGCGATCTTCGATACCGGGTTGGCGCGGGTGGAGGAGATCATCCTCGGCATCGTCTGCGCCACCGTCATCCACAGCGTGATCCTGCCGCGCGGCATGGGACCGGTGCTGCTCGGCAAGCTCGACGCCGCCCTGCGCGATGCGGAGCGCTGGACGCTGGACGCGCTCGACGGGGCCGGAATGGACGCCCGCCTGCGCGACCGCCACAAGATGGCGACCGACCTGACCGAATTGCGGGTAATGACGACCCACCTGCCCTACGACACCTCCGACCTGCGCTGGATGACCCGGCCGATGCGGGCCTTGCAGGACCGGATGGTCTATCTGCTGCCGGTGCTGACGGCGGTGCAGGATCGGTTGATCGCTCTGCGCGGCCCGCGTGGCGATCTGCCGGCCGACGTGGCGCCGGTTCTGGCGGCGACGCGCGGCTGGATCGCCGCCGGCGCCAATGCCGATCCGGCGGACACCGCCCGGCTGATCGGCTGGCTCGACCGGCTGGAAGCAGAGGAGGCAGGGCGGGCTTCGGCCGGCTGGCAGGCGGCGACACGCTTCAGCTTTATCCGGCGCCTGCGGTCGCTGGTCGAGATCCACCGCGACTGCCGGACCCTGCGGGCGCACATCGCGACTGGCGACCGGGACCTGCCCGACCATCTTGACCCGCTGGCCCGCAAGCGCTCGCGCGGCGTCTTCCATCTGGACCAGGGCATGGCGGCGTGGTCGGCGGCAGCGGCCCTGCTGGGCATCACCACCGTCTGCACGTTCTGGATCCTGACCGGCTGGTCGTCCGGATCGGCGGCGGCGATGATGGTGGCGGTCTTCACTTGCTTCTTTGCGTCCTTCGACGATCCGGTGCCGGGCATCCGCCTGTTCCTGGTCTACACGCTGGCCTCCATTCCGCTGTCGGCCTTCTATCTGCTGGTGGTGCTGCCGTCCTTCGACAGCTTCCCCATGCTGGTGCTGTGCCTGGCGCCGACGCTGGTGACGCTGGGCGTCTTCGTCGCCCGGCCGGCGACGATGGGCAAGGCGATGGCGCTGATCTTCGGCGTCGGCGGTTCGCTCAGCCTGCTCGACACCGGCAACGGCGATTTCGCCTCTTTCCTGAACAGCAGCACCGGGCAGATCGTCGGCATTGTCACCGCGATGCTGGTCACCCGCATGTGCCGGTCGGTGGGCGCGGCCTGGAGCGCGCGGCGCCTGCTGCACATCGGCTGGCGCGAGATCGCCGATCTGGCGCGGACGCGCGGGGTGCCGGCGAATGACGGCTTCGAAAGCCGCATGCTGGACCGTGTCGGGCTGCTGTCGGCCCGGTTGGCGCAGGCGGGCGGCTCGGTGGATGTCGACGCCATTGACGCTGTACGGGACCTGCGGGTTGGGCTGAACGTGGTGGAGCTTCAGCGGGCACGCCCCGTTCTCGGCGTCGCCGGCGGGGCGGCGCTGGAGCGTCTGCTGCGGGGCATCACCGATCATTTCCGCGCCCTGTCCGCCAAGCGGCCCGACCCGGCGCCGGCGGGTCTGCTGGACAGCATGGACGATCTGCTGTCGGCCATCGACGCCGCCCCGCCCTGCTCCGAGCGCGACCGCGCCGTGGTGGCGCTGGCCGCCCTGCGCCGTAGCCTGTTCCCGGACGCAGCCCTGGAGGCCCTCCCATCGACCCTTGAGCCGCTGCATCAGGAAAGGGCACGCGCATGATCGGTGAAATCGACGTCTACGGCCTGTTCCTGCCGCCGCTGCTGATCCTGGCCGTGGTTGCCTGGGCGGTTTCGGCGCTGCTGCGCCGGGGCCTGCGCGCCGTCGGCGCCTATGGCTGGGTCTGGCACGCGCCGCTGTTCGACTTCGCGCTCTATGTGCTGGTGCTGAGCGGCCTTGCCGGCCTGTGGTCGATCTGGTCCGCCTGAAATCGTCCACACCATGAGGGGTGCGGCGTGCTAGTCTGCGCGCCATGACCGCCCCGCTGTCGCAGCCATTTTCCATTCCCGGCATGACGCCCGATGCCGACGCCGAGAGCGCCTGGATCGACGTGATCCGGAAGATGGACGAGACCTATGCCAATCTCGTGACGCAGCAGGTGGAGCTGGAACGCAAGAACGCCGAGTTGGAGGAGGCGCAAGCCTTCATCGCCAGCGTCCTCGGTTCCATGACCGACGTTCTGATCGCCTGCGACCGCGACGGCAGGATCGAGCAGACCAACCCGGCGGCCGAACGGGCACTGGGCCGTGACGGGCGCGAGTTGACCGGGCGGCCGTTGCGCGATTTCCTCGATCCCGCCTTCCATCCCGCCTTCGCCCGGCTGTGCAGCGCCGCCCTTCAGCGCGAGGAGGTCAGCGACGTCGAGCTGTCCCTGCGCGGGCCGGCCGGCCCCTTCCCCATCGCAGTCAACAGCACGGTGCGCTACGACCAGCGGGGCCATGCCATTGGGCTAGTCCTGGTCGGCCGGCCGGTAGGAGAGCTGCGCCGCGCCTACCGCGACCTCGCCGCCGCCCATGAAGGCCTGAAGCAGACCCAGCAGCAGCTGGTCCATTCGGAAAAGATGGCCTCGCTCGGCCGGCTGGTCGCCGGCGTGGCCCATGAATTGAACAACCCGATCTCCTTCGTCTATGGCAACGCCCATGCCATGCGCCGCTATGTCGACCGCATGACCGCCTATCTCGACCGCGTCCATGAGGGTGCAACCCCGGCGGACCTGGCGTCCCTGCGCAAGGAGCTGCGCATCGACCGCGCCCGCGCCGACGCCGCGGCGACCCTGGACGGCATGCTGGAGGGGACGGAGCGGGTGCGCGACATTGTGGCGGAGCTTCGCCGCTTCTCATCGGAACAGAAGCACGCCTCGGAACGCTTTGATCTGACGGCACTTCTGCGCTCCGCCGTCACCTGGGTCGCCAAGGCGCAGATGCCGGATCTGACCGTCGTCTTCGACCTGCCCGACGCGCTGGACATCGCCGGCCATCCCGGCCACCTGCATCAGGTCGCCATGAATCTGGTCCAGAACGCCATCGACGCCATGGCCGGCGCGTCGGTCAAGCGGTTGGAACTGCACGGCTGGGAGGTGGCGGGCACGGTCGTCGTCACCATCCGCGACACCGGCCACGGCATTCCCGACGCGATCGTTAGCCGCGTTTTCGACCCCTTCTTCACCACCAAGCCGGTCGGCAAGGGCACCGGGCTCGGCCTGTCGATCAGCTATCAGCTGGTGCGTGACCATGGCGGCGATCTGGCCGCCACGAACCATCCAGAAGGCGGGGCGCTGTTCACCCTCACCCTGCCGGCGGCCGGAGGCCGGGAAGGAGCCGCAAGATGAGGTCGCGTCCGCTGTCGGTGCTGTGGCTACAATCGGGCGGCTGCGGCGGCTGCACCATGTCGCTGCTCTGCGCCGAATCCCCGGACCTGCTGACGCTGCTGGAGACGGCCGGCATCCGCCTGCTCTGGCACCCGAGCCTGTCGGAGGAAAGCGGGGCCGAGGCGGTGGACCTGTTCGAGCGCATCCTGTCGGGCGCCGAACCGCTGGACGTGTTGTGCGTCGAAGGATCGCTGCTGCGCGGACCGAACGGCACCGGGCGTTTCCATGTGTTGGCAGGGACCGGACGGGCGACCATCGATTGGGCGCGCGATCTGGCCGCCGTCGCCGGCACCGTGTTGGCTGTCGGCACCTGTGCGGCATTTGGCGGCATCACCGCGGGGGGCGAGAACATCGCCGACGCCTGCGGCCTGCAGTATGAGGGCACGCAGCGCGGCGGCGCCCTGGGCGCGGAATTCCGGGCGCGCGGCGGGCTGCCGGTGGTGAATGTCGCAGGCTGCCCGACCCATCCGAATTGGGTGACCGAGACGCTGATGCTGCTGGCCGAGGATGCGTTGGCCGCCGGAGATCTGGAAGTCTACCAGCGCCCGCGCTTCTACGCCGACTATCTGGTCCACCATGGCTGCCCGCGCAACGAGTATTACGAGTACAAGGCCAGCGCGGAGAAGCCGTCCGATCTCGGCTGCCTGATGGAGCATATGGGCTGTCTCGGCACCCAGGCACATGCCGATTGCAACACCCGCCTGTGGAACGGCGAGGGGTCCTGCACCCGCGGCGGCTATGCCTGCATCAACTGCACCGCGCCGGGCTTCGAGGAGCCGGGGCATCCGTTCCAGCAGACGCCGAAATTCGCCGGCATCCCCATCGGCCTGCCCACCGACATGCCCAAGGCTTGGTTCGTCGCGCTTGCCTCCCTCGCCAAGGCGGCGACGCCGGAGCGGGTGCGCCGCAATGCCGCCGCCGACCGCATCGTCGTCGCCCCCACCGTCCGCCCCATCCGGAAAGGCTGACCCGGTGAGCGAAGAGCGCAAACGCCGCCTGATCGTCGGCCCTTTCAATCGCGTGGAGGGCGACCTTGAGGTCCGGCTTGAGATTTCCGGCACAAATATTTCTGCAGCCTATGTGAATTCGCCGCTGTTCCGCGGATTCGAGCGCATTCTGGAAGGCCGTGACCCGATGGACGCGCTGGTGGTAGCGCCGCGCATCTGCGGCATCTGCTCCGTTTCGCAAAGCCATGCGGCGGCGCTGGCGCTGGCCGGCGTGATGGGGCTGGAGATGCCGCATAACGGCCTGCTCGCGACCAACCTGATGACGGCGACCGAGAATGTCGCCGACCATCTGACGCACTTTCACCTGTTCTTCATGCCCGACTTCGCCCGACCCGCCTATGAAGGGCGCCCCTGGTTCGAGCGGGCGGAGGCGCGTTTCAAGGCGGCCCAGGGCAGTGCCGTGCGCGGCGCCACCGCAGCACGGGCGGAACTGTTCCATGTGCTGGGCATCCTGGGCGGCAAGTGGCCGCACACCCTGACTCTCCAGCCCGGCGGCGTCACACGGGCGGTGGACGCGCGCGACCGGGTGCGCTTGCTCGCTACCGTCCGCAGCTTCCGCCGCTTTCTGGAGGACAGCCTGTTCGGTGCGCCGCTGGAGAGCGTGCTGGCGCTTGGCACGCCGGAGGATCTGGAGCGCTGGCGACTGTCCGGTCCCGCCGGCGATTTCCGCCTGTTTCTGGAAATCGCCGAGGATCTGGACCTCGCCCATCTCGGCAAGGCCTATGCTCGCTTCCTCAGCCATGGTGCCTATCCCGATGCCGGGGGTGGGCATCTCTACCGCCGGGGCACCTTTGCCGACGGGCAGGTCGCTCCCTTCAATCCGGATCAAGTGACGGAGCATCACCGCTTCAGCCGCATGGCCGGGCAGGACCGACCTCACCCGCCCTTCGCCGGCTCGACTGTGCCGGACGGGATGGACGAGGCCGGTTACAGCTGGTGCAAGGCGCCGCGGCTGGCAGGCCTGCCCTACGAGACCGGCGCGATTGCTAGGCAACTGGTGGACGGCCCTCCGCTGATCCGCGCACTGGTGGCGCTGGATGGCGGATCGGTGCGCAGCCGCGTGGTGGCACGTCTACTGGAACTGGCCCGCACCACCGACGCGATGGAGGGTTGGCTGCGTGCCATCGATCCGGCCGCCCCTTGGTGTGTCGCGGCGGAGATGCCGGACAGCGGCCAGGCGGTAGGGTTGACGGAAGCTGCGCGGGGAGCGCTTGGACACTGGTTGCGGGTGGAACGCGGGCGTATCGCCGGCTATCAGATCATCGCCCCGACCACCTGGAACTTCTCACCCCGCGATCTCGACGGGGTGCCCGGTCCGCTGGAGCAAGCCCTGGTCGGCGCGCCGGTGCAGGAGGGAGAGCGAACGCCGTTGTCGGTGCAGCACATCGTCCGGTCCTTCGACCCCTGCATGGTCTGTACGGTGCACTGATAACCTAGTGTGGACAGCACATTACAGGATGACTCTGAAGTGACCTCTCAAGGCAGTGATCAGGACGCGATGAACGCCGCGTAGGACATGACGCCGACGAACATCAGAAGTGAAACCATGCGTGCCATTTGAACCTCCATCGGACGGGAGACGGCCCGTCCTGTTGGAAGAGATCTAATCCTGCGCAGGTCCGGGATAAACGCACGGATCCTGTTTTCACCGTTCGGCCAGCGCGAACAATCCAACCCTCCAGCTGCGGCAACTGCGCAGCCACAGTGGCAACCAACTTGCCACTTGCCATGCATGCTGTAATGTTGATGTCCACAATCGCTGCTATATCGAGCGATGGATTCGGAAATATGTAATCCGATCAATACCCTGACTGAACCACCGATCCTGGCATGGAACTTGTACGAACGACGGTTCGGCGGCAGGGCGCCGCACCATCGGACAGAGGCCGGGGCACGGGAATGGATTTGGCGGGGGACGAAAGCGGTTGCGGGACAGCGCGGATCCTGGTGTTGGGCATCGGCAACATCCTGTGGGCCGACGAGGGCTTCGGTGTCCGCACGGTGGAGCGTCTTGCGGCCAATTGGCGCTTTCCCGACACCGTCACCCTGATGGATGGCGGGACCCAGGGGCTGTACCTGCTGCCGCATCTGGAAGCTGCCGACGCGCTGATCGTGGTCGACGCCATCGACTATGGCCTGCCGCCCGGCACCCGCCGGGTTTTCCACGGCGATGACGTGCCGGCATTCTTGGGCGCCAAGAAGATGAGCCTGCACCAGACCGGCTTC
>CBFGPE010000211.1:0-8658 GCA_965650625.1 uncultured Azospirillum sp. | reverse complement strand
AGCGGCTGGTCATCAGCCGTGCTCTCGTCCAGTAATCAAGACCGCCAAACCGGGAGGAAGACGGCATGACCGTCCTGAAGAGCGCCCTGAACGCGCGCTCCGCCGAGTTCCAGGCCAACGCCGACGCCATGCAGGCGCTGGTCGACGATCTGCGCCGGAAGGTCGCTGCCATCCAGCAGGGCGGCGGCGCCAAGGCTCGTGAAAAGCATCTCGCCCGCGGCAAGCTGCTGCCGCGCGAGCGCATCCGCCAGCTGCTTGACGTCGGCTCGCCGTTTCTGGAGCTGTCGCAGCTGGCCGCCGACGGCGTCTATGCCGAGGACATCCCGTCCGCCGGCATCATCGCCGGCATCGGCAGCGTCGCCGGGCAGGAGTGCATGAT
Source organism: uncultured Azospirillum sp. (assembly GCA_965650625.1). Lineage (GTDB taxonomy): Bacteria > Pseudomonadota > Alphaproteobacteria > Azospirillales > Azospirillaceae > Azospirillum. The sequence continues at coordinate 8,279 of CBFGPE010000211.1, read as the reverse complement.
CGTCGCCAACGACGCGACGGTGAAGGGCGGCACCTATTACCCGCTGACGGTCAAGAAGCACCTGCGCGCGCAGGAGATCGCCCAGCAGAACAACCTGCCCTGCATCTATCTGGTGGATTCGGGCGGCGCCAACCTGCCGAACCAGGACGAGGTCTTCCCCGACCGCGACCATTTCGGCCGCATCTTCTACAACCAGGCCAACATGTCGGCCGAGGGCATCCCGCAGATCGCCGTGGTGATGGGCAGCTGCACCGCCGGCGGCGCCTATGTCCCGGCAATGTCAGACGAGGCGATCATCGTCCGCAACCAGGGCACCATCTTCCTGGGCGGCCCGCCGCTGGTGAAGGCCGCAACCGGCGAGGTGGTATCGGCCGAGGATCTCGGCGGCGCCGACGTGCACTCCCGCACCTCGGGCGTCACCGACCATTACGCGATGAACGACGCCCACGCCCTGGCGATGGCGCGCCGCGTGGTGTCGAACCTGAACCGCGCCAAGCACATCGACCTCGACCTGCGCGAGCCGGAGGAGCCGGCCTTCGATCCGCGCGAGCTGTACGGCGTCATCCCCAGCGATGCCCGCAAGCCGTTCGACGTGCGCGAGGTGATCGCGCGGGTGGTTGACGGATCGCGCTTCGACGAGTTCAAGCCGCTCTACGGCACGACGCTGGTGACCGGCTTCGCCCACATCTTCGGCTATCCCGTCGGCATCATCGCCAACAACGGCATCCTGTTCAGCGAATCCGCCCTGAAGGGCGCCCATTTCGTCGAGCTGTGCTGCCAGCGCCGCATCCCGCTGGTGTTCCTGCAGAACATCACCGGCTTCATGGTGGGCCGCAAGTACGAGGCCGGCGGCATCGCCAAGGACGGCGCCAAGCTGGTCACCGCGGTCGCCTGCGCCAAGGTGCCGAAGTTCACGGTCATCATCGGCGGCAGCTATGGCGCCGGCAATTACGGCATGTGCGGCCGCGCCTACTCCCCGCGCTTCATGTGGATGTGGCCGAACGCCCGCATCTCCGTCATGGGCGGCGAGCAGGCGGCCGGCGTGCTGGCCCAGGTCAAGCGCGACGCCATGGAAGCCCAGGGCAAGCCGTGGTCGGCCGAGGACGAGGAGGCGCTGAAGGCGCCGATCCGCGCCCAGTTCGAACGTGAGAGCCACGCCTATTATGCCAGCGCCCGGCTGTGGGACGACGGCATCATCGACCCGGCGGACACCCGCATGGTGCTGGGCCTCGGCCTGTCGGCGTCCTTGAACGCGCCGGTGCCGAAGACGCCGTTCGGCGTGTTCCGGATGTGATGGGGGCGAGCATGAGCGACATTTTGATCGAGGTTGCCGACAGCGGCGTCGCCACCGTCACCATGAACCGCGGCGACGTGCACAACGCCTTCAACGAGCAGGTCATCGCCGACCTCACCGCGGCCTTCCGGCAGGTGGGCGAGGCTCCGGCGGTGCGTGTTGTCCTGCTGCGCGGGGTGGGCAAGAGCTTCTCGGCCGGGGCTGATCTGTCCTGGATGAAGAAGATGGCCGGCTACTCCCATCAGGAGAATCTGGCCGACGCCATGGGGCTCGCCACCATGCTGCGCACGCTGGACGAATGCCCGAAGCCCACGGTCGCCGTGGTGCAGGGTCCGGCCTTCGGCGGCGGCGTCGGGCTGGTTTCGGCCTGTGACATCGCCATCGGGGTGGAGACCGCGACCTTCGCCCTGTCGGAGGTGCGGCTGGGCATCATTCCCGCCGCCATCAGCCCCTATGTTATCGCCGCCATCGGCGAACGCGCCTGCCGCCGCTACTTCCTGACCGGCGAGCGGTTCAGCGCGGCGGAGGCCCACCGCATCGGCCTGCTGCATGAGCTGACCAATGCCGACGGGCTGGAAGAGACGGTGGCGAAGACGGTTAGGGCTCTGATGGACAGCGCGCCGACGGCGGTCACCGCCGCCAAGGAGCTGATCCGCGCCGTCGCCCGCCGGCCGCTGACCGACGACGTGGTGCGCGACACGGCGGAGCGCATCGCTCGCCAGCGCGCCAGCGCCGAAGGCAAGGAGGGCGTCGGCGCCTTCCTCGACAAACGCACCCCGTCCTGGCGGAGCTGATCCACATGTTCGACAAGATCCTGATCGCCAACCGCGGCGAAATCGCCTGCCGGGTCATCCGCACCGCCCGCCGCCTGGGCATCAAGACCGTCGCCGTCCATTCGGAGGCCGACGCCAAGGCGATGCATGTCCAGATGGCCGACGAGGCCGTCTGCATCGGCCCGGCCCCGGTCGGCGAAAGCTATCTGCGCGGCGACGTCATCCTCGACGTGGCAAAGCGCACGGGCGCGCAGGCCATCCATCCCGGCTACGGCTTCCTGTCGGAGAATGCCGGTTTCGCCGCGGCCTGCGCCGAGGCCGGAATCGTCTTCATCGGCCCGCCGATCGAGGCGATCCGCGTCATGGGCTCCAAGGCGGAATCCAAGCGGCTGATGGCGAACGCCGACGTGCCGCTGGTGCCGGGCTATCACGGCACCGACCAGGACTTCGCCACCCTGTCGGCGGAGGCCGAACGCATCGGCTACCCGGTGCTGGTCAAGGCGTCGGCCGGCGGCGGCGGCAAGGGCATGCGCGTGGTGCGCGCCGCCAACGAGCTGGCCGATGCGGTGGCCGGCGCCCAGCGCGAGGCCAAGGCCGCCTTCGGCGACGACAGCCTGCTGCTGGAGAAGTATCTCGGCCGGCCGCGCCATGTCGAAATCCAGGTCTTCTGCGACACCCACGGCAACGGCGTCTATCTGTTCGAGCGCGACTGCTCGGTCCAGCGCCGCCACCAGAAGGTGATCGAGGAGGCGCCGGCCCCGAACCTGCCCGACGACCTCCGCCGCCGCATGGGCGAGGCCGCGGTCGCCGCCGCCAAGGCGGTCAACTATGTCGGCGCCGGCACCGTCGAGTTCCTCTATGAGGATGGCGGCTTCTACTTCATCGAGATGAACACCCGCCTGCAGGTGGAGCATCCGGTGACGGAGAAGATCACCGGGCTCGATCTGGTCGAGTGGCAGTTGCGCGTCGCCGCCGGGGCGGAGCTGCCGCTGCGCCAGGACCAGCTGACCCGCCGGGGCCATGCCTTTGAGGCGCGGCTGTACGCGGAAGATCCGCAGCGCGACTTCCTGCCGGCCATCGGCAAGCTGGTGCGCCTGCGCCCGCCGGCCGAGAATGAACATGTCCGCGTCGACACCGGTGTCCGCGAGGGCGATTCGGTGACGATGTATTACGACCCGATGATCGCCAAGCTGATCGTCTGGGACGAGGACCGCGACAGCGCCTTGCGCCGCCTGCGCGTGGCGCTGGCCGAGTATGAGGTGGTCGGCGTCACCACCAACGTCGGCTTCCTCGGCGCCATCGCCGGCCATCCGGCCTTCAAGGCGGTGGAGATCGACACCGGCTTCATCGAGCGCCACCGCGCCGACCTGCTGCCACCGCCGGCCCCGGTGGCCGACAAGGCACTGGCCGCCGCCGCCCTGTCGGTGTTGCTGAAGCGCCGGGAGGAGGCCCAGGCCGCTCTTCGCGCCCGGTCGGACCGCTACTCGCCTTGGCTGCTCGCCAATGGCTGGCGGCTGAACGAGGAGAACCATTACGACCTGCGCCTGATGGACGGGGAGACGGCGCGCGAGGTGACGTTGCACTTCCGCAGCGATGGCTATGAGGTCGCGGTGGATGGCGGCAAGGCGATGCCGGTGACCGGGGTCAGCCTGTCGGATGGGCTGCTGACGGCGACGCTGGACGGCATGCGCACCCGTGCCACCGTGGTACAGCAGGGGCTGGACATCACCGTGCTGATCGACGGCGCGGTGTCCCGCCTGATGCTGGACGACCCCAGCGCCCGCGCGGCGGAGCAGGAGGGCGGCTCCGGCCGTCTGACCGCGCCGATGCCGGGCACCGTGGTCCGCGTTCTGGTCGAGCCGGGCCAGAGCGTCGAGGCCGGCGCGCCGCTGATGCTGCTGGAAGCCATGAAGATGGAGCACACCATCAAGGCCCCGGCGGCCGGCACCGTCAGCGCCGTGAATTTCGCGGCGGGCGATCAGGTGTCGGAAGGCGTCGACCTGCTGGTTCTCGACATCGCGGAGGCCTGACGATGCAGCTGCCAAAGTTCGTCCGCATGGTGGAGGTCGGCCCGCGCGACGGCCTCCAGAACGAAAAGTCGATGGTGCCGACGGCGGTGAAGGTGGAGCTGGTCAACCGCCTGTCCGATGCCGGCTTGAGCGTGGTCGAGGCGGCCAGCTTCGTCTCGCCCAAATGGGTGCCGCAGATGGGCGACAGCGCCGAGGTGCTGGCCGGCATCGCCCGCAAGCCCGGCGTGCGCTATGCCGCCCTCACCCCCAACCTGAAGGGGCTGGAGGGCGCGCTGGCGGCCAAGGCTGACGAGGTGGCGGTGTTCGGTGCCGCCTCGGAGAGCTTCAGCCAGAAGAACATCAACTGCTCCATCGCCGAGAGCCTGGACCGCTTCGCGCCCGTCATGGAGCAGGCCAAGGCGGCGGGCGTGCCGGTGCGCGGCTATGTGTCCTGTGTGCTCGGCTGCCCCTATGAGGGGGAGATTGCGCCGAAGGCGGTGGCGGACGTGGCGGAGCGGCTGTTCGCCATGGGCTGCTACGAGATCTCGCTGGGCGACACCATCGGCACGGGGACGCCGACCAAGGCGCAGCTGATGATCGCCGCGGTGGCGGAGCGGGTGCCGGTGGAGAAGATCGCCGTCCATTTCCACGACACCTACGGGCAGGCTCTCGCCAACATCCTGGCGGCGCTGCAGATGGGCGTGGCGGTGGTCGACAGCTCCGTCGCCGGGCTTGGCGGCTGCCCCTATGCCAAGGGCGCCAGCGGCAACGTGGCGAGCGAGGATGTGCTGTACATGCTGAACGGCCTCGGCATCGAGACGGGCGTCGATCTGGACAAGCTGATCGCGGCCGGGGCGTTCATCAGCGACGCCATCGGCCGCCCCACCGCATCGAAGGTGGCCCGCGCTCGTGGTTGTGCGTGAGGGAACCTTCGGCAACGAAGGGCCGCGCTTCCGAAAGGGGGCGCGGCCCTTTCGTATTTGGGGGGCGGCGAGGTAATGCATATGGATGTTGCAGATTTTTACTGTAGAACATTAATGGTTTCTGCATCATATTTGAAAATCAGAGATAATAAGCTCAATGCACACCATGGCATTACTCTTGCCGAGTCGGTCGTGTTTTTCTGTTGAGTCTTCGTTGTGCAAGGAATGTGGTCATCAACCCTGCGGATAGCTTCCGCCCAATGACGCGATTTATGCATTCAGTCTTGACGATTTGAGGTGATATCAGGAAGGCTTTGACGGCGTGAAAATATCTATCCCACGGTTGAATTTCTTGTATTCGGGAAATCCGTCGGTGGGGATGGTATGGCGTCGTCTGTGTTGGTTGGGGAAAGCGCGTCAAGGTCGCATTTTGATGCCTATACCGGTCCTGGCGCTGACCGAAAGGGCATACCCGTCGATGAAGCGGCACACCAATCCCCCGAAGCCTTCATCAGATATTGGAGCGACAAGGGCGGGTCGGAGCGCGCCAACTACCAGAAATTCATCAATCAGCTCTGTGCCCTGATCGGTACCGCGGAGCCGGAAGCATCGTCGGAGCAGGACGCGCTCAACATCTACGTCTATGAGAAGAGGGTTCGGGCGCTCGATCTGGAGGGCGACGACGGACGGAACAACTATCTCGACTGCTACAAGCGGGATTGCTTCGTTCTGGAGGCCAAGCAGTCGCGCAAGCGCCAGCGCGGCGGGCATGAGGGCGCCGACCTGTTCGGCGGGCTGCCCCACAGTTCCCCGCCTGCCGGGACGCGCCCGTCATGGGACCGGCTGATGCGGCAGGCGCGCGCCCAGGCCGAACGCTATGCCAAGGCGCTGCCGACCGATCATGGCTGGCCGCCCTTCCTGATCGTCGTCGATGTCGGGCATGTGATCGAGACCTATGCCGACTTCACCGGGCTGGGCAAGGCCTACATGCCCTTTCCCGACAGCCGGTCGCACCGGATCAGGCTGGCGGACCTCGCCGATCCGGAGATACGGGCGCGGCTGAAGGCGATCTGGGAAGCGCCCAAGAGTCTCGACCCCAGCGCCCGGCGGGCCGAGGTGACGCGGGACATCGCACAGCGGCTTGCCCGGCTGGTGCAGAGCCTGGAAAAGCGCTACGAGCCGAAACAGGTGGCGCTGTTCCTGATGCGCTGCCTGTTCACCGCATTCTCGCAGAATGTCGGGCTGCTGCCGGACGGCGCCTTCACCGGCGTGCTGAACGACGCCCGGCCGAACCCGCAATTCCTGCCGCGCTATCTGGAGCCCTTCTGGCGCAGCATGGACAGGGGCAGCGATCACGACACCACCATCCGCGCCCGCGTCCGGCATTTCAACGGCGGGCTGTTCCGCGAAGCCGAGGCGCTGGCGCTCGACGAACAGGAGATCGGCGAACTGATCGCCGCCTGCTCACGCGACTGGAAGAATGTGGAGCCGGCGATCTTCGGAACCCTGCTGGAAAACGCGCTGAGCAAGCGCGAGCGCAGCCAGTACGGCGCCTTCTTCACGCCGCGCGCCTATGTGGAAAGGCTGGTGGTGCCGGCCGTGATCGAACCGCTGATGGCGGAGTGGCGGAATGCGCAGGTAATCGCCGAAACCGCCCAGCAAAAGAACGATCATGCGCAAGCGATCAAGCAGATCAAGGAGTTCCACCAAAAGCTCTGTTCCGTCAAAATTCTGGACCCCGCCTGCGGAAGTGGAAATTTCCTTTACGTCGCCTTGGAGAAGATGAAGGCCCTGGAAGGGGAGGTCATTGCGACGCTGGAGGAAATCGGCGGCGGGACGCAGGCCAATCTCGATCTTGCCGGGCATACCGTCGGGCCGCACCAGCTTCTTGGGCTGGAGAAGAATCCCCGCGCCGTGCCGATCGCCGAACTGGTGATCTGGATCGGTCATCTGCAATGCCATCTGCGCCAGCGCGGACCGGAAAGCTTGAGCGAGCCGATCCTCCACTCCTACGACAACATCCGGCAATGCGACGCGGTGCTGAGCTGGGATCGGGTGGAACCGATGCTGGACGAGGCCGGACAGCCGCGGGTGAAGTGGGACGGCGTCAGTTGGAGGACCGACCCCTTCACCAGCCAGGAGGTGCCGGACGAAAGCCGCACGGTTCCGCTGCAACGCCATGTCGGCACCAGGCCGGCGGACTGGCCGCAGGCCGACTACATCGTCGGCAACCCGCCCTTCATCGCCGGCAAGGACCTGCGTGCCGAACTGGGCGACGGCTATGCCGAGGCGCTGTGGAAGGCCTACCCGCACATGCCCGGCGGCGCCGATTTCGTCACCTACTGGTGGGACAAGGCGGCCGATCTGGTGCGCAAGGGCAAGGCCCGGCGCTTCGGCTTCATCACCACCAACAGCATCACCCAGACCTTCAGCCGCCGGGTCATCCAACGCCATCTGGGCGCGAAGACGCCCCTGTATCTGACCTTCGCCATCCCGGACCACCCCTGGGCGGATGGGCAGGGCGCGGCGGCGGTGCGGGTGGCGATGACGGTGGGTGCGCCCGTCGAGCATGACGAACGGACCGGCTTGTTGAAGACCGTGGTGCATGAGGGGCAGGCACCGGATCGGGACGGGGCGGTGCCGGTGGTGCTTGCCGTGCGGCAGGGGCGCATACACGCGAACCTGACCACCGGAGCGGACGTGGCGGCAGCGAAAGCGCTCAAGGCAAATGATGGGCTGTCCTCTCCCGGCGTGAAGCTCCATGGGTCGGGCTTTCTCGTCACCCCGGCACAGGCGCGCGCCCTCGGTCTGGGGCGGATTGCCGGATTGGAAGAGAGGATACGCGAATACCGGAACGGCCGTGATCTGACCGGCCGCTCCCGTGGGCTGATGGTGATCGACCTGTTCGGCATGACAGAAGCCGAGGTCAGGCAGACGTATCCTGACGTTTATCAGTGGCTGCTGGACCGCGTGAAGCCGGAGAGGGATTCCAACAACAGGCAATCTTATCGTGAGATTTGGTGGGTGTTCGGTGAACCAAGAAAGGAAATGAGAAGTGCATTTTACGGCCAATTTCGATATATTTCGACAGTAGAAACTTCACGACACAGAACATTTCAATTTTTGAGCAATAGTGTTGTTCCGGATAATATGCTAGTTAACATCGCGCTCAGCGATGGGTATACTCTTGGTGTCTTAAGCAGCAAAATCCATGTCAAATGGTCTTTGGCAGCGGGTGGTACGCTGGAAGATCGGCCGCGCTACAACAAAACCCGCTGCT
>CBFGPE010000210.1:0-8724 GCA_965650625.1 uncultured Azospirillum sp. | reverse complement strand
GCGCCGACGCATCGGCGGCGGACAGACACACCCCGGCGTCCTCGAACGCCGCCGCAAGGGGGGCCAACCGATGCTCGGGTACAAAGGCGGCGGGTCGGAACCGCCTGTCAGACCTGGGCCATGCCGCCGTCGGCGAACAGCTCGACGCCGTTGACGAAGCTGCTGTCGTCCGACGCCAGAAAGACGGCGGCCTTGGCGATCTCGTCCGGGTCGCCGACACGGCCCAGCGGCACCTGGGCGGCCAGGGCATCCACCAGCCCCTGCTGCTGTGCCGCGTCCGGACCGGCCAGTTCGACCAGACCCGGCGTGCGGACCGGACCGGGGCTGAGCGTGTTGATGCGGATGCCGCGGTCCTTCAGGTCGAGGATCCAGCTGCGGGCGAAGTTGCGCACCGCCGCCTTGCTGGCGCTGTAGACGCTGAAGGCCGCCGTGCCCATGCTGCCGGCGGTGGAGCCGGCGAGGATCACCGACGCGCCGCGGCCGAGCAGCGGCAGCGCCTTTTGCACGGTGAACAGCACACCCTTCACATTGCGGTTGAAGGTGTCGTCAAACTGTTCCTCCGTGATCTCCCCCAGCGGCAGCATGCTGCCACCGCCGGCATTGGCGTACAGCACGTCGAGCCGGCCGGCCTCGCTGCGGATCTGCGCATAGAGCCGGTCGAGATCGGCAAGGTTGGACGAGTCCGCCTGCACACCGGTCGCCGTGCCGCCGGCAGCAACGATCGCCGCGACCGCGGCCTCCAGTTCGGACTGGCGGCGGCCGGTCAGATAGACGACGGCGCCTTCGGCGGCGAAGCGCTTGGCCGCGGCGAGGCCGATCCCGCTGTTGGCGCCGGTGACGAGGGCAGTCTTGCCGTCAAGCTTGCGTGACATCCAAATGTCTCCTTGGGAATGGGTCATCTTCTGGAGACAAAGCTATCGACGGCGGTCTCGTATCGAAATAGAAACGGTTGAAATTCATCGTTGCAGAATTGGGCAGATTGGCGATGTCGAAGCTGCCGGATTTCGAAGGGCTGGCGATGTTCGCCAAGGTGGCGGAGGAACGTTCCTTCGCCGGTGCGGCCCGCGCCATGGGGGTGTCGGTCGCCACCGTGTCGCGCGCGGTCAGCCGGCTGGAGGAACGGTTGGGCGCCCGGCTGTTCAACCGCACCTCGCGCCGGCTGGCCCTGACCGATTTCGGCCATTCGCTGGCCGAGCGCGCCACCCGCCTCTATGACGAGGCGGAAGCGGCGGAGAATGCGGTACGCGAGATGTCCAGCCGCCCGCGCGGCCTGATCCGGTTCGCGGTGCCGATGTCGTTCGGACTACGCTGGGTGGCGCCGCTGCTGCCGGACTTCTTCCGGCTTTATCCGGAGATCTCCATCGACCTGCACCTGAGCGACGCCACCGTCGATCTGGTGGGGGACGGCTTCGACGCCGCGCTGCGCATCGCGGTGCTGCCCGACAGTTCGCTGGTGGCGCGGCGGCTGTGCGGGGTGTCGCCGGTGGTGCTCGCCGCCCCCAGTTATCTCGCGCGCCATGGCGAGCCGCGGCATCCCCGCGACCTGAACGGCCATCATTGCCTGGGCTATGCCTATCGCCGGCGGCAGGACATCTGGCACTTCACCAACAGCGCCGGCGAGGAGGAAAGCGTCACCCCGTCCGGCCCGCTGCGCGTCACCAACGCCGACGCGCTGGTGCCGATGCTGCTGGAGGGGCTGGCCATCGCCGAACTGCCGGAATTCATGGCGTCCGAGCATCTGGCAACGGGACGGCTTACCGCGATCCTGACCGACTGGTCGCTGCCGAAGGGCGGCCTCTACTTCATCACGCCGTCGGCCCGCACGCGGCCGGCGAAGGTCGGCGTGCTTGCCGATTTCCTGATCGAGCGCCTGTCGGAACCGGTCTGGCGCCGCCGCATCGACGGCGCAGGACAATAGCCCCTCAATCCAGCGCCAGCACCGGCCCGAACGCCTCCTCCAGGCTGCCGCGGTGCAGACCGATCTTCGCCGGGTTGCCGGGCGTCAGATTTACCGCGCGGATCAGGCGACGGACCACCCGGCCGGCCGTCACGTCGACATCGATGATGTTGATGCAGCCGTAATCCTGCTCGAACGCCGACAGGGCCGACAGGCCGGCACCGCAGGCCCAGGACAGCAGCATGCGGTTGACGCCGTCATGGGCGACCAACGCTAGATGGGTCCAACCCGGTTGCCGCACCAGCACCTCGATGGCCGACACCACGCGGTCGCGCACGGCGGCAAAGCTGTCGCCACCGGCGAAGCGCCTGTCCTCGGCCGCCGCCTCGAAGCCGTAAACGTAAGCCGCCTCCCGCTGCTCCTTCGGCACCTGCGACAGCCGGCCGGCGCGGATTTCCAGGAAATCGGGATGGTCCTCCACCGGCAGACCATGCGGCGCGGCGACCGGCTCGGCCGTCTGCCGCGTGCGGGCAAGACCTGAACACAGCACGCGGTCGAGCGGCACCCCGGCCAGCAGGGCGCCGGCCGCCTGCGCCTCCGCCCTCCCCCGGTCGGTCAGGGCGGCCAGCTTCGGGTTCAGCGGCTTGCCCTCGGCGTCGTAATAGGCGACATGGCCGTGGCGCAGCAGATAAAGGCGGCGGCGCGCGGCCGTGCCGGGCAGCGGTGAAAAGGCGCTCACCGCCAGCCCCAGAAATCGTCGCCCTCGGCGAGGTAGCTGCGGCTCAGCACCATCTTGTGGACTTCCGACGCGCCGTCGACCAGCTTGGCCTGCCGGGCGTAGCGGTAGATCCATTCCAGCACCGTGTCCTTGGAATAGCCGCGCGCGCCGCAAAGCTGGATCGCGGTATCCGCCGCCTTGAACAGCGTGTCGGCGACCTGGACCTTGGCCATCGACACCTCCTTGCGGGCGAAGCTGCCGCTGTCCAGCGCGTGCGCCGCCTTCATGGTCAGCAGCCGGCCGATCTCGATCTGCATCGCCGTTTCGCCCAGCATCCACTGCACGCCCTCATGCTCGGCCAGCGGCGTGCCGAAGCTTTCACGTTCCTTCACATACGCCCCGGCGATCTCCAGGCAGCGCTTGGCGAGGCCGGTCCAGCGCATGCAGTGGGTCAGCCGCGCCGGACCCAGGCGGATCTGCGTCGCCTTCAGCCCGTCGCCGACCTGCATCAGCACGTTGTCGTCCGCGATCTCCAGCCCGTCGAAGATTAGCTCGCAATGGCCGCCATGCTCCTCCGGACCCATGATCGGGATGCGGCGCTCGATGCGCCAGCCGGGCTGGTCCTTGTCGAACAGGAAGGCGGTCAGCCCCTTGCGCGGATCGTCGGAGGTGCGCGCCATCAGGATGAAATGCTGCGCCGCCCCGGCCCCGGTGATGAACCATTTGCGCCCCGTCACCACCCAACGGTCGCCCTTGCGCTCCGCCCTGGTCTTCATCATCGACGGGTCGGAGCCGCCGCCCGGATGCGGTTCGGTCATGGCGAAGGCGCTGCGCACCCGCCCCTCGACGATGGGGGCGAGCCAACGCTCCTTCTGGGCCGGGGTGCCGACCATGCTCAGGAGCCGCATGTTGCCGTCGTCGGGGGCGGCGGCGTTGAAGCAGACCGGCCCGAAGATGGAGCGGTTCATCTCCTCGTAGCAGGCGGCGACGCCAACCATCGGCAGGCCCTGACCGCCGACCTCCTTCGGCAGTTGCAGCGTCCACAGCCCGGCCGCCTTCACCTTGGCGCGCAGCGCCGCCAGCGGGGCTTCGGCGATGTTCTCGTGCTCGTCCCAATTGGCGCGGTCGGCCTCGACAGGAAGGATCTCCTGCTCGACGAAGGCGCGGACCCGGCGGCGATAGTCTTCCAGCTCGGGCGGAAGGGTGAAGTCCATGGAACCGCTCCTTTTTTAAAGCGAGGAGACCAGATGGCCGCCGTCTACGGCCAGCACCGATCCGGTCATGTAGGCGCCGGCATCCGACGACAGCAGAAGCAGCGGCCCGTCCAAATCGGCCAGCCGGCCGAGCCGGCGCTGCGGAATGCGTTTGACCAGCGCCTTGCCGGCGTCGCTGGCGAAGAAGTCGGCGTTCAACTCGGTCTTGACATAGCCGGGGCAGAGCGCATTGACCCGGATGTTGTAGCGCGCCAGTTCCAACGCCATCGCCTTGGTCAGATGCACCAGCCCGCCCTTGGCAGCGACGTAGGACGAGACCTGCCCCGCCACCCGCAGGCCGAGGATGGAGGCGATGTTGACGATGGTCCCGCCCTGCTGCCCTCCGCTTTGAGCATCGTCGCACATGCGCTGCGCCACCGCGCGCGCCACGCGGGCGCAGCCGGTCAGATTGGTGTCGACCACCCGGTCCCACTCCTCCTCGCTCATGTCGAGGAAGGGGCGTGTGGCGGTGACGCCGGCATTGTTGACGAGGATGTCGACGCGGCCCAGCGCGTCCCACGCCTCCCCCACCGCGGCGGTGACGGAGGCCGGGTCGGTCACGTCCATGGCGACGACGACGGCACTGCCGCCGGTCGCCTCGATGGCGGCGCGCGTTTCGGCCAGCGCGTCGGTTCGCCGCGCGGCCAGCGCGACACGGGCGCCCGCCTTGGCGAGGACACCGGCGAAATGGCGGCCGAGACCGCTGGAGGCACCGGTGACCAGCGCCGTCTTGCCGGCCAAATCGATGGTGACGCTCATGCTTCCTCCCATGGTCGGGATCATCCGGCAAGGCGGCCGAGGCACGCCCCGAACAACATTCTTGAAAAATCGAGCGAGCGCTCGCTTTATATTCCTGCTACCGATCCTGTACAAGAACGATCGGCGTCGCAAACGATAGGGCAGCCGGGTATGAGCAGCTTGCGGGATTTCCAGGCACGGCACGATCTGTCGATGGAGGCGCTGTGCGCGCGCATCCTGGACCGCCATGCCGCGACCATCCGGGTGAAGAAGCCGGCGGTCGCCATCGCCAACCTCGCACGCATCGTCGAAACCACCCTGACGCTGGCGAACCGCAAGGGCTTCCATTCCACCAGCCTGCGCGACCTGACCGAACAGTCGGGGCTGAGCATGGGCGCGCTCTATGCTTATTTCGACAGCAAGGACACGCTGTTGATGATGATCCTGGGTCAGGTCGTCGGCGTGGTGGAGGAGGTTCTAGGCCATCCGCCGGACGGGCTGGCGAACGACCCGGCCGGCCGGCTGCGCTGGCTTCTGCGCACCCATCTGTTCCTGACCGAGACCATGCATCCCTGGTTCGTCTTCGCCTATATGGAGGCGAAGTCCTTTCCCAAGGAGGGCCGCGACCTTGCCGTCAGCAGCGAGATGATGACGGAGAGCATGATCGCCGACGCCCTGGCCGACGGCGTCGCCCGCGGCCTGTTCGCGGTGCCGGACGGAATGATGGATGACGCGACGATGACGGCGGCGCTCATCAAGCCGATGCTGCAGGACTGGTACGTCAAACGCGCCAAGCACCGCCGCCGCGGCATCACGCCGGATCTGTATGCCGAGCAGGTGATCGCCTTCGTCGAGGCGGCGGTGGGTCTGAAGCGGGTTTAGGCCGTGGCCGTTATCACATGCGCCTGCATTCTGCCGTCGATCGGGCCATTGCCGAAGTGCCGGACAAGCGCCTGGGCAGCGAGGTCCGTCACCTCGCCGAGCCGGCTTGCATCACGCGCTTCGATCTCCAGGCGCAAGGGCGTGCCTTGGCACAGGCCGGTCGCAGGATCGGCGGGCGTGGCAGCCCGGCTGCGCATGGTCACCGTCTCGATCTCAATGTTGTTGAATCCGGCGCTGAGAAGATCGCCGCGGATCCGATCCTTGTCGTAATAGCTGTGCGGAGTCCGCGCCATGAAATTGGGCGGATCGGCGGGGAAAGCCGCCGCAATGGCGGCGCTCACGACCGCGGTGACCTCGTTCTCCTCGATGCGGTCCCACACGCTGAACAGGAAACGCCCGCCCGGCTTCAGCACCCGGCGGGCTTCGGCGTAGCCCGCGGGCTTGTCGGGAAAGAACATCACGCCGAACTGGCAAACGGCCGCATCGAAACCGGCGCTCTCGAACGGCAGGCTCAGCGCGTTTGCCTGCCGCCATGTCACCTGCGGCGTGGTCAGTTTTTGCGCCGCGTGGTCGAGCATCGGCTGGTTGAGGTCCGTTGCGACGATGTCGACGCTCTCCGGCAGGGTCTGGACCAGGGCACGTGTCACGATCCCGGTTCCGGCCGCCGTTTCGAGGATCCGGCCCTCAACATCGCCGATCCGCCGGGCCAGATCGCGCGCATAGGGCTCGAAGATGAGCGGCCCGAGGTAGCGGTCGTAGAGCGCGGGGATCGCGCCCGCGAATGCCTTGTCGACCTCGCCCATGACGCCCCCCATTTCCTGATGCGGGAAAAAGCAGCTTACTCCCCGCCGATGCCATCGGCGACGGTGCTTTGGAGAGCGGAATCCTCCTTCTTGGGTCCGCCGGTCGACGAAATTGCAACGAAGAAGCCCCGGCCCCAGGCGTCGCCGCGTGGGTCCGGGGGCTGGTCTTCCTAGTGGAAAAGCTTGGCGGAAAACGGGCGGCCTTAGCGGTCCGACCGGGTGAGGAGCCGCAGGGCCAGCGCGGCGGCCGAGGCGGCGGTGGCGACGGCGACCACGCCGTTCCAGCCCCAGGCGGCCAGGGCCTGACTGCCCAGCGTGGCGCCGGCGGCCATGCCGATGAACATGCCGACCATCAGCACCGCGTTCAGGCGGCTGCGGGCGGCCGGGTCGATGCCGTAGACGATGGTCTGGTGGGCGATCAGCGAAGCCTGGACGCCCAGGTCGAAGCCGATGGCGCTCGCCACCAGCAGCCACAGGCGGGCACCCTCGGGCAGCAGCGGCGACAGGGCCATGGCGGCGAAGGAAACCACGGCCAGACCGGCGCCCAGCCGGGTCATCATGGCCGGACCGCGGCGGTCGGCGATGCGGCCGGCGACCGGCGCCACCAGCGCACCCGCCGCGCCGGCCAGACCGAAGGCACCCGCGGCGGCTGCACCCAGATGGAAGGGCGCGCCATGCAGCATCACCGCCAGCGTCGACCAGAAGGCGCTGAAACCCAGCGACAGCAGGCCCTGCGCGATGGCCGCCCGGCGCAGCCCCGGATGATTGCCCCACAGCGTGACCAGCGACCCCAGCAGTTGGCCATATCCCAGATCGGTCGTCGGCGTGAAGCGTGGCAGACCGCGCCACAGGGCGGCCCCCAGCAGGGCGATGCTGCCGGCGGCGGCGACGAACACGGCACGCCAGCCGAACTGCTCGGCGATGATGCCGCTGACCACCCGCGACAGCAGGATGCCCAGCAGCAGCCCGGTCATCACCGTGCCGACCACCCGGCCGCGATGTTCGGCCGGCGCCAGCGTCGCCGCGGCGGGAACGATGTCCTGCGCCAGCGTCGCCGACAGGCCCATCACCAGGCTCGCCGCCAAGAGCCCGCCGATGGAGGGCGCGAAGCCCGCCGCCAGCAGGGCCGCGACCAGGACCGCCACCTTCGCCAGGATGATGCGGCGGCGGTCGAAGCGGTCGCCCAGCGGCGCCAGCAGCAGGATGCCGAAGGCGTATCCCAGCTGCGTCAGCGTCGGCACCCAGCCGACCGTCCGGTCCGCCGCCCCGATGTCGGCGCCGAGAACGCCCAGCATGGGCTGGCTGTAATAGAGCGACGCCGCCGCCAGACCGGCGCCTGCCGCCAGCAGGAAGACCAGCGGCCGGCCGATCCCGGTGTCGCGCGCCGACGCCGAAATCATCGGCCCGGTCATTGTGGCGGTAATTGCGCTTGCATGCGCGGATTGAATGGATGACATCGCTCTACCCCCTCAAGAACCTGCATTTGCGTGGTTGAGACGGAGTATGGCGGCCGGTCCGATCGAACGGTAGGCGAAGCAGGTGTAGATTTGCTATACGTTGTACGTATGAGCGCTGATCTTTCCGCGGTCGGCAGCGACCGCATCGCCCTGCTTGAAACCTTCGTTCGCATCGTCGACTCCGGCAGCCTATCGGCCGCCGCGGCGCAGATGGGCAGCACCCAGCCGACGGTCAGCCGCCGGCTGCAACAGTTGGAGCGGCTGCTGGGCATCCGGCTGCTGCAACGCTCCACCCACCGGATGAACCTGACCGAGGACGGGACCCGCTGTTACGAGCGGGCCAAGGATCTGCTGGCGGGCTGGCAGATGCTGGAAAGCGACGTGCGCGGGGCCGACGACCAGCCGTCCGGCCATCTGCGGATCGTGGCGCCGCACGCCTTCGGGCAGCAGCAGCTGATCGGGCCGGTGGCGGATTACCTGCGCCGTTATCCGCGGATGACGGTGGAGTGGTTCCTGCACGACCGCATGCCGGACTTCATCGGCGAGGGCATCGACTGCGCCATCCGCGTCGGCGAGGTGGCCGACCCGTCGGTCGTCGCCCTGCGGCTGGCGGAGGTGCCGCGAATCGTCGTCGCCTCCCCTGACCTGCTCGGCGACCGGCCGCTGCCGCGCCATCCGGACGAGCTGGCGGAGCTGCCCTGGCTGGCGCTGCGCACCTTCTACCGGGACGAGGTGGAACTCACCCATGCCGGAACCGGCGAGACGGCCCGCTTCGCCATCCGGCCGCGCCTGTCCACCGACGGGCTGCAGGCGATCCGCAATGCGGCGATTCTCGGGCTGGGCGCCGCCGTCGGCTCGCAATGGGCGCTGGTGGACGATCTGGCGGCGCGGCGGCTGGTGCAGCTGGCGCCGGACTGGCGAGCGGCGACCCTGCCCGTCAGTCTGGTCTATCCGCCCTCCCGCCACCAGCCGGCCC
>CBFGPE010000209.1:0-9024 GCA_965650625.1 uncultured Azospirillum sp. | reverse complement strand
CGGCGACCGGACAGTGCTGCGGTGGGCATGTGGTGCTGCGGCTGGAGCGGGCCGACCCCGCCACACTCGCCGCCTTGCAGGAGCGGGAGCGCTTGGCGCTGGCGGCGCGTCCGACCCTGCTGCTGTTCGGTGCCGGCCATGTCGGCCGTGCGATGGCGGCGGCCTTCGCCCCGCTGCCGCTTCGGTTGCTGTGGATCGACGGCCGGGCGCAGGAGTTTCCCGAGACAATCCCGGCCGGGGTGGAGCGCATTCTGACCGACAGCCCGCTCGACCCGCTTGCGAACGCCCCCGCCGGGGCCGGCTATCTGGTGCTGACTCACAGCCATGCGTTGGACTTCGAGATCGCCGAGGCGGCCTTGCGACGGGGCGACGCCGCCTATGTCGGTATGATCGGCTCGGCGACCAAGCGGGCGAAGTTCGAGCGCTGGTTTCGGGCGCGCGGGCGGGAGGTCAATGCGTTGGCGGGGCTGACCTGTCCCATCGGTGCCGCGCTGACGGGCGACAAGCGGCCGGAGGTGATCGCGGCGCTGGCGGCGGCGGAACTGCTGACGGCGTTCGCGTGCCCTCTCACCCCATCGCCTCGGCCCCCGACACCAGCTCGATCAGTTCATTCGTAACCTGTTCCTGGCGGAGATGGCGCGCCGTTGCGGTCAGTTCGTCGAGCGTGGTTTCGATGTTGTGGCGGGCGGTCATCATGGTGGTGAGGCGGGCGGCATTCTCCGCGGCGAAGCTCTCCATCGCAGCGTCGGCCAGCAGGGCGAAGACATACTCGTCCACCAGCCGGGCGATCAGCTCGCGCGGCGGCATGTTGATGAGCGGCGGCACCGTCCGGGCACCGTCCCGCGGCAGGCCGAGCGGCAGCAACGGCCGGCGCACCAGCTCCGGCGGCGCACCAGCGTTGGTGCGGCCATAGAGTAGCTCCACCCGGCCCAGCCGTCCGTCTGCCGCAGCGCGATAGAGCGCGTCGGCGATGCGCCGGGCGGTGGCGGTGACGGCGTCCGTGTTGGTCGCCATCGCCGTGCACCAAGCGGGCGGGCGGCCGCGTTCGTCCAGCAATGCAGCGCCGCGCTGGCCCACCACCCACAGCGCACAGCCGGGCGGGGCGGCGACCGCCGCATCGACCAGCCGTTCGGCGAAGGCCCCGACGAAGCCATGTTCCGGCGCGAACAGCACGAGCGCTGAACGGCCATGCCCGTTCACCGGCCACTGCGTCGGGGCGTCTTCCAGCAATGTGGCGGCCTGGGCCAGCGCCCCGGCGATCACCTCGGCGTAGGCGCGGGTGCCGGCCAGCGTGCCGAGCGCCTGCTGCAGCCGCATGGCGGCGAGCGAGCGCATCACGTCGGTCACTGCCCCCAGCTCCTGCACGCTGGCCTTCCGCGCCTCGACCTCCGTCAGTCGCTCGGTCATGGCACTGCTCCGGGCGTCTCTCCGCCAAGGCCTGCTGCCGCCTGGGCGATCAGGTCGCGCAATGCCGTCTTGGTGGCGTCGTCCAGCTTGCCGCCGATCTTCGGCGGACGGGCGTCGGCCAAGGTGGCGAGTGCGGCCTGGAAGCGTGGGATCGCCTCCAGCGGCAGGCCATCCAGCGTGCCGTCAGCCAGGGCCAGCAGCTGCGCCGCCTGTACCACCAGCGGGCGGGGCGACAGGTGGCGCTGGGCCAGCAGGGCTC
Source organism: uncultured Azospirillum sp. (assembly GCA_965650625.1). Taxonomy (GTDB): domain Bacteria; phylum Pseudomonadota; class Alphaproteobacteria; order Azospirillales; family Azospirillaceae; genus Azospirillum. The sequence continues at coordinate 7,358 of CBFGPE010000209.1, read as the reverse complement.
GCATGCGCTGGCCATGCGCCACCGCCTTGCGCGTCCGCTCGTCCACCAGACCGCCGAAGCGGGTGAAGACCTCCAGTTCCAGGAACTGGGCGTAGTCGAGCCGCAGCGGTTCGGCCAGCGTGCGCAGCACCGGCGGCTGCGCCTTGCCGCCGACGCGCGACACGCTGCGGCCGATGTCCACCGCCGGCTTCTGCCCCTCGTAGAACAGCTTGGCGTCGAGGCAGACCTGCCCGTCGGTGATCGAGATCAGGTTGGTCGGGATGTAGGCCGACAGGTTGCCGCTCTGGGTTTCGGCAATGGGCAAGGCGGTCAGCGAGCCGCCGCCCTTGGCGGTCGTCAGCTTGGCCGCGCGTTCCAGCAGGCGGCTGTGCAGATAGAAGACGTCGCCGGGATAGGCCTCGCGCCCCGGCGGACGGCGCAGCAGGAGCGACAGTTGGCGGTGGACTGCCGCATGCTTGGTCAGATCGTCGACGATGACCAGGGCGTGCCGGCCGCTGTCGCGGAAATATTCGGCCATGGTGAAGCCGGCATAGGGCGCCAGCCATTGCAGGCCGGGGGCGGAATCGGCGGCGGCGATGACGAACAGGGTGCGCGCCGCCGCACCGCCCTGGCGCACCGCCTCGATCGCCGCACGGACGCCCGACGCCTTCTGGCCGATGGCGACATAGACGCAATACACGTCGCCGTCCGTCTGATTGAGGATGGCGTCCACCGCGATGGCGGTCTTGCCGGTGGCGCGGTCACCGATCAACAGCTCGCGCTGGCCACGGCCGAGCGGGAACATGGCGTCGATGACCACGGTGCCGGTCAGCAGCGGTTCGGACACCGCCGCGCGCTCCGCGATGGTGGGGGCGGGGCGCTCCACCGGCTCCCACCTTTCGGCCTCCACCGGCGGGCCGTCGTCCAGCGGGTTGCCCAGCGGATCGACCACCCGCCCCATCAGCTTGTCGCCGACCGGCACGCGCAGCACCGTCCCGGTGCCGTGGACGGTGCCGCCGGCAGTGACCTGCGTGGCATCGCCCAGCAGAACGCAGCCGATCTGCTCGTCGAGATCCATGGCGAGCCCGGCGACGCCGCCGGGGAACAGCAGAAGCTCGTCTACCCGGACGTCGGGCAGCCCGGAGACATGGGCGATGCCGTCGCCGACCGCCTCCACCCGTCCGACCGATTCCAGCCGCGCGGCCGTATCCAGCCCGTCCAGCCGGCGCAGCGCGCCCGGCATCCAGGCGTCGAGCGCGTCCTCAAGCGAGGGCGTCGGCATCGCTTCTTGCGGAGTCATGACGGGTCATCTCCTCCTTCGCCTCGGCCAGCGTCTGTTTCCAGCTGCGGCGGACGACGCTGTGGGCAAAATGCAGCTCGACCCCGGCGATCAGCGACGGGTCTTCGACCAACTCCAGCGCGACCGGCCGGCCGAGCGCCGCTGCCAGCCGGTCGCGCGCCAGGGCGGTGTCGTCGTCCGACAGCGGGCCTGCGGCGGCAAGGCGCACCGGCACCGGGTCGATCCCGTCGGCGAGCGAGTGGCGCTGGGGGCCGCTCAGGGCCTCCACCGCGGCACATGCGTCCTCCAGCAGGGGACGGGTCAGGGCATTCGCCGGGGCGTCGCGCAGAAGCCGGGTCGCCAGCTGTGTGCCGAGATCGGCGGCATGGCGCTGCAGCGCGTCCAACGCCTGTGCCCGTTCGTCGGCCAGCCGGCTGCGGGCCTCCTCCAGCGCGTGGTCGGCCTCGCCCCTCGCCTTCTCCAGCAGGGCGGCGCGTTCGGCCTCCGCTTCGGCGCGGGCGGCGGCGATCAGGCGGTCGCGTTCGGCGGGCAGGGCGGTGCGCTGCGCCTCCAGGGTCTGGCGTGCCGTTTCGGCGGCCTGGCGCGCAGCCTCGGCCTCGGTGCGGACGCGCTCGGTGGCGGCCTGCCGCTCCGCGATCACCGCCAGGATCGGGCGGTAGAGGAAGCGGTGCAGCAGCCAGACCAGGATCAGGAAATTGACCGCCTGGAGCAGAAGCGTCCAACCGTCGATGTGCATGTCGGACCTCGGGATTGCGGCGCTCAGGCGAACGGGTTGGCGAACAGCAGAAGCAGCGCCACGACGAGGCAGTAGATCGCCATGGTCTCGATCATCGCCAGACCGACGAACAGGGTGCGCGACAGGGTGTTGGCGGCCTCGGGCTGGCGGGCGATGGCCTCCATCGCGGCGGCGACGGCGCGGCCCTCCGCCAATGCCGGGCCGATGGCGCCGACCGACACCGCCAGTGCGGCGCCGAGGATGCTGATGGCATGGACGTCCATGGTTCTTAGCCTTTCTCGATTGTTCCGACGGCGCCGCCGATGAAGACCGCGGCAAGAATGGTGAAGATGTACGCCTGGACGAGGCCCAGCAGCAGTTCCAGCGCCATCAGCGGCACCGGCACGAACAGGCCGGCCAGCGACAGCACGATGGCAATGACGAACTCCCCGCTCATCACGTTGCCGAACAGGCGGATCGACAGCGAGAAGGCGCGCGTCAGCTCCGACAGCAGGTTCAGCGGCAGCAGCAGCGGGGTGGGGTGGGCGAAGCCCTTCAGATAGGCCCACAGGCCGCGTCGGCGGATGCCCAGTGCCTGCGACGCCAGCAGCACGACCAGCGCCAGCGCCACCGCCGTCTCCAGGAAAGCGGTCGGCGCCTTCATGCCCGGAACCAGCCCCGACAGGTTGGCGACCGCCAGATAGAGGAACAGCGTGCCCAGCAGCGGCAGGAAGGGGGTGGCGTCGGTCTGCATCGTCTCGGCGATCTGCCGGCGCAGAGTTTCCACCACCAGTTCCAGCACGCTCTGGACCGGGCCAGGCCGCTCAACCCGCAGCCTCCGGGTCGCCAGCGCGGAGCCGAGCGCCATGACCGCCATCAGCCCCCAGGTGACGACGACCGGCAGGGTGACCGGAACTGGACCCAGCAGGAAGACCACCGGGGTCGTCAGCGGGGATTCGGTCATGGCGTCCCCTCCTGCGCCCGCTTTTCCCGGCGGACCACGACGGTGCGGGCCAGTTGGAAGCCGGCAAGCATCGCCAGTAGCGCCTCCGCCCCGCCCCAGACGGCGGCGATGGTGAATCCGGCGGTGGCGCCGGCCAGCCGAAGCAGATAGAGCGGTACCGCGCGGCGGACCCCGCCCAGCGCATAGAGCCGTGCCGTCGCCGCCAGTCCGCGGAAGAACAGGACGCCAAGCGCCAGACCGGCCAGCGCCCCGATGATGACGGGGACAAGGAAGGGGACGGTCGTCATGTCAGCGTTCCTGTTCGATGCGGTTCCAGGCGAGCCATCCGCCGAGCACCACGCCCGCGAACAGCAGCGCCGCCGTCCAAAAAATGCCGCCGCCGGCCCGCTCGTCGAGCCAGCGCCCGGCAAACAGGCCAGCCAGCGTCGGTACGATCACCAGCCAGCCCAGCGCCCCGATCAGGGCGAGGTTGCGGCCCATCGGCCGTTCGCCCTCGCGCAGCCAATGCTCCCGCCGTTCGCGCTGGCGGCGGACGCTGTCGGGAAGCGGGTCCTGCTCGTCGGTCATGGCGCGTCCTCCCCGCCGTCCTGGGTGGGGGCGAAGGGTCCGCCGGGATTTTCCGGACGGCGGCGGTCCGGGCGCAGATAGGCCAGGATGTGGCGGATCGCCGCCAGATGCATGCGGCGGGCGCCGGACCGTGCTTCCCCCTCCTCCTCCACATTGCGGCGGAAGCGGGCAAGCACGTCGCGTTCCAGCGCGCGGAGGTCGTCGCCGGGCACCGCCTCGCGCGTCGCCACCGCGATCTTCGCGCCGTCGCGGATGGTCAGCACCCCGCCGCGCACGGCGCAATGGCCCTCCCGCCCGTCGGTCGTGCGCCAGCTTATGACGGAGATCGCCAGGGCGGTCAGCAGGTCGGCATGGCCGGGCCAGATGCCGAAGGCGCCGCTGGCGTCCTCCGCCCGCAGATGGCGGAGACTGGTGAGCTGGGCGGCGACGGAGGTCGGCGTGGTGATGATGAGGGAAAGATCGCTCATGCCGCCCTCCCGGCGCTGTCGCGCTCGCGGACCTGATCCAGGGTGCCGGTCATGAAGAAGGCGCTTTCCGCCCAATCGTCGCAGTCGCCGTCCAGGATGGCGCGGCAGCCCTTCAGCGTTTCCTCCAACGGCACGCTGACGCCGGCATGGCCGGTGAAGGCCTCCGTCACCATGAAGGGCTGGGTTAGGAAACGCTGCAGGCGGCGGGCGCGGCGCACGGCCAGACGGTCGGCGGCGCTCAGCTCCTCCATGCCCAGCAGTGCGATGACGTCCTGCAATTCGCGGTAATGGGCGATGGTCTTGCGCACCTCCTCCGCCAGCCGGTAATGCGCCTCCCCCACCACCAGCGGGTCGAGCAGGCTGGAGGTGGAGGTCAGCGGATCGACCGCCGGATACAGCCCCTCCGCCGCCATGGCGCGCGACAGCACGATGGAGCTGTCGAGATGGCTGAACAGTTCCGCCACCGCCGGATCGGTGAAGTCGTCGGCCGGGACATAGACCGCCTGGATCGCCGTCACCACCGCACCGGGGGTGGAGGCCACCCGCTCCTCAAGCTCGGCGATCTCGCTGGCGAGCGTGGGCTGATAACCGACGCGCGACGGCAGGCGGCCGAGCAGGCCCGACACCTCCGCACCGGCCTGGACGAAGCGGAAGACATTGTCCATCAGCAGCAGAACGTCGCGCCGCTCCTCGTCGCGGAAATGCTCGGCGATGGTCAGGGCGGTCAGGCCGACGCGCCAGCGTGCGCCTGGCGGCTCGTTCATCTGTCCGAAGACGAGCGCGGTGCGGTCGAGCACGCCGGAGCGCTTCATCTCCTCCCACAGTTCCTGCCCCTCGCGGGATCGCTCGCCGATGCCGGCGAAGACGGAGATGCCGGTGTGGCGCTCCACCATCTTGCGGATCAGCTCCATCACCAGCACGGTCTTGCCGACCCCGGCGCCGCCGAACATGGCGGCCTTGCCGCCGCGGGCCATCGGGGCCAGCAGGTCGATTACCTTGATGCCGGTTTCCAACAGGTCGCGGCGCGGACTGCGACGGGCGAGCGGCGGCGGGGCGCGGTGGATCGGCGCGCGTGGGGTGTCGGGCGGCAGTTCCGGCCTGTCGTCGCGCGCCAGCCCCATGACGTCGATCAGCCGGCCCAGCACCGCGTCACCCACCGGGGCGGTCAGTGGGCTGCCGGTGGAGCGGACCGGCGTGCCGCGCTGCAGGCCCGACGTGCCCTGCAGGGCGATGGCCCGCGCGGTTCGGGCGTCGAGATGGCTCTGCACCTCCGCCACCAGCCGTTCCGGGCCGTCCCACAGGATCTCCACCGCATCGAACAGCGGCGGCAGCGCCGCTTCGGGAAAGCGGAGGTCGATGACCGAGCCACGGACGGCGACCACCTGCCCGGCGGCCGGAGTCGCGGTGGCCGGAATATCGGTGGCAGGGGCGGCAGGTTGGTCGGCGGACGATTGCGTGGAAGGCTGAACGGACATGGTCACTCCAGCCGGTTGGGCGGGACGGGAACCGTGCGGGATGGTGGCGGCCACGGCAGTACCGTGGAAAAGTCCTCCCCGACCTTCCCCCGGCGGGCGGGGGAAGGGGCGCCGGGATGCCCCTGTTGAATGTTTCCGCCGGGAAACCTCCGCCGGGGGCGGCGCCATCGGGGTGGAGGACAATACGTCAACCAGATCGACCACCAGATCTCAGCATAGCCCCCTTCGCCGCGTCGCTGCATTGCGTCAAATCAAACCCTGCCCCTATGGAATCGCTCTGACGGGGTCGTGGCCGCCGGGAATGCCGTCGGCCTGGATGGTGATGGCGACGCGGCGGTTGCGTGCCAGCGATGCCGGATCGCTGCCGGCGGACAGCGGCCGGGTGTCGGCGAAGCCCACCGCCGACAGCCGGTCCGGCGGCAGTCCCAGCTCGATCAGCCGGCGGACCACGCTGGCCGCCCGGCCGCCCGACAGTTCCCAGTTGGAGGGGAAGCGGCGGTTGCTGATCGGTGTGGAGTCGCTGTGCCCTTCCACCACCACTTCGCCGCGGGTCGCCGCCAGCGTCGGGGCGAGCCGGCGCAGCAGTCCGTCGCCGCCCGGCGTCAGGTCGGCCTGTCCGGGAGCGAAGAGAATGCCGTCGCCAATGACGATGCCGACCCGGTTCTGCCGCACATCGACCGCCACGCTGGGCGGCACGCCCAGCTTCGCCAGCGCTTCGCGCCACCGTGCCGCGACCAGATCGGGTGCGGTTACCGCCACTTCGTCGTCGTCCAGGCGCGGACGCGGGTCGGGCGGCTGGATGGGCTCTGTCGGAGCCGGCTGGGGAACCATGGTCGGTTCCGGCTCGTCGAACAGGGGCGGGAGCGTCGCGGTCGTGTGGAGCGCGACAGCGGGCGTTTCCGGCTGCGGCGTGGTCGGCAGCTGGTCCTTCAGCGTGGTGATCGCCAGCAACATGACGAACACCGACAGCAGCAGCGTGACGAGGTCGGAGTAGCTGAGCAGCCAGATCTCCTGGTCCTCCTCCGACGCCGGGGGCAGCAGACCGCCATTCGTTCCGAAATTGGTCGCCCAGGTGGGGGTGGCGAGGTCCTGCGCATCGTCGGGCGCCAGATCCCGGTCCCGCACCCCATCGTCAGGAGGTGCCATGGAGTTCGTCCCCGCGCTCGCGCACGAACTCGGCGAGCGCTTCGGCGATGACTGTCGGCGAGCGGCCGAGACGCACCAGGATGATGCCTTCCAGCAGCACGTTCAGCATCGCCACGCGCCGCGCGGTGCGCTGTTCCAGTTTGATGGCGATCGGCTTGAAGACGAGGTTGGCGAGCACCACGCCGTATAGCGTCGCCACCAGCGCCACCGACATGTGCTCGCCCACCTGCGAAATCGTCGCGGTGCCGAGCTGCGCCATCATGCCGATCAGCCCGACCAGCGTCGCCAGCAGCCCGAAGGCGGGCGCCAGACCGGCCAGGGTGCGGTACAGGCGCGACTGCACCGACTCGCGCTCGATCAGCTTCTGGATGCGCCAGTTCATCACATGGAGGATGTCGTTGACCGGTGTGCCGTCGGCGATCAGCTGCAACCCCAGCCGCAGGAAGGGACTGCCGGCCTTCGTCCCCTGTTCCTCCGCCCGCTGGATCTGGCCGCGCTGATAGAGGCGGGCGAAGGCCACCAGCTCCGCGATGTCGGGGGCGATGGATTCGTCGTCGCGGAAGATTGCACGCAGCGAGGTAAGAGCGGCGCGCAGTTCGCTAGCCCGGAAGGCCATCAAGGCGGCGACGGCGATGCCGCCGGCGATGATGACGGCGCCGGTCGGGTTCCACAGCGCCTCCATCCCAGGGCCGATGCCGATGTAGGACATCAGCCCGAAGGCCCCGGCAAGCCCGAAAACGGTGGC
>CBFGPE010000208.1:0-9085 GCA_965650625.1 uncultured Azospirillum sp. | reverse complement strand
GTTCGCGGTGGTCTGGCCTATGCGGTGATCTTCGTCGGCGCGCTGCTGGCGGCGACGACCGGCGTGGTGGCCGCCTCGGTCATCTCCATGGGTCTGATCTCGCTGCCGATCATGCTGCGCTACGGCTATGACCGCCGCATCGCCACCGGCGTCATCGCCGCGTCGGGCACGCTGGCGCAGATCATCCCGCCGTCGCTGGTGCTGATCGTCCTGGCCGACCAGCTCGGCCGCTCGGTCGGCGACATGTATGCCGGCGCGCTGGTTCCCGGCCTCGTGCTGACCGGCCTCTACACCGGCTACGTCATCCTGACCAGCATCTTCCGCCCGTCGGCGGTGCCGGCGCTGCCGCCGGAGGCCCGCACCCTGCGCGGGTGGAAGCTTGTGCTGCGCGTCATCACCTCGCTGGTGCCGCCGCTGGTGCTGATCTTCCTGGTTCTGGGCACGATCTTCATCGGCATCGCCACCCCGACCGAGGGCGGCGCCATGGGTGCGGCCGGCGCCATCCTTCTGGCGCTCGCCAAGCGGCAGCTGAGCTGGAACCTGATGCGTCAGGCGATGGACTCCACGGCCAAGCTGTCGTCCTTCGTGGTCTTCATCCTGATCGGTTCGACCGTGTTCGGTCTGGTGTTCCGCGCGGTGAACGGCGACCTGTGGGTCGAACATCTGCTGACCGGCCTGCCGGGCGGACAGGTGGGCTTCCTGATCGTCTGCAACATCCTGGTCTTCGTCCTGGCATTCTTCCTCGACTTCTTCGAATTGGCCTTCATCATCGTCCCCCTGCTGGGGCCGGTGGCGGACAAGCTGGGCATCGACCTGATCTGGTTCGGCGTGCTGCTGGGCGTCAACATGCAGACCAGCTTCATGCACCCGCCCTTCGGCTTCGCGCTGTTCTTCCTGCGGTCGGTGGCGCCGAAGACCGACTACATCGACAAGATCACCGGGAAGACGATCGCGAAGATCACCACCGGTCAGATCTACTGGGGTGCGGTTCCGTTCGTCTTCATCCAGATTATTATGGTGATCATCGTCATCTCCTTCCCGCAGCTGGTCGATGCCGGCCGTGACAAGGGACCGAAGATCAACCTGGACAACGTGAAGATCGAAATCCCGGCCTTCGACAACCAGGAAGTCGCTCCGCCCTTCGGCGCTCCGGCACAGCCGGAGTCGAGCCCGAACGACGACATCATGCGGCAACTTCAGGGCAAGTGACGTCCGTCGTCACCAAGCCTGGACACGCAAAAGGGGGCCGGTTTTTCCGGCCCCTTTCTTGTTGATGCACGGTCGAATGGGAAAGGGTCAGCGTGACTTGGTCGCACCGGCCCAGTTGGTCGGCGCGGTTCCGGTAGAGGGGAGAGCGCCGCCGCTGCCGAGCGAGACCATGCGGTCGCTTCCGGCGACGGGCGGCAGGGCGGCGAAATCCTCCGCCGTCATGCCGGTCAGGATCACGGCCTGACGGTTGCGGGCGTAGCGCAGATTGTCGCTGGCGACCATCACCTTGTGTTCGTTCGGGTAGCGCGGGGCGCCGACGGTGACGATCGCCTGTTCCACCCGGTTGGTCGGCCCGATCACGAGATCGCTGACGTTGCCGAGGATGCGGCGGCCGTCGGGCGTCTGCACGGTCAATCCGACGAGTTCCACCGGCGGCTTGGTCGCCACCTCAGCCGATGGGACGCCGCCCATGTCGGAACTGGCGCAGGCGCCCAATGCCAGAACCGGCAGGGCCAGAACCGGCAGGATGGCCAGAGCCGACAGGCTGGGGAAGGGCTTGCGCAGGGAAAGGCGGCGGTGATCCATCGGTCTTGGCCCTTTTGCTGACGGCGCGGAAGTGTCCGCTCCTAAAACAGCACGAGCGTGGCCGGAGGTCCCTCGCGCCGACGGGGTGACCCCATCGTCCACGAAAGCCCCCCATCCGGACAGGTCAGGTGAAGATGAAATCGTGACCGGCGCTGAGCCCGATCTGGTCCACGGTCAGCGACGAGCCATCGGTGAAGGTGAAGACCGAGGTCAAGCCGCTGCTGGTCATGCCCATCTCCCACGCGGCGTAGCCATGGAACTCGATCTGGTCGACCCCCTTTTCGAAATAGTTGATGGTGTCCTGCCCAAAGCCGCCGGGGGCCTGCTCCATCAGGAAGCGGTCGACCTGCCCGTCGGTGTAGCTGACCATCAGATCGTTGCCGGTGCCCGGCTGGAACAGGTCGGCGCCCCCATCGCGATAGCTGTCATACAGCGTGTCGTTGCCGGCGCCGCCGATCATCGTGTCGTCGCCGCGCATCCCCTTGACGATGTCGTCGCCGGTGCCGCCGTTCAGCCAATCGTTGCCGTCGCCACCGAACAGCTGGTCGTTGCCGGCATCGCCCCACATCGAATCGTTGCCAGCCTCGTTGCCGCCATAGGGATCGCCGAGCCAGTCATTGCCGTCGCCACCATGGAGCTGATCGTTGCCCAGCCCGCCGATCAGCGAGTCATTGCCGCGTTCGCCATACAGCTGATCGTTACCGCCGGCGCCGTTGGCGCGGTCGTCGCCATCGAGACCGTCGATCCGGTCGTCATAGGCGGTGCCGGTCATGGCGTCGTTGTTCGAAGTCCCCCAAAACTGGCGCATGGCGTCTCTCCATCAGTGCCGTTAACGTGCTGTTAACGATTAACCAGATGTTAACCATGGGGCCGGGGCGGTCGAAAAGCGATAAAGGGGCAGTACAAACGAGACAGGGAGAGATGACACAGATAACTGAAGCTTGATTGGATTTATCATCTTTAATGTTTCTTTATTCGATGAATTTGTGATCCAAAGCGGGATCTTTCTGTGACGGAACAGGGACTTTGCTCCTCCTATGGGCAGGTTTAAGCCGGCGGAAGGGCACAGGGACGCCGGCCGAAGGTGGTGTGCGGCCGGGGAGGGCGGTAGGCCGCAGGCAAAGGCACTGTCGGAACGGATCGTCCGAAAGAGGATCGGCGGCGCAAATGCGCGTTCCGCTGTCCGCGATTGCGGATCCGGGGGCGTGGGCAAAAAATAACCGGGCGTCCAAAGGAGCGCCCGGTGCAGTCATATACAGGGAGGGTTAGAGACAAGAAGCTGTATATACCCTTCGGTGGGGGTGCCGCTTTGATGTGGATCAAGAAATCCGGCAGCGGCGCCGAACCGCGTCCCCATTGTCCTCGCGCTCAGCCGTGGCTGTGCGAATGCCCACCGTAGAGAATGGCCGGATCGGTTTCGACCTCCTGGATGGTTTCCAGCTTTCCGTCCCTCCAGGCCCGATAGAAGCAGCTGCGCCGGCCGGTGTGGCAGGCCACGCCGTCCTGTTCGACGACCAGCAGCAGGGTGTCGCCGTCGCAATCCACCCGGAAGTCCTTCAGCCGCTGCACCTGTCCGGAGGTCTCGCCCTTGCGCCACAGCCCGCCGCGCGACCGCGACCAATAGCAGACGCGGCCGGTGGACAAGGTCTCCACCACCGCGTCGCGGTTCATCCAGGCCATCATCAGAATTTCGCCGGTGCCCTCGGCCTGGGCGATCGCCGGCACCAGCCCGTCGCCGGTGAAGCGGATGGCGGCCAGCACCTCGTCATAGGGGCCGACATCGGTCGACGGCGTGTCCGTCATGGCAAATCACTCCTTCACACGTCCGCCGCTCAGAGGGCGGCGGCCATCCGGCTGAAGCCGGCCTCGAGATCGCGGATCAGGTCGTCGGGGCTTTCCAGGCCGGCATGCAGGCGCAGAACCTGCCCCGGATCGGTCCAGCGGGTGGCGGAGCGCACCGCGGCCGGCCGTGTCGGCAGAATCAGGCTTTCGAACCCGCCCCAGCTGTAGCCCATGCCGAACAGCTCCATCCCGTCGAGCATCGCCGCCAGCGCCTTGCGCGGCACCTGATCGATGATGATGGAGAACAGGCCGCTCGATCCGGTGAAGTCGCGCTTCCACAGCTCGTGGCCGGGGAAGTCGGGGCGGGCGGGGTGCAGCACGCGCGTCACCTCCGGCCGGGCGGCCAGCCAGTCGGCGAGCGCCAGCGCGCTTTCCTGATGCTGGCGCATCCGCACCGACAGGGTGCGCAGGCCGCGCAGGCCGAGATAGAGGTCGTCGGGCCCGCCGCAGACGCCGAAGCGGGTGGCGGCCTTCTTCACCGCGGTCCAGCTTTCCTCGTCCCGGCAGGTGATCACGCCCAGCATCGCGTCGGCATGGCCGACCATATATTTGGTGGCGGCATGGATCGACAGGTCGACGCCATGGTCGAAGGGGCGGAAGAACAGCGGCGTCGCCCAGGTGTTGTCGATCATCACCGTGGCGCCGACCTTTTTGGCCGCGGCGGCGATGGCCGGCACGTCCTGCACCTCGAAGGTCAGAGAGCCCGGCGATTCGAGGAAGACCACGCTGGTGTTCGGCCGCAGCAGCGCGGAGATGCCGGCGCCGATGCAGGGATCGTAGAACTCGACCTCCACGCCGTAGGGCGCCAGCGTCTCCTTGGCGAAGCGGCGGGTGGGGCCATAGGCGCTGTCGGTGATCAGCACATGGTCGCCGGCCTTGGTGAAGGCGGAAAGCGCGATGGCGATGGCGGCGAGGCCGGAGCCGGTGTTCACCGCCTTGTATCCGCCCTCCAGCGCCGCCGCCGCCTCTTCGAAGGCGAAGGTGGTGGGGGTGCCCATGCGGCCGTAATGCACGCCTTCCAGCGTGTTGCGGTCGCTTTCCTCCAGCGCGTCCAGCGTCGGGAACAGCACGGTCGAACAGTGATAGACCGGCGGATTGACGATGCCGTGGTTGTTCCGCGGATCGCGGCCGGCATGAACGAGAATCGTGTCCTTCGTGACGTCCTTCATCGACTGTCCGTTTGGCTGGTGCGGCATTCCGGTGCGGCGGAGCCGAACATTGTGTCATTCCGAAGGCCCTGCGGCCAACTCCGATTGCGCCGAAGTGCCGTCAGCGGGCGGTATAGTCTGGTATCACCACAAATGCACGGATGATTCGACAAGCGGGATCAAGTTGATACACTCTTGTCCCACGCGCATGGCTGCGTCGCGATCCCCACAGGGGCACCCCATTGGGACTCCCTGGGGTTCTCCGGAGTTCACATGGCCGGCGTGGTCGGCGCGTCGTCAGACCGCTCAAATGCGAAGAACGCAAGAACAGGGTGGAGTTAATAATTATGAAGTCAGGGCTTCTCGCCGCCGCCGCGGCGGCTGTGGTCATTACCGCCAGCGCCGCCGCCGGTGCTGCCACGCTCGATACCGTCAAGCAGCGCGGCTTTGTGCAGTGCGGCGTCAATGCCGGCCTGCCCGGGTTCGGCAACCCCGATAGCGCCGGCAACTGGACCGGCCTCGACGTCGATTACTGCCGTGCCGTCGCCGTCGCCATCTTCAACGACCCGAACAAGGTCAAGTTCACCCCGCTGTCGGCGCAGCAGCGCTTCCCGGCCATCCAGTCGGGCGAAGTCGACCTGCTGTCGCGCAACACCACCGCCACGCTGACCCGCGACACCTCAGTCGGCCTGAACTTCGCCCCCGTCACCTATTATGACGGCCAGGGCTTCATGGTTCCGAAGAAGCTGGGCGTGAAGAGCGCCAAGGAACTGAACGGCGCCACCGTCTGCGTCCAGTCCGGCACCACCACCGAACTGAACCTCGCGGACTATTTCCGCGCCAACAACATGACCTACAACCCGGTCGTCATCGAGTCGAACGACGAGGTGAATGCCGCCTATTTCGCCGGCCGCTGCGACGTGCTGACGACCGACGTGTCCGGTCTGGCCGGCACCCGCGCCGGTGTCGCGCCGGTTCCGGAAGACCATGTCATCCTGCCGGAAGTCATCTCCAAGGAGCCGCTGGCCCCGGCCGTGCGCCACGGCGACGACCAGTGGTTCGACATCGTGAAGTGGACGGTGTTCGCGACCATCCAGGCGGAAGAGTTCGGCATCAACTCCAAGAACATCGACGAGTTCGCCAACTCCAAGAACCCGGACATCCAGCGCTTCCTCGGCACCTCGCCGGGCATGGGCAAGGCTCTGGGCCTGGACGAGAAGTGGGCCTACAACATCGTGAAGAAGGTCGGCAACTACGGCGAGATCTTCGATCGCAACGTCGGCCCGGGCACCCCGCTGAAGCTGGAGCGCGGCCTGAACGCGCTGTGGACCAAGGGCGGCCTGATGTACGCGCAGCCGTTCCGGTAAGCCAAACCACCGTTTGAAGGCCGCCCGTCGGGAACCTGCCGGGGCGGCCTTCCGGTAGAGGAGCGGTCGCGAAGGGTGTCAGCGAAACGCCCGCGCATCTGACCGCATTGGGAGACATGTCGCATCCCCTACGGTGTGGGAAATGCCCGGAAAACGTCCGGGACCGCGTGGGCACCGTATGGGGCGCGATGGTTGGGGGAGAGTAGTCCGTGGCGACCGAGACCCGGACCACCCAAGGCGCTCCGCCGCCGGGTGGCGTATCCATTTCCCTCAGCGACCCGACGTTCCGTGCCATCGTCTACCAGATCCTGGTGGTCGGCGCGGTCGTTCTGGTCGGCTGGTTCCTTATTTCCAACACGCTCGACAACCTCGCGCGGCGATCGATCGCGACCGGTTACGATTTCCTGGGGCGTGAAGCGGCCTTCGGCATCGGCGAGTCGCTGATCGACTATTCGCCGAAGGACACCTATGGCCGGGCCTTCCTGGTCGGCGTGCTGAACACATTGAAGGTGTCGGTCATCGGCATCATCCTGGCGACGATCATCGGCACGGTCATCGGCGTCGCCCGACTGTCCAGCAACTGGCTGATCGCCAAGCTGGCCTCGACCTATGTCGAGATCGTGCGCAACATCCCGCCGCTGCTGCAGCTGTTCTTCTGGTACGCGCTGGTGTCGGACGGACTGCCGGCCGTGCGCCAGGCGCTGAACCCGATTCCGGGCGTCTACCTGTCGCAGCGCGGCTTGCGCTTCCCCGTGCCGCTCGCCGATCCGGTTTGGGCCGAGATGGGCATCGCCCTGCTGGTCGGCATCGTCGCCGCCTGGGGCATGTCGCGCTGGGCCAAGGCGCGGCAGGCTCGTACCGGACAGCCTTTCCCCGTGGGTTGGACAGCGCTGGGCCTGATTCTCGGCCTGCCGTTCCTGACCTGGATCGCCGGCGGGGCGCCAGTGGCGCTCGACATGCCGAAGCTGGCCGGCTTCAACTTCTCCGGCGGCCTCGCGATCTCGCCCGAGTTCTTCGCCATCCTCACAGGCCTCACGCTCTACACCGCGGCCTTCATCGCCGAGGTCGTGCGCAGCGGCATCAAGGCGGTCAACTGGGGCCAGACCGAGGCGGCGCGCGCGCTGGGCCTGCCCAGCGGTCCGACGCTGCGTCTGGTGATCCTGCCGCAGGCGCTGCGCGTGATCGTGCCGCCGCTGACCAGCCAGTATCTGAACCTGATGAAGAACAGCTCGTTGGCGCTGGCCATCGGCTATCCCGATCTGGTGTCGATCGCCAACACGACCCTGAACCAGACCGGTCAGGCGATCGAAGGCGTGACGATGATCATGGGCACCTATCTGGTCATCAGCCTCAGCATCTCGATCTTCATGAACTGGTACAACAAGCGCATCGCGCTGGTGGAGCGGTAACGGCCATGACCGACAACGTGCAAAGCGTCGGCCTGCCGGACGAGCGTCCGCCGGCCAACACCGTCGGCCCCATCGCGTGGCTGCGGAGCAACCTGTTCAACACCTGGTACAACGCCATCCTGACCATTCTGGTCCTGGCGCTGCTGGTCTCGGCGATCCCGCCCTTCGTTGGATGGCTGCTGGTCAACGCGCATGGCTTCGATTCGACCTCCACGGTCTGCCGGCAGGATGCCGGCGGCGCCTGCTGGGGCTTCATCGGCGAGAAGCTGCGCTTCATCATGTTCGGGATGTTCCCGTGGGAGGAGCAGTGGCGGCCGCTGCTGACCATCTGCGTCTTCATCGCGCTGCTGGTCGCCAGCTGCGACCGCCGGTTCTGGAAGCCGTGGTTCGGGCTGGTCTGGGCCGCCGGGCTGACGTTGGTGGCGATCCTGATGTGGGGCGGTGTCTTTGGCCTGACCTATGTCGAGAACACGCTGTGGGGCGGCCTGCCGCTGACCATCATCCTGTCGGTGATCGGTCTGGCCGTCGCCTTCCCGATGTCGATCCTGCTGGCTCTGGGCCGGCGGTCGGACATGCCGGCGGTGAAGGTGCTGTGCGTCACCTACATCGAACTGATCCGTGGCGTGCCGCTGATCAGCCTGCTGTTCATGGCGTCGGTGATGCTGCCGCTGTTCCTGCCGAACGGCGTTTCCGTCGACAAGCTGCTGCGCGCGCAGATCGCCTTCATCATGTTCGCCGCCGCCTATATGGCGGAAGCGATTCGCGGCGGCCTGCAGGCGATCCCGAAGGGGCAGTATGAGGCGGCCGACGGGCTGGGGCTCAGCTATTGGCAGAAGATGCGCAAGATCATCCTGCCGCAGGCGCTGGCCATCGCCATCCCGCCGCTGGTGAACACCTTCATCAGCTTCTTCAAGGACACCTCGCTCGTCATCATCATCGGCCTGTACGACCTGCTCGGCACCGCGAAGGCCGCGCTGTCCGACCCGTCCTGGCGCGGTTTCTACCGCGAGGCCTATCTGTTCATCGGCGTGATCTACTGGATCTTCTGCTTCAGCATGTCGAAATACAGCCAGAAGCTGGAACGCGACCTGAACCGCGGCCACCGCCGCTAGATCAACGCCGTCAAGGGAGACGCAAGACCCATGTCCCAGGCCATGTCCCAGGGCACCAAGCCGAAGCACACCCTCAGCGGCGAGGAGATCATCCGCTGCACGGGCGTCAACAAGTGGTACGGCGAGTTCCACGTCCTGAAGAACATCAACCTCAATGTCCAGAAGGGCGAGCGCATCGTCGTCTGCGGCCCGTCGGGGTCGGGCAAATCGACGATGATCCGCTGCCTGAACCGGCTTGAGGAGCATCAGAAGGGCACGATCGTCATCGACGGGATCGAGCTGACCAACAACCTGAAGAACATCGAGCTGGTCCGCCGCGAAGTCGGCATGGTGTTCCAGCACTTCAACCTGTTCCCGCACCTGACCGTGCTGGAGAACCTGACCTTGGCGCCGATCTGGGTGCGCAAGATGCC
>CBFGPE010000207.1:0-9417 GCA_965650625.1 uncultured Azospirillum sp. | reverse complement strand
ACGAAGATCACCGCATAGGCCAGACCGCCACGGATCGGACCGAACAGCTGCCCGATGGTATCGAGCAGATCCTCGGCCATGCCCGATCGTTCGAGGATCAGGCCCATGAAGGTGAAGAATGGGATCGCCAGCAGCGTGTCGTTGCGCATGATGCCGAACACGCGTTCCGGCAGCGCCTGCATCAGCGCCGGGGTCAGAAGACCCAGTTCGATGCCGATCAGACCGAAGACCAGTCCATTCGCGGCAAGCGCGAAGGCGACCGGGAAACCCATCAACAGGAAGAACACCAGCGCGCCGAACATCAGCGGCGCCATGTTGGCGGTTACGAACTCGACCATCTGGGGGGCGCTCCCGGTCCTTAGGAATGGCTGTGCATCTTCTCGCCCGGCTCTTTGCGATGGCCGGTGAGAAAAGCGATGCGCTTGATCAGTTCCGAAACACCCTGCGCGGTGAGCAGGAAGAAACCGACCGGGACCAGAAGCTTCACGGGCCAGCGGATCAGGCCGCCGGCGTCGCTCGACATCTCATCGGTGACGAAGCTGTCCATGAACATCGGCCAGGACAGAATCATGATCAGGAGCGTCATCGGGAACATGAAGAAGATGATGCCGAAGACGTCGACCCAGGCCTGCACCCGCTTGGAAAAGCGGCCGAGGATGATGTCGATGCGGATGTGTTCATTGCGCAAGAAGGTATAGCCTGCGCACAGCAGGAACACGCCCGAGAACAGATACCATTGCAGTTCCAGCCACGCATTAGAGCTGGTGTTCAGTCCATAGCGGACCACCGCGTTGACGGCGCTGACCGCAACCGCGACCAGCACGAGCCAGTAGGCGAGCTTGCCGATGCCTTCGTTCATGGCATCGATCAGCCCGCTTAGTCTGAGCAGACCTCTCAAAGGAGAAACCTCCCTGTTGCGGGGGCGCGGCTTGGGCCGTCCCCTTTTGCTTTTGTTGCAGCCGCGCACGCGCGACAGGTAGCAACCCTCTCTCGGTTGGAGGGTATACCAAAAGATAGGATTGGACGGGACTATTCCCTTCCCGCCCCCCAGCGGCAAGGGCTACGTTGGAGCTACGTAGAATCCCGTAGATGCATACTGCGGAATGCGTTGCAATTCGCACCGTCTGCGTCAACTCGCCACGCCCCCAGTCGGGTCTCATAGGTTGCGGGTTGATCGTCAGACCGATCGTCGCCGGCCAATCCATTGCCTTTCTTGCAACTCCACAATCCCGAGCGCGATGGCGCAGTCCTTGCTTAGCTTTTCAGTCGCCGTATCGAAGACGTCCAAAGAGGCGCGAAGATAGGGCGTCGCCCAGCTTTAGGGCCTCACCCAATCAGCACCAATGCTTTTGCAGGAGACGGGGAATGACGTGGCTATCGAACATGACCGTTCGAATGAAGTCGATCGCTTCCTTTACAGCAGTCATCATCATGTTTATCGCGTTTGGAGGCTTCTCTATCCTGCAGATGTCGTCGATGAATGATAAGTCTCTCGACATCCGAAACAATTGGCTTCCCTCCGTCGGCGCGGTCGCCAATCTTTACACGCTGTTCGATTACTATCGTATCATCGAGGGTGCGCACATCATCTCGACGTCGGATGAAGGCATGCGTGCCGAAGAAAACACCATGGATGAAATTCTTAAGTCATTTGAAAAGGCCGATAAGACCTATGTGGCCATGCTGACTCCGGGATACGAGACCGAAACCTATCAGGCGTTCAAATCGGCGTGGAACAGCTATCTGAACACCAGCAAAACCGTTCTTCTTCCGACCTCGCGCAAAACCAAACCGAAGAAGCCGCCAACATTTTCCGCGGTCAAGCAAGAGAACAGTACGGGAACTCGAAAGATTTTTTGCAGAAGCTGATCGACTTTAATACGAGTGAGGGAGCGAAGGCAGCTGATCAAGGTCAAAATCTGTATGAAAGCAGTAAAACTCTTACCATGATCTCATCTGGACTGGTCGCCGTGATCTGCATTGGCATCGCCGCTTCGATGCTGTCCACCGTGGTGCGGCCGATCCAAAACCTGACCATGACCATGGGGCGTCTGGCGAACCGGGAACTATCGGTTGCCGTCGATGGAACGGAGCGAAAGGACGAGTTGGGCGCCATGGCCAGGGCGGTCCAGATCTTCAAGGACGGCCTGATCGAGGCCGACCGCCTTGCCGCTGCCGAGGCTGTTGAACAGCAGGCCAAGGCACGGCGCACCGCGGCGATCGAGCGTTTGCTGGCCTCCTTCGGGACTTCGTCCAGCACCGCCCTGCGCACTGTGGCGTCGGCCGCGTCGGAACTGGACGCCACCGCGCACGCCATGTCGGCGATGGCGCAGCAGACCAGCAGCCAGGCCACCGTCGTGGCGTCGGCCGCCGAGCAGACCAGCGCCAACGTTCAGACGGTCGCGACCGCGACCGAGGAAATGGCCAGCTCCATCCGCGAGATCGGCAGCCAAATCGCCCGCTCCGCCGACATCGCCGGCAAGGCGGTGACGGAGGCGGCGCAGACCAGCGACGTGGTGCGTGGCCTCGCCGATGCCGCCCAGCGGATCGGGGCGGTGGTCGAACTCATCAATTCCATCGCCAGCCAGACCAATCTGCTGGCCCTGAATGCCACCATCGAAGCGGCGCGGGCGGGAGAAGCTGGCAAGGGCTTTGCCGTGGTGGCCAGCGAGGTAAAGAGCCTTGCCGGCCAGACTGCCAAGGCGACGGAGGAGATCGCCGGCCAGATCGGCGCCATCCAGCAGACGACGCAGGGCGTGGTGACCGCGATCACCGGCATCGGCGGCACCATCGGCAACATCAACGACATCACCACCGGCATCGCCGCCGCGATCGAGGAGCAGAGTGCGGCGACCAACGAGATTTCCCGCAACGTCCAGCAGGCCGCCGCCGGCACACAGGAGGTGACCGGCAGCATCGTCCAGGTCACTCAAGCCGCAGGCGAAGCCGGCAGCGCCGCCGGTCAGGTGTTGGGCGCCGCCAGCGAACTGTCCAAGCAGGCGGAGTTGATGCGCCGCGATGTCGAGAAGTTCCTGAGCGACATCAAGGCAGCCTGACGCCGGCGGTCATCGGGAGAAGGGAGCATCGCCGACCGTACGGCGGCGATGCCTCTACTCTCCATCCCTGATCAGCTCGTCCGTGTCCGGAGCGATCTCGGCAGGGCGCCAGCCGTCCTCGCCCAGGCATTCCAGCGGATGGAACTTCGCCTTGTAAGCCATCTTGCGGCTGTGGGCGATCCAGTAGCCGAGATAGACATAGGGCATGCCGGCCAGCCGCGCCCGCTCGATCAGGCCCAAAATCATGAAGGTGCCCAGGCTGCGGCGGTCCTGCGCGGCGTCGTAGAAGCTGTAGACCGCCGAATAGCCATCCGCCAGCCGGTCGGTCAGCATGCAGCCGACCAGCTGGCCGCGCTCATCGCGCGCCTCCAGCAGGTTGGTGTCCGCTCTGCCCTCATCCACCATGGCGGCGAAATCGCCCATCGCCATGCGGGCCATGTCGGAATCGCCGTGGCGGGAGTTCTGGTAGAGCGCGAACAGCCGGTACTGCTCCGACGTGGCATAGGCCGGGCGTTCCGCCAGCGTCACCCCTTCATTCAGCTTCAGCACACGACGCTGCGACCGGGTCGGCACGAACTCCGCCACCGGGACGCGCACCGGCACGCAGGCCTGGCAGTTGGGGCAGACCGGGCGATAGACGATGTCGTGGCTGCGGCGGAAGCCGGCGCGCGACAGGGTGGAGTTCACCTCGGTCGCGAAGGGACCGATCAGGCGGGTGAACAACTTGC
Source organism: uncultured Azospirillum sp. (assembly GCA_965650625.1). Lineage (GTDB taxonomy): Bacteria > Pseudomonadota > Alphaproteobacteria > Azospirillales > Azospirillaceae > Azospirillum. The sequence continues at coordinate 5,633 of CBFGPE010000207.1, read as the reverse complement.
GTTCCACACGTCCGGGCAGATAGGGGCAGGGCATCGGCCCCGACCGGAAGAATTGCTGCAATGGACGCTGCGGCGGCTGGATGACCGACATTCTGACCGACAACCACCACGACAGTGAGGAGGAGGCGGAGGAGCGTGAATCCCCTCCGCCGGACCCGAGCTTACTGCGACTGGCTTTGAACTGCCAGAGGAGGCTGTACGCCGAAGAAGGCTTGCGCGATCTCCGTGGTCACAATGCTCAGCTGCAGCTGTATCCAATCGAGATATTCGTGCAGACCGTCACGCAGCACGGCATCGATCGGGCGGGACAGCAGCGCGGCCAGCAACTCGTCCACCCGCTCCATCGCTGCCGATCCGCCACGCAGGTCATAGCGCGAGCGCATCCGCGTCAGCACCCCGTCGATCTGCCGCACGCACATCACGACGGAGCGCGGGAACCCCTCGTTGAACAGCATGAAGCCGGCAACCGTGGTCGGCGACATGCCGCGGGGATAGACGCGGCGGAAGGCGTGGTAGCCGGCGGTGCAGCGCAGGACCGTCGTCCACTGGCTGACGTCCAGCGTGGACCCGACTTCGGCCGGCGATGGCAGCAGCGTGTGGTACTTGATGTCGAGCAGGCGCGTGGTCTGGTCCGCCCGCTCGATATACTTGCCCATCTGGTAGAAGTACCAGCCCTGATCGCGGTAGAAGGTGCCCTCGGTGATGCCGGTGTGGGTCTGGCATTCCTCCTTGATCCAGGTGCAGACCTTGGACAGGTTCTGCGCCGCCACGTCCTTGACCGACATCTCCAGCAGCTTGTTGTGGAACACGTTGATCTGCGTCCACATCTCCGTCGAAATCCAGGGACGCAGGGTGCGCGCGTTCTCCCGCGCCATCCGCAGCATCGACAGTAGCGAGTTCTGGTTCTGCCCGTCGAACATATAATAATGGATCACCGCCTCCGCCGTCGGGCGGTCATGGCGGCTGAAGAAGTCCTTCTCGTCGGCGTTCAGCTGGACGATGGAGAACCAGTTGGTGGCCCCGCGGGTGTCGCGCGCGAAGGTTTCGTGCACGTCCATGATGCGGGCCAGATTCTCGGCCCGTTCCATGTAGCGGGCCATCCAGAAAATGCACTCGGCGTAACGGGACAGCAGGTTCATGCCGCACCACCTTCCAGAACCCAGGTGTCCTTGGAGCCGCCGCCCTGGGACGAATTGACGATCAGCGTGCCCTTCTTCAGCGCCACGCGCGACAGGCCGCCGGGCAGGACCCAGGTGCTCTTGCCGGTGATGGCGAAGGGACGCAGATCGACGTGGCGCGGCTCGATGGCGTCATCGCAGACGGTCGGGCAGACCGACAGGTCGACGACCGGCTGGCTGATGTAGTTGGACGGATCGGCCAGCAGCTTGGCCCGGCAATCCTCCAGTTCTGCCTTGCTGGCGCGCGGACCGATGGTGATGCCGTAGCCGCCGGCCTCGCCCACCGGCTTCACCACCAGATCGGCGAGATTGTCCAACGTGTATTGCAGGGCGTCGGCCTCGCGGCAGATGCGGGTGTCGACGTTGGGGATGATCGGGTCCTGGTCCAGGTAGTATTTGATCATCCGCGGGACATAGCAGTAGACCGCCTTGTCGTCGGCCACGCCGGTGCCGATGGCGTTCGCCAGCGCGACGTTGCCCTTGCGGTAGGCCTCCAGAATGCCGGGCACGCCCAGCAGACTGTCGGGGTTGAAGGCCCTGGGATCGAGGAAGGCGTCGTCCAGCCGGCGGTAGATCGAATGGACCGGAGCGAGACCGTTGGTCGTCTTCATGAAGACGCGGTCGTTGTCCACCACCAGATCGCGCCCTTCCACCAGCGGCACGCCCATCTCGCGCGCCAGGAAGATGTGCTCGAAATAGGCCGAGTTGTAGGTGCCCGGCGACAGCAGAACCACCTGGGGATCGTCGACCGGCGCGATCTCCATCATGGCGTCGAGCAGCTTGTGGCCGTAATTGTCCACCGGGCGGATGCCGATGTCCTGCATCAGGTCGGGGAAGACCCGCTGCATCATATGGCGGTTCTCCACGACATAGGAGACGCCGGACGGAACGCGGCCATTGTCCTCCAGCACGCGGAAGGTGCCGTGACGGTCGCGCACCAGATCGGTGCCCATGATGTGGATGTAGGTGTTGAAGGGAACGTCCAGCCCGATCATCTGCGGGCGGAAATTATGGTTCCCCTCGACCAGATCCCGCGGGATCACCCCGTCCTTCAGGATCTTCTGGTCGTGATAGATGTCGTGCAGGAACAGGTTCAGCGCGGCGACCCGCTGCGTGACGCCCGCCTCCAGATGCTTCCATTCCGGTGCGGAGATCACCCGCGGGATGACGTCGAACGGCAGGATGCGGTCGACGGCGTCCTTGTCGGAATAGACGATGAAGGTGATGCCGAGATTGTAAAGCTCCCGCTCCGCATCCTGCGCGCGGCGGCGCAGTTCATCGAAATCGAGCGCAGCCAGCCTCTGGCGGATCAGCGCCGTATGTTCGGCCGGCAAATCCATGGCTCCGAACAATTCGTCGAAGTACAGGCCAGGATTGTAGGATGACAAAAGGTCGGACGGTTTGCCCTCGGGTACGCTCACAGACTCCCCCGCGCTTGTATCTGACCGATCATCGCGGGCCGGGCGGCATCGCCCCGGCCATGTCGCATTGTGCAGGAAGTATGACCCATCGCCGCGCGTTTTGAACAGGGCAAACGCGCGTGCTGTTGTGCGACGCGATGACAAAGCAAGAATTCGGACGCGGCCGATTCCGGAAATTAGCGCCAAAGTACCGGCGGCACCGAAGATTTATCGTGCTTTGGTGGGAGCGCCACCGCCACCGGATTGACCGCCGGCCGCGGGTGCCGCCTGGGTCTCGCGCAGCAGGACCATGGTGATGCGGCGGTTGCGCGGGCTGTTGGGCTGATCGGCGACCAGCGGGTCGCGGTCGGCCTTGCCGACGACATCCTGGATTCGCGACGGGTCGATGCCGCCGGCCAGCAGGGCGCGGCGGGTGGCATTGGCCCGCTCGGTCGACAGATCCCAGTTGTCGCGGCCGGATCCGGCGGGGAACGGGGTGGAATCGGTGTGGCCGCTGATCGACAGCTTGTTGGGCAGCTTCGACAGCGCCTTCGCCACCTGCTGCACCAGTTGGCGGGTCTGCGGATACATCTGACCGGAGCCGCCGGGGAACATCGAAACGCGGTCCTGATCGACGATCTGGATGCGCAAGCCCTCCGGCGTCTGGTCGATCATCAGATTCTGCGCCAGCGGCTCCAGTTCCGGCACCGACTGGATCGCCTGTCGGATCTCGGTGGCGGCCTGCTGGAACTGGCGGGCCTCCTTGGCCGCGCCCTGCAGGCTGTCCATCGCCTCCTTCACCCGCTCGCCGAAGTCGGACAGCTTCTCGCCGGGCTTCTGGCCGGGGATGCCCAGTTGCTTGGCCATCTCCTCCATCCGCTTCTGGAATTCGGCGCGGGTCTCGTTCGGCTTCTGGTCGGCGACATCGGCATCCGACGCACCGTTGGCGGCGGCGTCCTTGCCCGATTTTCCCGGACCGGTTCCCTGTCCGGGTCCGACCGCCGATTCGGTCGGATCGTCGGCATCGTCGGTCTGCTGCGACGAATAGCCGGGCGGACCCGACACCGGCACGTCGGCCGACATCGGCGAACTGGGGGAGATCTGCGCACCCGGCACGGTGATGGTCTTGCCGCCCAGCATGCCGCCGGAGCCGGACTGTTCGCGGCTGACCGACACGGGCGAGAAATAGTCAGCGATACCCTTACGCTGGTCCGAAGTGGTGACGTTCAGCAGCCACAGCAGCAGGAAGAAGGCCATCATCGCGGTCACGAAGTCGGCATAGGCCACCTTCCACGCGCCACCATGGTGGCCGCCGTGCCCGCCCTTCTTCTTCTTGATGATGATTGGCCGCTCGTCGCCGCCGGAATTCCCGCTCATGCCCTGGCCGTGGCGAATGGTTCGAGGCCCGAAGGCCGATTTCCGCGCGCGGCGCCGCGGTGGACGCGGCGGCCGTCCGCCGCGGCAAAACCCTGACCGGGTTTGATTAAGATCCGTTTAACGACGTTGCCCCCCAGAGGAGATGCAGCGGGGATGCGACGGAGATGCGGCTTGCACCGGATGGCGTGCTGGATTAATTCGCGGTATTTCCTACCTTCAGTGTCATCTTCGGCCATGCTGGGGCCCTTGCACCGGTCCCCTGCCCTCTTCTCCGCTCGCCCCTCCACCTCGGCCCACACCACAGGACGTCATGACCACCGAACAGCCGATCGATCCCCTTGCGTTCCGTTCCGCCCTCGGCTGCTTCGCCACCGGGATCGCCGTCATCACCACCATCGCGCCCGACGGGCTGCCGCTGGGGGTAACGGTGAACTCCTTCTCGTCCGTGTCGCTCGATCCGCCGCTGGTGCAGTTCTGCCTGGGCCGTGCCGCGATGTCGTTCGAAGCGTTCAACGTCGCGCCGCATTTCGCCGTGAACATCCTGGCCGCCGACCAGGAGGAGCTGTCGAACCGCTTCTCCCGCCGCGACCTGCAAGAGCGCTGGGCCGGGCTGGAGACCACCACCGGCCGCGGCGGCGTGCGCCTGCTGACCGGCTGCCTCGCCACGCTGGAATGCGACCGCGAGCATCTGCTGGACGGCGGCGATCACGTCATCGTGCTGGGCCGGGTCCGCAATCTGACCTCACGCGAGGACGGCGACCCGCTGCTCTATTTCCGCGGCCGCTACGCCCATCTGCGTTGATTGCTGGGCGCTGAGTCTTCGGTTCAGCCGGCCGCGCGGTGAAGGTCGCGGCCGGTCAGGTGGATGTTGGCATCGGGATCGAGCGCGCGGGCCATGATGCGCTGTTCGGTCGCCCGTTCGAACAGGGGGCGGTTCATGCAGACCTGCTGAACCGCCTCGTCCGGCTTCGGCGTATGGCCGACGATGCCCTGCAGGGTACGGCGGGTGACGAAGACCCGGCCCTGATATTCCCCGACCTGCACCGCGAACTCCACGGCATCGGCCTCCTCGTTCCAGAAGGGGTCGTCGGGGAACAGGAAGATGGGCATCGGGTCCTCGTTCAAACGGAAATCAGCAGCAGAAATCACTTCAGGACATAGGTGATATCATAGCCGCTGCGTTTGAAGCGCGTCTTCAGCAGCGTGCCGTCCGCCGCATACCACAGGTCGCGTTCCACATCGCCCTCGATGCGGTGGTGGGCGGCCTCCATCGCCTTGCCGCCGGCCTCCACGATCTCCGCCCCGATCTTGCGCGAAGCCACCTTGTAGGGGGCGGCGTCGATCACCGACAGAAGCTCGCGGTGCTTCAGCACGTCCGGCGTCCACAGCGTCAACGGCAGGGCGCTTGCCGGTGCCTGCTGCGGCTTGCCGTCCACCACCAGACGGTAACCGCCGGCATCGCGCGCCATGTCGATCTTGTGCGGGGTGCCGTCGTCGTCGGTGGTGGCGGTCATCGAGTCCAGGACGCCGCCCTTCCACATTTCCTCCCGCTTATGGTCGTAACGGAAGTTGATGAACAGCACCTTCACCCGCGTTGTGGCGGTGACCGTGACCTTGGTGCGGTCGCCCTGCGGTTCGATCTTCACCTGTTCGGTCCCGATGGGGTCCTCGCCCATCA
>CBFGPE010000206.1:0-9451 GCA_965650625.1 uncultured Azospirillum sp. | reverse complement strand
GACGCGCAGAAGACCGACGGCTATCAGCTGAACCGCGCCCTGCTGCTGTCCGACGGGGCCGAGATCGACAGCAAGCCGGAACTGGAAATCCATGCCGACGACGTGAAGTGCAGCCACGGCTGCACCGCGGGCGAGTTGGACGACGACGCGCTGTTCTACCTGCGCGCCCGCGGCATCGACCGCGACACCGCCCAGGGTCTGCTGATCGGCGCATTCCTGTCGGAATCGCTGGAGGAAATCGCCGAGGAGTCGATCCGCGACGCCTTCCAGGGGATCATCGCCGGCTGGCTGGAGGAGCAGAAGTAACCATGTCCGATGCCATCCTGAACCAAGCCTACGACGTGCAGCGGGTGCGGGAGGATTTCCCGATCCTCGCCCGCAGCGTCCACGCCAGGAAGGGAAAGCCCGGCAAGCCGCTGGTCTATCTGGACAGCGGGGCGTCCGCCCAGAAGCCGCGTCAGGTCATCCAGGCCATGACCCGCTTCCTGGAGGAGGACTACTCCAACATCCACCGCGGCGTCCATTTCCTGTCGCAGACCGCGACCGACCAATTCGAGGCGGTGCGCACCAAGGTGGCGCGCTTCCTGAATGCGCCGAACGACCGCTGCATCGTCTTCACCCGCAGCTCGACCGAGGCGATCAACCTCGTGGCCGCCAGCTATGGCCGGACCTTCCTGAACGAAGGCGACGAAGTCATCCTGTCGATCATGGAGCATCACGCGAACATCGTTCCGTGGCAGTTGCTCCAGGCCGAGAAGAAGATCGTCATCAAGGTCGTGCCCTGCGACGAGGACGGCGTCCTCGACATGGACGCCTACCGCAGCCTGCTGTCCGACCGCACGAAGCTGGTGGCGATCACCCACTGCTCCAACGTGCTGGGCACCGTCACCCCGGCCAAGACCATCGCCAAGCTGGCGCATGAGCGCGGCGTGCCCGTCCTGTTCGACGGCAGCCAGGCGGTGGTGCATGGCACGGTCGACGTGCAGGACATCGACGCCGACTTCTACGTCTTCACCGCGCACAAGCTCTATGGCCCGACCGGTCTCGGCGTGCTCTACGGCAAGTACGACCTGTTGAAGAAGATGCCCCCCTACCAGGGCGGCGGCGACATGATCGAGAGCGTCAGCTTCGAAGGCACCACCTTCAAGGCCCCGCCCTCGCGCTTCGAGGCCGGCACCCCGCCGATCACCGAGGTCATCGGGCTGGGCGCCGCCATCGACTATGTCGAGGCTCTCGGCCGCGACGCCATCGCCGCGCACGAGCACGACCTGCTGCAATACGCGACGCAGCAGCTGTCGCAGATCGACGGCCTGCGCATCGTCGGCACCGCGCCCGGCAAGGGGCCTATCATCTCCTTCGCGCTGGAGGGCGTGCACCCGCACGACGTCGGCACCATCGTCGACCAGTATGGCGTCGCCGTGCGCGTCGGCCGCCATTGCGCCGAGCCGCTGGCCGAGCGGTTCGACGTCGGACCGACCGTCCGCGCCTCTTTCGGCCTCTACAACACCCGGGAGGAAGCCGACGCCCTCGTCCAGTCCCTCCAGGCGGTCAAGGAGTTCTTCGGAGCATGATGGACGATCTGCGCGAGCTGTATCAGGAAGTGATCCTGGACCACGGCAAGAATCCCCGCAACTTCCGCCATCCCGACGACGCCAATCGCGAGGCGAAGGGCGAGAACCCGATGTGCGGCGACCGCTTCATGGTCTATCTGACCCTGAAGGACGGGGTTGTGGACGACGTGGCCTTCCAGGGCCGCGGCTGCGCCATCTCCACCGCCAGCGCCTCGATGATGACGGAGCTGGTGCGCGGCAAGAGTGCGGCCGAGGCGGAAAAGCTGTTCCACGCCTTCCACGAGCTGTGCACCCAGGACGAGCCCGACATCCCCGAGGGTGTCGATGACGAGACCATGGAAAAGCTGATGGTGATGTCCGGCGTGCGCCAGTTCCCGGTGCGGGTGAAGTGCGCGACGCTGGCTTGGCACGCGATGAACGCGGCGCTCCACGGCGAGGCTGCGGCCTCCAGCGACCAGTATTGAGGGAAGGGGGATCGAAATGCCCGATGAAACCCTGACGCAGCGCCCGATCGCCCCGAACCCGGCCGAAGCCGAGGCGCAGTTGAAGGCCCAGACCGCAAGCGAAATCCCGGCGACCGAGGCTTCCGAGTCCAAGGACTTCGCGCCGATGCCCAAGCCGCCCGAGGGCTTCGACCCGCGGGAGGAGATCATGGATCGCGTCGTGGCGGCCATCAAGACCTGCTACGACCCTGAAATCCCGGTCGATATCTGGGAACTCGGCCTGATCTACCGTGTGGACATGGATGGCCTGCGCAATGTCGAGATTGATATGACGCTGACCAGCCCCATGTGTCCGGTGGCCGGCGAACTGCCCGAGCAGGTGCGCCAAGCCGTGCTGGGAGTCGAGGACGTCAACGAGGTCAAGATCGAACTGGTGTGGGAGCCGCCTTGGCACCAGGGCATGATGTCCGAAGAAGCCCGCCTGCAACTGGATATGTTCTGAGCCGTATTAGGAGACCGTCACCATGGCCCGTTCCCTGCCCAAGGCGCTCACGATCACCGACGCCGCCGCGGAGCGCGTCAAGGCGCTGATGTCCAAGGCCACCGACGACATGGTCGGCCTGCGCATCGGCGTGAAGGCGCGCGGCTGCTCCGGCCTCAGCTACGACGTTCAGTATGCCAAGGAGAAGATGAAGTTCGACGAGGTGGTGGAGGACAAGGGCGTCACCATCCTGATCGATCCGGCCGCCGTCATGTTCCTGATCGGCAGCGAGATGGACTATGTCGACGACAAGTTCCAGACCGGCTTCGTCTTCAAGAACCCGAACGAAAAGGGCCGCTGCGGCTGCGGCGAGAGCTTCCACGTTTGATTGGCCTTAAGGGGACAGGAGACAGTGCCCTCTCCCGCCCCGGGAGAGGGAGGGGACCCGCCAAAGGCGGGGAGGGTGAGGGGTGATCCAAGACTCCCGAACCGCATGGCTTCGTGCCCACCCCCTCACCCTTCCCATGCTCCGCATGGCCCCCTTCCCTCTCCCGGGACGGGAGAGGGAAGCCCCCTCACGACATCGGATTGGCTGGCTTCGGCGTCTCCGGCAGCGGGATGAACTCGCCGTCGTCGAGGTCCGGCAGTTTCATCCGGCCCGCCCGCCAGTCGGCCTTGGCCTGTTCGATGCGCTCCTTCGATGAAGACACGAAGTTCCAGTCGATGAAACGCTGACCCAGCGGCTCGCCGCCGATGGCCATGACGACCGACTGCGTGGCGGCGGTCAGCTGCGCCGGCTGGCCGGGAGCGAAGACGATCATCCGACCGGCTTCGACGCGCTGACCCTCGGCCTCCACACTTCCCGCCACCACATAGACCGCACGCTCCCACCCGTCTTCCGGCAAGGACACGCGGGCGCCGGGGGCGAGATCCCAGTGGATGTAGAACAGCGGCGAATGGGTCTTCACCCCCGCCTTGGAGCCGAAGGCCTCACCCGCCACCAGCCGGCCGCGAACTCCCCCCTCCTCGAAGACCGGCAGGTCGCCGGTGCCGTAATGGCTGAAGGCCGGATCGGTCTCCTCATCCGCTTCGGGCAGGGCGATCCAGGCCTGGATTCCGTGCATCCGCCCGCCTTCCATCCGGGCGCGCTCGAACCGTTCGGAATGGGTGATGCCGCGCCCGGCGGTCATCCAGTTCACCTCCCCCGGCCGGATCGCCTGTTCGGAGCCCACGCTGTCACGGTGCATGATCTCGCCCTCGAACAGGTAGGTGACCGTCGACAGCCCGATGTGCGGGTGGGGGCGCACGTCGACGTCACGGGGCAGGCCCACCTCGAAATCGACCGGCCCCATATGGTCGAAGAAAACGAAGGGGCCGACCATCCGCCGCTGAACGAAGGGCAGGATCCGCCCCACTTCGAATCCGCCGAGGATCTTTCGGCGCTGCTCGATCACCAACTCCAGCATGGGGGCTCCTCCCGTCGGTTCAATTGTTTTGGGGGTCAGGCGTTCGGATCGCGCGGCACGGTTTGGATCACCTCGAACCCCTCGAACTCCGGCGGCCCGACATACAGCGGCTTGCGCGCGCCGGCATTGCCATGGGCATCGCGGAAGGCCTCAGAGCGCGTCCAGTCCTGGAAAGCGGCTTCCGAGTCCCACACGGTGTGGGAGGAATAGAGCCGGTACTCCTCGCGGTCCGGGCCGCGCAGCATGTGGAATTCGACGAAGCCCGGCACCTTGTGCAGATGGACCTCGCGGTTCAGCCAGACCTCCTCGAACTCCTGCTCGGCCCCGTGACGGACCTTGAAACGGTTCATCGCGATGAACATGCGGCTTCCTTCCCGATTGGTCGACAGGCCCGACCCTGTCGAGGATAAGGGCGGAAGGCCCGACCGGCAATCAGCCTGACACCACTCCCCCATATGCCCGGTCGGAGCCGTAGCCGGGACAGTCCCCCCCCGCCGGACAATCGAAATTTTCCTTACTTTTCAGACACTTGTGGCGCATTTTCTCTGCCACCCCCGCAGACGTTCACGGGCTGGAGTAAAATACACTCCCCTCCCCCAACCTGAAGGCCGCCCGCATGCACCACATCCGCCAAGCCCCGACTTCCCCGGCCGATCCCGGCGGATGGAACATTGAACAGTCGCCGCAGGGATGTTTCACGGTGTTTCAAACCTTCGGAAAGGCGGGGGGCGGCGGAGCATGGACGGCCGATACCGTTAAGCTCTAATATACGCAAAAGGGTTATAAGCACCGCGAACCGGACGACCGATCAAGCGGCCAGGGGGGACGAAATGACGTCAGCAGGTCCAGCGAAGACGGGGTCGTTGCAGAATCGCACGAAACCGCCCGGCGCCATCGCGACGCTCGTCATCCTCTTCATTCCCTTCCTGCTGGTCCTTCAGGCCGCCCGTCTCCCCGGTTCGGTGGAGATTGCGCATTACCTGCCGCTGCACAGCTTCTTCGAAACCTTCGCCATCGCCGTCGCGGCGCTGATCTTCGCCATCGGCTGGCATTCCCACACCGCGGAGACTCCGCCGGCCCTGCTGGCCCTGTCCACCGGTTTCCTCGGTGTGGCGCTGCTCGATTTCGGCCATCTGCTGTCCTATGCGGGAATGCCCGATTTCGTGACGCCGTCGGGGCCGGAGAAGGCCATTGCCTTCTGGCTCGGCGCCCGGTTGATGGCGGCGGTTTCCCTGCTGATGGCGGCAACCCTGCCCTGGCGCCCGGGATCGGCGGCGCTGCGCTATCCGCTGATCGGCGGGGTGCTGCTGGTGAGCGCCGCGATGTTCGTCGCCATCCTGTGGTATCCGGACCTCCTGCCGCGCACCTATCTGCCCGGCGAAGGGCTGACGCCGCTGAAGGTGGCGGCCGAATATGTGCTGGTTCTTCTCTATGCCGGCGCCGCCCTGATTTTCCACCGCCGCCGGCGCGAGGCGCAGACGTTGGACGTCCATCGCCTTGTCATTGCCGCCGTCGCCATCGCCATCAGCGAGATGTGCTTCACGCTGTATCTCAGCGTCTATGACCTCGCCAATGTGGCCGGGCACATCTACAAGGTCATCGGCTACTGGTACCTGTACCGGGCTGTGTTCGTCACCGCCGTGCACCATCCCTATGACGCCCTGCACGGTTCCCAGCGCGACCTGTGGCGGGAGAAGGAGCAGGCGCGCGTCACGCTGCTGTCGATCGGCGACGGGCTGATCGCCACCGACACTGCCGGCCGCGTTTCCCTGATGAACCCGGTGGCGGAACGCCTGACCGGCTGGACGGTGGCGGAAGCGGTCGGCCGACCGGTTGCCGAGGTGTTCGACATCGAGAATGCCGAGACGGGGAAACGGGTGCCGGTGCCGGTCCAGCAGGTGCTGGAGAATGGCCGGATGGTCGGCCTCGCCAACCACACGGTGCTGGTGGCGCGCGGCGGCACCCGCAGCCACATCGCCGACATGGCGTCCCCCATCCGGGACCGCGATGGCGCGCTGCACGGCGTCGTCATGGTCTTCCAAGACGTGACCGAGACCTATGCCAGCCGCGAGGCGCTGAAGGACAGCCTGTCGCTGAACACCGGCATCCTGGAGAGCGCGGCCTGCGGCATCATCGCCACCACGCTGGACGGCGTCGTCCGCGTCTTCAACCGCGAGGCGGAGCGCATCTTCGGCTATCCGTCCGAAGAAATGGTCGGCACCACCGACCTGCCGCACCTGTACGACCAGGATGAGCTGCGCGCCCATGCCGACGGTCTCGCCGCGGAACTCGGCCGGCCTGTGCGGGCGGGTTTCGATGCGCTGGTCGCCCGCACCCGCGACAGCGGCCAGCCCGAGCCCGGCGAATGGACCGGACTGCGCAGGGATGGCGCCCGCATTTCCGTTTCCACCCTGACCAGCATGCTGCGCGACAGCGGCGGCTTGGTGCGCGGCTACCTGACCGTGGTGATGGACGTCACCGAGCGGAAGCGGACGGAGCGGCAGATTGAAAATCTCGCCTACTACGACCCGCTGACCAACTTGCCGAACCGCCGCCTGTTGCTGGAACATCTGGACGGCCATCTGCGGGCGGCGCGCCAGACCGGCCGCTATGGCGCACTGATGTTCCTCGACCTCGACGACTTCAAGGGACTGAACGACGCCCGCGGCCACATCGTCGGCGACATGCTGCTGCGCGAGTTGGCGGCGCGGCTGAACGCCACCCTGCGCAAGGGCGATCTGGTCAGCCGGCTGAGCGGCGACGAGTTCGTCATCCTTCTGCCCGACTTGGGTGCCGCGGCGGACGAGGCGGCGGAGATCGCCCGGCGGGTGGCGGAAAAGCTGCGGCTGGCGGTGGCCCAGCCTTTCCAGCTCGACCGCTGCGAGCACAGCATCTTCGCCAGCATCGGCCTGACCGTCTTCCCCAAGACGCCGGACGAGTCGGTGGAGGATCTGCTGAAGCAGGCGGACACCGCGATGTATGCCGCCAAGGACGGCGGGCGGAACACCATCCGCGACTATGACCCCACCATGTTGGTGGACGCGCAGGCCCGTCTGCTGCTGCAGCAGGATTTGCGCAAGGCGGTCGATGCCGGGGAATTCACCCTGTTCCTGCAGCCGCAGACCCGGGCCGACGGCACGCTGGTGGCGGCGGAAGCGCTGATCCGCTGGCAGCATCCTCAGCGCGGCTTTGTCGCGCCCGGCGCCTTCATCGCGGTGGCGGAGGAGTCCGGCCTGATCCTGCCGCTGGGCGACTGGATCCTGATGGAGGCCTGCCATGTGCTGCGCCGTCTGGCCGATGCCGGCAGCGACTGCCACCTGTCGGTCAACATCAGCCCGCGCCAGTTCCGTCAGCAGAATTTCTGCGCGGGCGTCATCGCCGCCCTGCGCGCCACCCGCACCGATCCGCGCCGCCTGACGCTGGAAATCACCGAAGGCATAGCGGTCAGCGACTGTGCCGATACCGTCGCCAAGATGTCGGAACTGGCGGCCTTCGGAATATCCTTCTCGCTGGACGATTTCGGCACCGGCTTCTCGTCGCTGTCCTATCTGAAGCGGCTGCCGGTGGGAGAGATCAAGATCGACCGCTCCTTCGTCCAGGATGTCGACCGCAACAGCCACAATGCCGTGCTGGTGGAGACGATGCTGTCGATTTCCAGCCGGCTCGGCCTGAAGGCGGTGGCGGAGGGGGTGGAGACGGCGGCCGAACGGGACTTCCTGGAAGACCGTGGCTGCTCGATCTTCCAGGGCTATTATTTCGACCGACCGATGCCGGTCGATGACTTCATCCGCAAATACGTGACGGAACCGGAACTCTTACCAAAAGAAGAGCCGGCCCATGCTTGAGGTCGGACCGGCTCTTGACCATCGTTACTTCTGGGCGATCATCTTGGGCTGACCGTTGCTCCAGACATACATGACGTAGTTCGGCTTGACGATGTCGCCCTTCTTGTCGAATTCGATCTGACCGACGACAGTGTCGAAGCTGTTGGCATGCAGGGTCTTCGCCAGCTTGCCGCTGTCGGTGCTGCCGGACTTCTGCAGTCCCTGGGCGATGACCTGAACCGCGGCATAGCTGTAGAAGGCGAAGTTGCCCGGCTCAGGCAGGCCGGCCTTCTTGAAGGAGGCGATCAGTTCCTGCGCCTTGGGATCGCTGGCCGCCGACGGGCTGTCGGTGTAGAGCGTGCCCTCGCCGGCCGGGCCGGTGATCGACCAGTATTCCTGGTTGTTCAGGCCGTCGCCGGCGATGAACTGCGGCTTCAGCCCCTGCTCCTGCGCTTGGCGGACGATCAGCCCCAGTTCCGGATGGTAACCGCCGTAATAGACGGCATCGATGTTCTTGTCCTTCAGGCTGGTGATCAGCGCCGAGAAGTCCTTCTCGCCCGCCGTGACCGAACCGCGATAGGCGACCTTTCCTCCGGCCTTCTCCAGCGTCTCGACGACAACGTCGGCCAGCCCCTTGCCATAGGCCTGCTTATCGTCCAGCACGGCGATGTTCTTGCCCTTGAAGTGCTGGGCCAGATAGTTGCCGGCCACCACGCCCTGCTGGTCGTCACGGCCGCAGACGCGGAAGATGGTCGGATAACCCTTGGCGGTCAGCAGCGGGTTGGTGGCGGTCGGGGAGACCATCACCACGCCTTCCTCCTGATAGACGTCGGCCGCCGGAATGCTGGCGCCGGAGCAGAGATGGCCGACCACGGCCGTAACCTGATCGCGCACGAACTGGTTGGCGACGGCCACCGCCTGCCGCGGATCGCAGGCGTCGTCGCCCACCTTCAGCACCAGCTTCTGGCCCAGCACGCCGCCCTTGGCGTTGATGTCCTCGACCGCCTGCTTGGCGCCATACACCGACTGCTCACCCAGTGCTGCCACCGGACCCGTGGTCGCCGTGCCGAGTCCGATCACGATGTCGGCCTGCGCCGTGCCGAAGCCGGCCAGCAGCGCCGTCGCGCTGACGAAGGAAAGGACGGTGAGACGCATGGTTGGTTCTCCCAGGATTGCTGTTTTGTACAGGACCATATCCGCCGGTCCCGGCATGTTTCCTTTTCTGACCGATACGACAGGAATTTGAAAGCGCGATCATGGGTTTCGCAGCGCTCCGAAGGGAGCCGCGACCGTTCGCCGCCGCCGCAGGTGTCCCACTATTTGGAATAATGCAGAATTATTTGACACACTTTGGCACATGCGCCAGCATCGGAGAAATCAATGGTGGTCAAACAAACCATGAGCGCGGCGATGGCAGCGACGGAGCAGGAGGCTGATGCCGGAAAGGCCCAGGGCACCGGAACGCAGACCCTGCTGCGGGGCCTTGCGCTGCTGGAATGCGTGGCGGCCGGCATCGGCGACGTGAAGGGTATTGCAGCACGGCTCGGCACTCCGCGCAGCACCACCAACCGCATGCTCACCAGCCTGGTGGCGGAGGGGTATCTCCACCATATCCCCTACAAGGGCTATCTGCTGGGACCAAAGCTGATCCAACTCGGCATGAAGG
>CBFGPE010000205.1:0-9530 GCA_965650625.1 uncultured Azospirillum sp. | reverse complement strand
TGTTCGCCGCCCGCGACAAGTGGAGCCTCGCCATCGGCGCGGTCTGCGGCGCCGCCCTCCTCTTCGGCCGGACCTGAGCCGCCGTCCTCCACCATTCTGCTTTTAGCCGGGAGTCCCCATGCCCATCGCTGTCGTCGGATTGATCCTGCTGAGCGTCACTCTGTCCGCCATCGCCCAGATCTCACTGAAGATTGGCATGTCCAGCCCGGCGGTGTCGACCGCGCTGGCGCGGGGGGAGGCCGGGCAGATCGCCCTGTCGGTCGTCGCCACGCCGCACATCCTGACCGGACTCGCCTGCTATGGGCTTGGCATGGTGGTGTGGCTGGCGGTGCTGGCGAAGGTCGAGGTCACCATGGCCTATCCCTTCGTCGGGCTGGGTTTCCTGGTCACGCTGGCGCTCGGCGTCCTGCTGCTGGGCGAGACCATGAGCCTGACCCGCGTCATCGGCACCCTGCTGGTGGTGCTGGGCGTCGTGCTGACCGCACAGAGCTGAAGACCCCACGAAACCGGCACCCAGGATCCCGGGCCGCCAGCGGTCGGGGGCGATGAAGGCGCCGCGGCAGGAGTCGCGGCGCTTTCTTTTTTGCGCTGCACAAATACTGCGGTCACGTGATTGTCGGTGTCTTGGTGATTACCGGGGTATGGAAACTATTTTCATCACTGAGTCTTTCAATCTTAAAATGAAATGTCACGTTTTCCGCATTGACCGGAATCATTCAATGGATATAACTGGCAGCATATTCACGAGTAGGAATACAAGCGTACGCAATTACGACGACAGGAGGTCCGGGCGCCGGCCGGCAGGCCGATGCCTGGGAAGAGGGTTCTCTTCGCCGGTCGCGACAATCAACGCACGGGATTTTTGCCCCTTGCGGTCGCGACCGGCCTCCTTCCTGCCGCCTTTCCGTCGACCATGGTCGACGCCGCGAAACCGCCCGAACTCTTGAAAATCGAAATCGTCAAGGTCGACACCGGCCCGCTGGCACCGTCATGCGCCGAAGCAGGGACGCCGTCCAATCGGGCAGCGTCCCTTTTCCTATGCGTCCGGTGTGGGTGATTTCCCGCGCACCTACGCCGGATGGAGCGCAAGCCCTCTAAGGCGAACCACAATAATCAGTTACAAAAGCATTCTTTCAAAAACAAAATTAAAAATAACATATTAACAATTGACCTCTGCCTGAGCGTGGATATAGCTTTCTGGAGATAAGATGCGGTCTCCACACAATAGTATGAAAACTCACAGCGATTAGCATTTGTGTTTTCAAAGATCGTTCTCTGGTCTCGTATAGATTTGCCGATTTTCAGCTGTCGTCCCTTCATCAAGGAATTTCGTCAGTTTCAATCATCGGCATCAAGCTGCGCATGCAAAGCGCATTTCTCCAATCATGTCTTGCCAATCATGTCTTGAAGGAGATCATCGGATGTCCACCGCTCCCATTCGCATGCTCTACGGCGGCGCCATGACCGAGGCGATCGCCAGCGGCGACCTGTCCAAGATGAAGGAAGCCGCCGCGGCCGCCGAGACGCACCTCGCCCAGCATGGCGACGTCGCCTCGATGCTCCAGATGCTGAAGGTCGAGATCGCGAAAGCCGAATCGAAGGGCTGATCGGGCGCGCAGTCGCCTTTCCATTTTCCTGCGGAGCAGTCTCCACATGTCCGAAGCACCCCTGCGCTCCATCAAGCCTTATGGCGTGGCGATTTCCGACGCCATCGTCAGCGGCGATCTGGCGAAGATGAAGGAGGTGGCCGCGGCCGCCGAGCAGCATCTTGCCGAACACGGTGATGTCGCCGGCGTCCTCAACCTGCTGAAGGTGGAGATCGCCAAGGCCGAAGCCGGTCTCTGACTCTGATTTTCAATCGACCGATTTCCAACTTTCCCGCCATTCAAAACCGAGGAACCGACAGATGTCCAAATCGCACCTCCCCCATCCCCGTCCGATGTACATGGCCACCATGACCGAAGCCATCGCCGGCGGCGATCTGGCGACGATGAAGCAGGTCGCGGCCGAGGCCGAGCAGCATCTCGCCACCTACGGCGACGTTCCGGGGCTGCTGCAGCTCCTGAAGGTCGAGATCGCCAAGGCCGAGGCGAAAAGCTGATCGGCTTCGGCCGGGGTGCTGCGGCCGGGGTGCGGCGTCCATGCCGCCCGCACCCCGGCGGCGCCGCGCCGCCGATAAACGGAGCCGCCGATATTCAGAGCCAATGCCATTGCGAGGAAGATTCCGGAACCATGGACCAGCCGCTTCCCAGCCCCGACCTTTCGGCCCGCTCCCCGGATCTGCCCCCGGATCAGGCGGCGTCCGTGCCGGCCCGCTATTGCTACGACGACGATTTCCGCAAGCTGGTCCCGGTCCTGGTGGTCTGGGAAACCACGCTCGCCTGCAATCTGAAATGCCAGCATTGCGGATCGCGCGCCGGCCGGCCGCGGCCGGACGAACTGAGCACCGAGGAGGCACTGGACCTCGTCGACCGTTTGGCCGCACTCGGCACCCGCGAGATTTCGCTGATCGGCGGTGAGGCCTATCTGCGCAAGGATTGGGTGGAAATCATCCGGCGCTGCCGCAGCCACGGCATCAGGACCGCCGTGCAGACTGGCGCCCGCAACCTGACCGACCGCCGGTTGGACGAGGCGGTGGAGGCCGGGCTCCAGGCCATTGGTGTCTCGATCGACGGGCTGCCCGACCTGCACGACCGGGTGCGAGGCGTTCCCGGCTCCTACGATCAGGCCATGAGTGCCCTGCGCCGCGCCAAGGGGCGCGGGCTGGCGGTGTCGGTCAACACCCAGATCGGCCCCGAAACCCCCGACCATCTGCCGGTGCTGATGAACCGGATCATCGAGGCCGGCGCCACCCACTGGCAGATTCAGTTCACCGTCGCGATGGGCAACGCCGTCGACAATCCCGACCTGCTGCTGCAGCCCCACCGCCTTCTCGACGTCATGCCGCTGCTGGCCCGGCTCTACCGCGAGGGTTTGGACCGCGGGCTGCTGATGGTGGTTGGCAACAATGTCGGCTATTACGGCCCCTACGAGCATATCTGGCGCGGCCTGGGCGACGACCGGATGCACTGGTCCGGCTGCGCCGCCGGGCAGATCGGCATCGGCATCGAAGCGGACGGCACCCTGAAGGGCTGCCCGTCGCTGGCGACCTCCCTCTATGCCGCCGGCAACATCCGCAAGATGAGCGTCGAGGACATCTGGCGCCATGCCGACCGGATGCAGTTCGGCCGCCTGCGGTCGGTCGACGAGCTGTGGGGCTATTGCCGCACCTGCTATTACGCCGACATCTGCCGCGCCGGCTGCACCTGGACCTCCGAATCGCTGCTGGGCAAGCGGGGCAACAATCCCTACTGCCATTACCGGGTGCTCGACCTCGCCAAGCACGGCCTGCGCGAGCGGGTGGTGAAGATCAAGGACGCCCCGCAGGAGGCCTTTGCCATCGGCGAGTTCGCGCTCATTACCGAGCCGATCCCCGGCGCCGACTCCCCCGGCCTGCCGGAGCGTGACCCGGCGGCGGTGCATCTCCACGCCTATGAACGCTCCCCCGAAGGCGGCGTGGTGCCGCCCAGCCTGACGCTCTGCCGCGGCTGCAACCAGTATATCTGGCCGCACGAGACCGACTGCCCGCATTGCGGCGCCGACGTCGCCGCGGCGGCGGCGCAGCACGAGATCGACAGCGCGCGGCGACGCGCCCTGATCCTTGAGACCCAGCGCCTGCTGGACGAGGCAAGGGCGGCCAAGCAATCGGCGGCGAAACAAACTGTGGCGGCGCTCCCCGGATAGCCGGTTGATCGGGCACGGCTTCGGGCAGATGGCCGCCGCCCGGAAACCGGCTCCCGACCGCGACCCAAACCGTTGACAACATGCCCGGCCGTGGGTGCAATAGCGCCCGCGAGCCGGGTATGCCGTTGGGATGTGGCGGCGCCCGCAACACTCACGAACAGGTCGGGGCAAATCATGAAAAAACTCGCTCTCAGCCTCATCGGCGCGGTCGCGGCGATTGCCATCGCCGGCCCGGCGATGGCCCAGGCCAAGAAGCCGGTCAATATCTACATCTGGAACGATTATCTGGGTGAAACGACCCTCGCCGACTTCACCAAGGCCACGGGCGCTGAGACGAAGGTCGACCTGTACGACAGCCTGGAACTGCTGGAGCAGAAGGTGCTCGTCGGCAAGTCCGGCTATGACGTGATCGTGCCGACCGCGGAGCCGACCCTGTCCCGCCTGATCCAGGCGAAGGTGGTGGGTCCGCTCGACAAGTCGAAGATCCCCAACTACAAGAACGTCGACCCGAAGGTCCTGAAGCTGCTGGAGAACTCGGATCCCGGCAACAAATACGCCGTGCCCTATCTCGGCGGCACCGTCGGCATCGCCATCATCCCGGAAAAGATCAAGGCCGTCGCCCCCGACGTCCCGCTCGACAGCTGGGACCTGATCTTCAAGCCGGAAGTGGCGAAGAAGGTTTCGGCCTGCGGCATCACCGTGATGGATTCGGCCATCGACGTCATCCCGTCGGTGCTAAACTACCTCGGCCTCGATCCGAACTCCGAGAAGAAGGAGGATCTGGAGAAGGTCGAAAAGACGCTGATGGCGGTCCGCCCCTACATCAAGCGCTTCGTGACGGGTGAGAACATCAACATCCTCGCCGGCGGCGACGCCTGCGTCGTGATGGCCTACAACGGCGACGCCATCCAGGGCGCCGCCCGCGCCGAGGAGGCCAAGAGCGCCAAGGTCGAGTACATCACGCCGAAGGAAGGCGTGCAGGTCTGGTGGGACACGCTGGCGGTTCCGGCCGATGCGCCGAACAAGCAGGGGGCGTACGAGTTCATCAACTTCGTGCTCGACCCGGCCAACATGGCCAACATCTCCAACAAGGTCAGCTACGCCAACGCCGTGCCGGCCTCGCTGCCGATGGTGTCGGACGACATCAAGTCGAACCCCGGCATCTTCCTGCCGGCCGACAGCAAGCTGAAGCTGTTCTCGCTGAAGCAGATCAAGCAGTCCACCGACCGCGCCCGCACCCGCGTGTGGACCAAGGTCAAGACCGGCAAGTAAGCCGATCCCCGCAAGGCGCCGACTTGTGGCGCTGGCCCGCCCCGGCCGATCCCCAGCGATGGGGAGCGGCCGGGGCGTCGTCATGAAAGAGGAACCCGGATGGCCGGTCAGCCGATTCGCAAACCCACCCGTCTGGAACCGTGGCAGGACGCGGGCCAGACGCCGTATGTCCGAATCGAAAAGGTGACGAAGACCTTCGGCGACTTCGTCGCGGTGGACGAGGTCAGCCTGTCGATCTACCGCAACGAGTTCTTCGCCCTGCTCGGCGGGTCGGGCTCCGGCAAGACCACGCTGCTGCGCATGCTGGCGGGGTTCGAGCAGCCGACCGAAGGCAAGATTTTCATCGACGGCGTCGACATGGCCGGCATCCCGCCCTATGAGCGGCCGGTCAACATGATGTTCCAGTCCTACGCCCTGTTCCCGCACATGACGGTGGAGCAGAACGTCGCCTTCGGCCTGAAACAGGACGGGGTGGCGAAGGCGGAGATCCGCGACCGGGTGGCGGAGATGCTGGGGCTGGTCCAACTGTCGGCCTTCGGCAAGCGCCGTCCGCACCAGCTGTCCGGCGGCCAGCGCCAGCGCGTGGCGCTCGCCCGTTCGCTGGTCAAGCGGCCGAAGCTGCTGCTGCTGGACGAGCCGCTGGGCGCGCTGGACAAGAAGCTGCGCGAACGCACGCAGTTCGAACTGGTCAACATCCAGGAAAAGCTGGGCGTCACCTTCATCGTCGTCACCCACGACCAGGAAGAGGCGATGACCATGTCCTCGCGCATCGCCGTGATGAACCACGGCGTCATTGCGCAGGTGGGCACGCCGACCGAGATCTACGAATACCCGCACACCCGTTTCGTCGCGGAGTTCATCGGCTCCATCAACATGTTCGACGGCCGGGTGGTATCGACCGACGGCGATCAGGTCGTCGTCGCGTCGGAGGAGGCGGGCTGCGAGCTGCTGATCGCCCACGCCACCCCGGCGCCGGCCGGCTCCCCCGTCTCCGTCGCCATCCGGCCGGAGAAGATCGTCCTGTCGAAGGACACGGTCCCCGGCGGTGACGGCCGCAACCAGACCACCGGCATCGTGCGCGAGATCGCCTATCTCGGCGACGTGTCGATCTATCTGGTGCAGTTGCCGACCGGCAAGACGGTGCGGGTCACCGCCCCCAACGTCACCCGCCGCACCGAAATGCCGATCACCTGGGAGGACGAGGTGACCCTGACCTGGCGCCCCTTCGCCGGCGTGGTGCTGACCCAATGAGGGCGGTCGTCTCCATCCTCGTTTCCGGCCTCAGCCGGATCGGGCTGTGGGGCCGCGGCGTGGTCGTCGCTGTCCCCTATCTGTGGCTGATGCTGTTTTTCCTGGTGCCCTTCCTGATCGTCTTCGGCATCAGCTTCTCCGAATCGATCATCGCCCAGCCGCCCTATTCGTCGCTGGTGGAGTGGCTGACCGACGAGGATGCCGGCACCTCCAAGCTTCAGATCCTGCTGAACATCAGCAATTACTTCCGGCTGGGCGGGGATGATCTCTATATCCTCGCCTACCTGAACTCGCTGAAGATCGCGGCGGTTACCACGCTGTTCTGCCTGCTCATCGGCTATCCCATGGCCTACGCCATCGCCAAGGCCGACCCGGCGCGGCGCGGGCCGCTGATGATGCTGGTGATCCTGCCCTTCTGGACCAGCTTCCTGATCCGCATCTATGCCTGGATCGGCATCCTCAAGGGCAACGGCGTCATCAGCAACCTGCTGGAATGGGCGGGCATCACCAGCGGTCCGGTGGAGATCCTCTATTCCGACTGGGCGGTCTATATCGGCATGACCTATTGCTATCTGCCCTTCATGGTGCTGCCGCTCTATTCCACCCTGGAGAAGATGGACCCCAGCCTGCTGGAGGCGGCGGCCGATCTCGGCTCCCGGCCCTTCAAGTCCTTCCTCTCGATCACGTTGCCGCTGTCGCTGCCGGGCATCATCGCCGGCTCGTTGCTGGTCTTCATCCCGGCGGTGGGCGAGTTCGTGACGCCGGAACTGCTGGGCGGTCCCGACACGCTGATGATCGGCCGCGTGCTGTGGAACGAGTTCTTCGCCAACCGCGACTGGCCGGTGGCGTCGGCCGTCGCCATCGCCCTGCTTCTGGTCCTGGTGGTGCCGATCATGATCTTCCAGCATGTGCAGGGCAAACAGGCGGAGGCCGGGCGATGAAACGGTTCGGGTTCCTGTCCTGGGCGCTGCTGTTCGGCTATGCCTTCCTCTATGTCCCCATCGCGCTGCTGATCGTCTACAGCTTCAACGACTCGCGGCTGGTGACGGTGTGGGCCGGCTTCTCGACCAAATGGTATGGCGAGCTGATCCACAACGACACGCTTCTCGACGCCGCCCTGCTGTCCTTCCAGGTGGCCGCGGTGTCGGCGACGCTGGCGGTGCTGCTGGGCACCTGCGCCGGGCTGGCGCTGACCCGTTTCGGGCGATTCCGCGGCCGGACGCTGTTCGGCGGCATGATAACCGCGCCGCTGGTCATGCCGGAGGTCATCACCGGCCTGTCGCTGCTGCTGCTGTTCGTGGCGATGGAGCAATGGGTGGGCTGGCCCGACGGGCGCGGCGTCACCACGATCACCATCGCCCACACCACCTTCACCATGTCCTATGTCGCGGTGGTCATCCAGTCGCGGCTGGCCGGGATGGACGGTAGTTTGGAAGAGGCGGCGATGGATCTCGGCGCCCGCCCGGCCAAGGTCTTCTTCGTCGTCACCCTGCCGCTGATCGCCCCGGCGCTGGTCGCCGGCTGGCTGCTGGCCTTCACCCTGTCGCTGGACGACGTGGTGGTGGCGAGCTTCGTCTCCGGCCCCGGATCGACGACGCTGCCGATGGTGATCTTCTCCAGCGTGAAGTTCGGCATCAGCCCGCAGATCAATGCACTGGCCACCCTGATGGTGCTGGTGGTGGCGACCGGCATCTTCGTCGCCAGCATCGTCATGGCCCGCCAGGAACGCCAACGCAAACGCGACGAGCAGATGGCGATCCAGAACGGTTGACCGAAATCTGGAGACCGGCCGGATGCCATAGTCCGGTCGGTCCGCAGACCATCCCGGCCCCTCATCCATCCGCGCAGGGGAGAGTTCTGCCGCCATGGATGGCAATTGCCCGCTTCTTTTGCTATGTTGAAGCCATCTGCAACAGCGAAAGAGGCCGTGCCATGCGCGCGCTCCTGTGGTTCCCCTTGTTGAGACTTGGATTCTTCAGTCCCGTTTCCAGCGCTTATTCGACCACCCGTACGGTCACCGCCCGCCGCGCTCTGCGCCCGCCGTCCGGCGCCTGATCGGCCGCCGACGGCCTTCATGCCGGCCCCCCTCCCGGCATGCCGACGCGACCCGATGTCGCGTCCGTTCAAAAGTTCCTCTGCCATAAGGCCAAGTGCCCGCTGCCGTGGACGCGATTGCCAAACGCGCGCTCCCGTGGTTAGGGTGGATCGGGACGGAAAATGTCCCAGCTTGGCGGATCGAGGCTCGCGGTTTGAAACACGCGGCCGCCGCGACGGGCGGGGACCTTTAAAAAAGGGTAGGGGGATCGACGCATGACGACACCGAACGCCCCGATGCCGACGGGCCAAGGCTTCCACATGCCCGGCGAATGGGCGCGCCACAGCGGATGCTGGATGGCGTGGCCGTGCCGGCCGGAAACTTGGCCGGAGGGTGCCTTCGACGCCGCGTGCGACGCCTACGCCGAGGTCGCGCAGGCCATCTCCCGCTTCGAGCCGGTGACGATGGTGTGCGACCCGGCGGATGTGGCGGAGGCCTCGCTCGCCTGCGGTGCCGGCATCCAGATCCTGCCGCTGCCGATCAGCGATTCCTGGATTCGCGACACCGGCCCCAGCTTCGTCGTCGACGGCAAGGGCGGGCTGGCCGGCGTCCATTGGGGCTTCAACGCCTGGGGCGGCAATTACGAGGGTTGCGAGAAGGACCGCGAGGTCGGCCGCCTGATCCTCGACCATCTCAAGCTCCCCTGCTTTTCCGCACCCCTGGTGATGGAGGGCGGCTCCTTCCATGTGGACGGGGAGGGGACGCTGATCACCACCGAGCAATGCCTGCTCAACCCCAACCGCAATCCCGGCTTGTCGCGCGAGGAGATCGAGCGGCAGTTGAAGGACCATCTCGGCGTCGAGACGGTGATCTGGCTGGGGCAGGGCTATCAGGATGACGAGACCGACGGCCACATCGACGAGATCGCGCTGTTCGTGCGTCCCGGCGTGGTGATGGCGATCACCACCGACGATCCCGGCGATCCCAACTTCAAGATCTTCCAGGACAATCTCGACCGGCTGAAGCGTGCCCGCGACGCCAAGGGCCGCGCGCTGGAGGTCATCCCGATCCAGCAGCCGGCCCGCCGCGACGTGAACGGCGTGCGCCTGACCCTGTCCTACACCAACCTCTACATCGCCAACGGCGGCATCGTCATGCCGGCCTTCGAGGATCCGGCCGACGACGAGGC
>CBFGPE010000204.1:0-9670 GCA_965650625.1 uncultured Azospirillum sp. | reverse complement strand
ACATCAGCTATGCCGAATCCTTCACGCCCAGCAGCGGCGTCGATTTCGCCGGCACGCCCTTCAAGCCGGAGGAGGGGACCCAGTACGAAGTCGGCGTGAAATACCAGCCGCCGGGCATGAACAGCCTGTTCACCGCGGCCGTGTTCGACCTGACCCGCAGCAACCTGACGACCAGCGATCCCGCCCACCCCGGCTTCTCCGTCCAGAGCGGCGAGGCGCGGTCGCGCGGCATCGAGCTGGAGGCCAAGGTCGGCGTGACCAAGGACCTCGAGCTGATCGGCACCTACACCTACCTCGACACCAAATACACCAAGGACAATGACGGGCTGGAGGGCAAGCGGCTGCCGGCGGTGCCGCGCCATCAGGCGTCGGCCTGGGCCATGTACCACATGCCGGAAGGCACCGCGCTGACCGGTCTCGGCATCGGCGCCGGCGTGCGCTTCACCGGCAGCACGATGAACACGGCGAATACCTTCAAGGTGCCGTCCTTCACCCTGGTCGACGCCACCGTGTCCTACGACCTGGGCGCGCTGTCGCCGAAGCTGCAGGGGGCGGAGGTCACCGTCAACGGCAAGAACCTGTTCAACAAGGAGTATGTCGCCTCCTGCTATTACGGCGAATGGTGCGCCTACGGCTATCAGCGGACGGTGACCGCCGGCCTGCGCTACCGCTGGTAAATCGCGTGCCGTCCCTCCTTCCCCCCTTGTTGCGCAATTGGCAAAGGAAGCCGTCATGACGCCTGCGAGCCTGCGGGGCTGGCGCCTCGTCCACCGCTGGACCAGCCTGATCTGTTCGGCAAACCTGCTGATCCTCTGCGTGACCGGGCTGATCCTGGTGTTCCACCACGAGATCCAGCATCTGATGGGGGAGGAGCTGGACAGCAGCTACACGGAGGGGCAGGCCCGCCTGCCGCTCCAGTCGCTGGTGGACATCGCGCGGAAGGCCGACCCCAAGATGGAGCCCAAGCTGCTGTCCTTCGATCCGGAGGACAAGGCGGTCAACTACATCTATCTGGGACCGCCGGAGGAAAGCGGGTTCGAGCTGGGGCGCTGGGTGGTGCTGAACGGCTTCACCGGCGCCAACCAGATGCTGAAGCAGCCGACGGAGACGCTGGTCGGCTTCCTGCTGAAGCTGCATGTCGACCTGTTCACCGGTTTCGCCGGGCAGATGTTCGTCGGGGTGATGGGGCTGCTGTTCGTGGTCAGCACGGTCAGCGGGCTGGTCGTCTATGGCCCTTTCATGAAGAAGCTGGCCTTCGGCATCCTGCGCTTCGGCCGTGGGACGCGGATCGGCAACATCGACCTGCACAATCTGTTCGGCGTGGCGACACTGGTCTGGGCCTTCGTCGTCGGGCTGACCGGCGCCATCCTGTCCTTCTCGCCGCTGATCACCGGCTATTGGCAGAAGACCGAGCTGGCGGCGATGACCGCCCGCCATCCCGAGCCGATGACCGGAAGTCCTGTGTCGATCGATCGGGTGGCCGAAGCCGGGTTGGCGGCCTTTCCCGGCAAGGACCTCGCCTTCATCGCCTATCCCGGCAACGAATATGCCGGCAGCCGCCATTTCAGCGTGATGGTGCGCGGCCACACCGAACTGACCCAGCGGCTGCTCAGCGTCGCGCTGGTCGATGCCGAGACCGGCGTGGTGGCGGAGGCGGCCGGCACGCCCTGGTACATGACGGTGCTGATGCTGTCGGGGCCGTTCCATTTCGGCGATTACGGCGGGCTGCCGCTGCAGATCGTCTGGGCGCTGTTCACCATCGTCACCGGCGTGGTGACGGTGACCGGCTTCATCGTCTGGCTGAAACGGCCGCGGGCGCGGGCGGCGTCCGCCGGGAGCGGAGCGTCCGGCGCCAAGCTGGGGAGCAAGGCGTGATGGGCGTCTGGCGCATTCCGGCCGCACTGGCCGTGCTCTCCGTCATCGGGCTTGCCGCCGCCATCCTGGGCGACGGGGTGTGGGACTGGTTGTGCTGGGCGACCCTGTCGGTGCCGCTGGCCGTTTGCGCCGTGAAGCTGTGGCGGCAGTGGCCCGGCCGGCCGCAGACCGGCCAATCGGCTAGCTGACCAGACCGGCGGCCAGATTGACCCCCAGCGCCAGCACCGCGGTGTTGAACAGGAAGGACAGGGCGCCGTGCATCAGCACCAGACGGCGCATGCCGGCACCGCGGGTGGTGACGTCGGACACCTGAGCGGTCATGCCGACGGTGAAGCTGAAATAGAGGAACTCCAGATAGTCCGGCGCGTCGTTGCCGGGGAAATCCAGGCTGCGGTTCTGTGCCGTCCGGCCGTTCAGCCAATAATCATGGGCGTAATGCTGCGCGAAGAAGACATGCAGGAAGCCCCAGGACAGCAGCACCGTCACCCCCGACAGAACAGCCGCCATGCCTTCATGGGGGGAGCCCTTGGCCGACACCAGTTCCGCCACGATGGCGACAAGTGCAGCGAGCGAGGCCAGCACCGCTCCGGTCAGCACCCCCCATTTCCCGGGATCGAGCAGCTTGGCCCGGCGGCGCATGGACGCGACCGTGGCCCGGCTCATCAGGAAGCCGGCGATCAGGATGTAGACGGTGACGCCGCAATCCCAGCCGATCAGCATCGCAGTGGAGGGCCGCAGCCAGGGAGCGGCGGCAGCCCCGGTCAGAAGGGCGATCACCAGCGCCCCGCTGAGCGACGGGCGGTTGCGCAGATGGGTCAGGCCGCGGCGCATCTCGTCTCCAAGATCGCAAGCAGCGGATGCTGCGACCGTTCAGTTGGAGGCGGGATAGAGCGGAAACAAGGTCTGCCGACGGCGCCGGCAGCGGACCAGATTCGGCAGGCGCGGGTGAGGGTCAAGGCGCAAGCCCGGCAAAGCGGGGGGCGGGCAGAGCCGCATCGACGCACGGCTGCCGCAAGAGGAAAGCAGGGCTGATCGTCAGCCCACGGAATTAGCATGCACCGCAACCAGGGGAGAGGGAGCGGTCGTGGCGGAGGACGCGGTGAATGGCGGGCGGCGCGGAAAGGTCCGCCGGGCGGCCTCCGGCCCCGGCCCTGGCCTGACGGTCTATGCGCAGCTTGCCGGGATCGTCCTGTTCTGGGGCGCCAACTGGCCGCTGATGAAGCTGGCGCTGGTCGACATCGGGCCGCTCGCCTTCTGCGCCGTGCGGCTGTTCGGAACCGCGCTGAGCGTCGCCGCACTGGCGCCGATCCTGCGCTTTCCCCTGCTGCCCCAGCGCGGCGAGCGGCTGAAGCTGGCGGTCGTCGGCCTGTTGCAGGTCGCCGGCATGATGGGGCTGAGCAACCTCGGGCTGCAGTTCGTCTCGCCGGGGCGGGCGTCGGTGCTCGCCTACACCATGCAGATGTGGGCCTTGCCGCTCGGCCTGCTGCTGCTGGGCGAGCGGATCACCGGGCGGCGCGCCGCGGCGGCGGGGCTGACCTTCGCCGGGGTGGTCGTCTTCTTCAACCCGGCGCTGGTGGACTGGAGCGACGCCAAGGCGCTGATCGGCAACGGCCTGCTCATCGGCTGCGCCCTCAGCTGGGCGCTGGGGGCGACGCTGTACCGGCGGCGGGTCTGGCGCACGCCCTTCTGGACCCAGACCTTCTGGCAGATCGCCGCCAGCGCGCTGGTGATGGTGCCGCTGGCGCTGTCCACCGAATCCGGGCACCCGGTCCACTGGTCGGGCTCCCTGCTGGCGGTCGTCGCCTACAACTGTCTGATCGCCACCGGGCTTTGCTATTGGTGGTGGGGCAAGGCGCTGTCGGTGATGCCGGCCAGCCAGGCCGGGCAGATCGTCTGTCTGGTGCCGATCACGGCGCTGCTGTTGAGCGCGGTCTTCTATCACGAGCCGCTGAGCGCGGGCGTGCTGGCCAGCGTGGCGATGATCGCCGGCGGCATCGTTCTGTCGGCGCGGGCGCGCTGAGCAGCTGTAATCCTCAGTTGGAGGCTGGATAGAGCGGCAGGAGGTTCTGCTGGCGGCGCTGGTAGCGGACCAGCTCCAGCGCGCTCAGCGGCCGGGCCCCCTGCGCCCGGCAGGCGGCGGCGACCTCGAACATCAGCGCCTGCTGGTGGAACAGGGTGGCGTAGGCATCGCCCAGTTTGAACTCCGGATCCCACATGTGGATGGCCTCCGCCCCGGCGCCGTTCACCTCGATGATGCGGAAATCCTCGCCCACCGCCAGCCGCTCGACCGAGGCGAAGCGCACGTCGAAGCGGCCGAAATGGAAGCCCGGCATCTCGTCGGCGATCTCGTCGAAGCGCGCGGTCAGCGTCGCCGTGACATGGCCGCAGGCGTCCTTGTAGAGGCCGCCGACCCGGCTGCTGCCGACCAGCGACAGCCGCACCGTGCGTCCCGCCTCCGGCACCTCGTCCAGCCGGTCGGCCAGCGCCTCGTGATGCAGGTCGGCCTTCCACGACGCGCGCGGATCGGCGGCGATCAGCTGGCGCAGGGTGGAGCGGCCGTCGCCGACCACATGCGGGTAATAGCGGAAGGTCATGGAGAAGATGCGCCCGTACCGCTCCCCCGGCTTGCGGACGTAGAAGATGCCGGCCTCGCCGGCGTAGGGCACATGCTCCTGCAGGATCAGCCGGGCGTCGGCCGGGAAGCCGCGGAGATAGGTGTGCAGGTCGGCGCTGTCGCGAACCAGACGCACGCCGATGCCGCGCCAGCCGATGTCGGGCTTGGCGACCAGCGGGAAGGACAGGCCTGCGCCCGAGGCCAGCATATCCAGCGCCGCCGGGGTCAGCGACGGCCGGTTGACCAGGGCGACCGACCGCGCGGCCCAGCGGCGCGCCGCCGGCCCGATCAGGTCCATGCAGGCGATCTTCGATTCGCCGAGCAGGCCGCCGGCCTCGATCGACGGGTTGGCGGCGGTCGGCAGGGTCAGGCTGCGGTGGCGGATGCCGAGTGCGAACCATTGCGCCACCAGCGGGATGTAGAACAGCAGCGGCGGAATGCGCTCCGCCCAGCCGATGGTGGGGGCGCCGGCCGGCACCACCGGCAGGCCGGGCAGGGCGATGGCGCGCGGTGTCGGGCTGCCGTGCAGCGCATCGCGCAGGCCAGCGGGCAGCAGCGGCTCCAGCACCGCCCGGATGTGGGCGAGCAGCGCACGGGCAATGGACTGCGCCCGTTTGGTGCGCAGGATCATCAGCAGCGCGGCACAGCCGATGCCGATCACCTGGACCTGCACCGCCGCCGCCTCCAGCGACGAGGTCATCAGCGTCAGCAGCAGCCCGACATGCACGCCGGCCGTGGCCAGGGTGATGGCGACGAAGCGCAGGAGCGGGACCCGCATCACGCCGCAGGCGAAATAGGTGGGGAACAAGACGCCGGGCACCAGACGGCAAGTCACCAGCGTCGGCAGCAGGTTCCTCTGCAAGGCGCCACGGCAGCGTTCAAGCATAGGTCCTTCGGTCCGCCGGCGGATCCAACTGATCCGCAGAGACAATAGTCCGAGGACATAAATGAACAAATCGCCGATAACAATTCCACACAGCAACGTGATGGCGGTCACGCCGATGCTGACGGTACCGACGCTGACGAGGCTCGCGCCGACCGCAATTGCAACGTCTTCGTGCAGAAGCGTAAGCAAAGCAAGGCCCAGCAACAGGGGAAAACCGGCGAGGGCGGTTATTGGTTGCAATGCAGCAAACACGGGCGGGCTGTCCGTTGGAATCGGGGCGGCAAGAATGCCGTCGGCAAAATTGCATAGGAAAAGGTAAGCTTCACGTTAAAACTTTTGTAGAACCGTGCGACATAGAGACTGTTTCTTTTGGGCCATATCGAAACGGTATGGTAATGATAGAAAATATGTGTTTGCAGCTATGGCGCCGGCGCGGCACAGTGCGTCCCAATAAACGGCCGGCCACATGACCACCGACGGCCGAACCGCCACCCGACCAGGAGACGCACCGTGCAGAGCATCCAGTGGGACGACGCCTTTCTCCTTGAAGCCCAACTGACCGAGGATGAGAAGCTGGTGCGCGACAGCGCCCGCGCCTACTGCCAGGACCGGCTGCAGCCGCGCGTCATCTCCGCCTTCCGCGAGGAGCGGTTCGACCGCGAAATCATGACCGAGATGGGCGAGCTGGGCCTGCTGGGGCCGACCATCCCGGAGGAATACGGCGGGCCGGGCGTCAGCCATGTCGCCTATGGGCTGGTCGCCCGCGAGGTGGAGCGGGTGGACAGCGGCTATCGCTCCGCCATGTCGGTGCAGTCGTCGCTGGTCATGCACCCGATCTACGCCTATGGCAGCGAAGAGCAGAAGAAGAAGTGGCTGCCCCGTCTGGCCACCGGCGAGCTGGTCGGCTGCTTCGGCCTGACCGAGCCGGACCACGGCTCCGACCCCGGCGGCATGAAGACCCGCGCCACCAAGGTCGACGGCGGCTATCTGCTGTCGGGCTCCAAGATGTGGATCACCAACTCGCCCATCGCCGACCTCGCCGTCGTCTGGGCGAAGTCGGAGGCCCATGACAACAAGATCAAGGGCTTCGTGGTGGAGCGCGGGACCAAGGGCTTCTCCACCCCGAAGATCGAGGGCAAGCTGTCGTTGCGCTCGTCGATCACCGGCGAGATCGTGCTGGACGAGGCCTTCGTGCCGGAAGAGAACCTGCTGCCCAACGCGTCGGGTCTCGGCGGCCCGTTCGGCTGCCTGAACAAGGCGCGTTACGGCATCGCCTGGGGCGTGATGGGCGCGGCGGAGTTCTGCTGGCACGCCGCCCGCCAGTACACGATGGACCGCAAGCAGTTCGGCCGCCCGCTGGCCCAGACGCAGCTGGTGCAGAAGAAGCTGGCCGACATGATGACGGAGATCACGCTGGGGCTTCAGGCCTGCCTGCGTGTCGGCCGCATGATGGACGACGGCAGCTGGTCGCCGGAGGCGATCTCGCTGATCAAGCGCAACAACTGCGGCAAGGCGCTGGACATCGCCCGCGTCGCCCGCGACATGCACGGCGGCAACGGCATCTCCGAGGAGTTCCAGGTCATCCGCCACATGGTGAACCTGGAGACGGTGAACACCTACGAAGGCACCCACGACGTCCACGCCCTGATCCTGGGCCGGGCCCAGACGGGCCTGCAGGCGTTCTTCTAAGGCTGCTGCAGCAAGGTAGCGATCCCCCTCTCCCGCCTTTCGCACAAACGAAGTTTGTGCTGACGGCGTCAGGCGGATCGAAGATCCGCTGAGAGCCCCGGGAGAGGGAGGGGCCCGCCGTGAAACGGCGGGAGGGTGAGGGGTGAACCGAGAATCGGTGTGGTTGCGGATTCTCGGACTACCCCTCACCCTCCCCACTCCGTGGGTCCCCTCCCTCTCCCGGGACAGGAGAGGGCGTTTTCAGGTTCCGGTCGCCTGCTGGCGCACCTCCGTCAGGAAGCGCTCCACCTCCGCGGCCAGCGCGCGGGTCTGGCCGGACAGGCCGCGGGCGGCGTCCTGAACGCCCAGCGCCGTGCTGCCGGCGCTTTCCGCCGTGTGGGCCAGCGCGGCGATGGTCGCCGACACGTCCTGGGTGCCGAGCGCCGCCATCTCCACCGCCCGCGCGATCTCCTGGGTGGCGGAGTTCTGTTCCTGCACCGACTGGGTGATGGTGCCGGAAATGCCGTCGATCTCGGTGATGGTGCTGCCGATGGCGCCGATGGCGTCGGCGGCCTCGCGGGTCACCGACTGCATGGCATTGACCTGGGCGGCGATCTCGTCGGTGGCCTTGGCGGTCTGGTCGGCCAGCCCCTTCACCTCGGTCGCCACGACTGCAAAGCCTTTTCCGGCCTCCCCGGCGCGGGCGGCCTCGATGGTGGCGTTGAGCGCCAGGAGGTTGGTCTGCTTGGCGATGGCATGGATCAGCCCGACCACCTGGCCGATGCGCTCGGCATTGGCGATCAGGCCCTGGACGGTGGCGTTGGTGCGGTCGGCATGGGACACCGCCTCGCCGGCGATGCGGGCGGAATGGCCGACCTGCTCGGTGATGCCGCCGATGGAGCTGGCGAGTTCGGTCGCCGCCGCCGCGGCGGAGCGGACGTTGGACTGGATGTCGTCGGATTCGCGGGCGACATTGCGGGTCTGGCTGGACGCCTCGCCCACCACCATCGCCATGCGGTCGGCGCTGTCGGCCATGCCGGACGCCGACTCGGCGATGCCCTCCACCAGACGCTTGACCGTGCCCTGGAAACGGTCGGCGAGGTCGAGCAGGGCGGCACGCTTGGCCTCCTCCGCCCTGGCGTCGGCTTCGGCCTGGGCGGCGTGCATGCGCTCTATGGCTCGGGCGTTGTCGCGGAAGACGGTGACGGAGCCGGCCATGGCGCCGATCTCGTCGGAACGGCCGTTGCCGGGCACCTCGACGGCGGTGTCGCCGTCGGCCAGCTTCGCCATCGCCGCCGACATGGCGCGTAAGGGGCGGATGACGATGCGGCCGAGCAGGACGTTCAGCAGGGCGATCTGCACCACCAGCGCGATCAGGCAGATGGCGATCTGGTTGCGCATCTGGGTGGCGATGGCCTCGATCTGCTGGTCCAGGCTCCAGGCGATCTGCAGGGCGCCGACCAGCCGGTTGCTCTTGCCGGTCACCACCGGCACCGTCACGACGATGTGGCCCTTGGCCGAGCGGGTCTGCGCCCCCTTGCCGGCCAGCACCGCCTCGACCAGATCCTGGTCGGCCTTCAGGTCGTACTTGGCGAAGCGCGGGTTGGAGAAGTCGGCCAGCGTGTCGGAAGACGTCGCGGCGCGCAGCGAGGCGAGCTGCACCTCATGGCTGTCGGCCAGCGGCATGAACTCCGTTTCGATGGAGGCGCCGTCGCTGGCGATGAAGCTGGTCTTGGTGGCGTTCGCCAGCATGTCCGTCTTGACGCGGGCGTCGTGCGTGGCCAGCCGCACCGCGTCGTCGTACTGCATCTTGGCCTGCAGCCCCATGATGACGATGAAGCCGCCGACGATGGCCGCCACGAAGGCCGCCGTCACCTTCCGCCCGACGCTCCAGAACCGTCGCGGCCGGGATGCGGCCGCCTTGTCCACTGCCATGCTCTTGCCCCTTCCCATGCCGCCTTCGCGTCGCATCGCCCATCAAGGCATGACCCGTCAAGGCATGACGGATCAGCCGCCGGAAAGACCGGCGTTCGCTGTCGAAGCGTCAACGAATTGCAAAATTTAAATGGTATTGTAACGGAACGTCATGGTCTGCGCCATGATCTTCTTCTCTGACTTTCGGACGGTTGCCAATTGTCACAGCAATCCCAAAGTCGTGGGCCGACGCGGCCAAAGTGAAGACGCCGCCGTTGCCTTGACGAAACGGCGCCTTCCGAGTCCGGATATATCGCCAATCCGGCTTCTGTTCTTTTGGTTGTATTTTGTCCTGGGCGGTCCGGGTTCTCCATGGGAGCCGGGACAGCCCAGGATCATAGCATCTCAGCCGCGGGCCGGCTTGCGCTCCCGCCAGCCGAAGGGGCCGGCAGTCTCATAGAGCCACGGGTACTGGTTGACCATGCGTCGTGCGATGGCGATGCGATGCGCCGTCAGCGTGATGAGGCCGAGCACCACAGTGTGGACGATGAAGCCCCACAGCGACAGCAGCTCCTCGCCGAACAGGCCCCAGGCCAGGAAGCGGTCGCCCACCCCCAGCAGCAGCGAATAGGCCAGCACGCTTCCCACCGGCTTCCACCCCTCCGCCAGGGTCTGGCCGGTCAGCACGGCGCAGCCGCCGAACACCAGAAGCG
>CBFGPE010000203.1:0-9942 GCA_965650625.1 uncultured Azospirillum sp. | reverse complement strand
TCGACAGCGGCTCGGTCGCCAGCCCGAACCGTGAGACCGAGGCGATGAAGGACGGGTCGGACGCCGTGTCGGATTGGCCGCTGCTGAACGCGCTGCTGAACACCGCCAGCGGGGCGACCTGGGTCAGCCTGCACCATGGCGGCGGCGTCGGCATGGGCTTCTCGCAGCATTCCGGCATGGTCATCGTCTGCGACGGCAGCGACGCCGCAGCCAAGCGGCTGGAGCGCGTGCTGTGGAACGATCCGGCCACCGGCGTGATGCGCCACGCCGACGCCGGCTATGACATCGCCATCGAGTGCGCCAAGGAGCAGGGGCTGAACCTGCCGTTTTTGAAGTAACGGGTTGCGCCGGGGGGGGCGCCGCTCACGCCCCCCGGATCAGCTCCGAATACCAGCGCGCGGACTCCTTCGGGATCCGCGCCTGGGTTTCGAAATCGACCCGGACGATGCCGAACCGCGTGCCGTAGCCGCCGCCCCATTCGAAATTGTCCAGCAGCGACCAGGCGAAGTATCCGCGCACGTCGGCGCCCAGTTGCTTCGCCTCCGCCATCGCGGCGATGTAGGCCTGCAGATAGGCCAGCCGTTCCGCATCGACCACCCGACCCTCGGCATCCGGTGTCTCTGCCGCCTTGGTGCCGTAGCCGTTCTCCGTCACATAGATCGGCAACCGGTAACGCCGGGTCAGGTCGACAAGCGTCTCGCGGAAACAGCCGGGGTCATAGGGCCAGTCGATGGCCGTCCGCTTCATCCCCGGCGGCGGCGAGCCGAATCCGAAGCCCCAGATCAGGCTGTCGTCCCGGCGCCCGTAGACCGGCGCATAGTGGTTCAGCCCGAACCAGTCCACCGGCCGGGCGATGCGCGCCATGTCGCCGGGCTGCACGTAGGGCTCGATGACCTCGGCGATGCGGCGCGGATAGTGGGCCAGCAGCTGCGCATCGGGGAAGGCGCGGTTCCAATGCTCGTCGAACAGGGCCGCCGCTTCGACATCCTCCGGCTTGTCGGTCTCCGGCCGCATGGGCTGGACGCTGTGCACCGCGCCGATGGAGGCCACCGGCACCAGCGCACGCAGCACATCCACCCCGGCGCCATGGGCGAGGTTGACGTGGTGGATCACCTTCAGGTGGGTGGCGCGGTCGGCGATGCTGGGCGCCCCCCAGCCGAAGGCCCAGCCGAACAGGGTGAAGACCGAGAATTCGTTGAATGTCGCCCAGCGCTTCACCCGGTCGCCATAGCGCCGCGCGCATAGCGCCGCATAATCCTCGAACCAGCCCACGCCGTCGCGCGTGCCCCAGCCGCCCAGATCCTGCAGGGCCTGCGGCAGGTCCCAGTGATAGAGGCAGAGCCAGGGCTCGATCCCCTTCTCCAGCAGCCGGTCGATCAACCGGTCGTAGAAGTCCAACCCCTTCTCGTTCGGCGCGCCACGCCCGCGCGGAAGCACCCGCGGCCAGGAGACCGAGAAGCGGTAGGCCTGCAAGCCCAGATCCGCCATCAGGTCCACATCCTGCGGCATCAGGTGGTAGTGGTCGCAGGCGACATCGCCGCTCTCGCCATTGTCGACCCGGCCCTTCAGCTTGCAGAAAGTATCCCAGATGCTGGGCGCCCGCCCGTCCGCCTCGGCCCCGCCCTCGATCTGATAGGCGGAGGTGGAGGCGCCCCACAGGAAGTCGCCCCACAGGAAGTCTTTGGGAAAAACCGGACGTTCGGCCATGGCGGATCACCAGAATGGAGCCCCGAAAGAGGAGTGGTTGAATCCTACCCCTTTCCCGTCCGGGTGGAAGGGGCCAATCGTCGCTGTGGCGGGTGGCGTGGGGCACCATCATCCGTCGGGTAAAGCGTCACCATATCGCGGTCGACAGGACGGCGCGGCGCTCCTATGGTCACGCCGACCGGACGAGCGAATTCAAAAAGGGGATGGCCGCATCATGGCGAAGAAGGACGGAGTCAACGGCAAGGGCGGCCAGTTCAGCGGGACCCCGGCCGACCGGCTGGTCCGGCTGTGGCGCAACAACGACGAACGCTTCGGCGCCCTGCTGGACGAGGTGCTGGACGGCAACCGCCAGGGCGTGATCGAAGCCGCGCTGGGCAAGCTGCGCGAGGAGGAAGGCTACGACTTCATGGACGAGGTCGAGGCGTTTTCCGAGACGGCGCAGAGCACCGACGAGCATGGCGACCCCACCCTGTCCACCCTGTTCTGGGTGGCGCTGGAGGTCGAGGGACGGCTGGACGAGCCGCCGTCGGTCGACGCCATCGAACGCGCGCTCGATTCCGCCGGTCTGCTGGAAAAGGCGGCCGACATGCGGCTTCTGCCGCTGTGGCTCGATCCGGAACCGCTGTCCTACCTTGAGGCCGCCGACCGCCGCACCCTGCTGCGCCGCCTGATCGACTCGCCCGAGGCGGCCGAGTCCTTCGTGCGCGAGCAGGATCTGGTCGCCACCCCCGAAGACATCGGCACCCGCCTCGTCGGCGTCGTCGGTCTGGTGATCGAGGAGGATGCCGAGCAGGAGGGCGAGGCGATGCCCGATCCGCTGAATCTCGGCTTCTCCGGCGAGGGTGAGGAGCTGGAGATCGACCCCATCGAGCAGGAGCGCATCCGCCAGTCGATGGCCGCCTTTGCCGAGGCGGTCGCTACCGCCGATCCGCGGGTGAAGCGCTGCGAGCCGGTCGGCGGGCTGAACGACCTGCTGGACTTCACCGCCGAGGGCGTCTGGCCGGACGACGTCGAGGCCAGCTTCGACGAGGTCAACGACTTCCTCGACATCGCCGGCAACGAGACCGGCGACGGCATCCTCGACGTGACGACGGAGCAGACGCCGGAGGGCCTGCAGGTGCGCGCCTACAACTCCGACGGCGTGCTGCTGGACGAGCGCAGCTTCGACCTGACCGGCGACCGGGCGGAAGAGGCGCTGGCCCTGATGAAGCGCCGCTGCCGCCGCGTCAGCGAGGGGTAATTCGTTCCCCTATTGCATCTCCTCCAGCCGCAGGGGCCTTTCCACCAGCAGGCGGAAACGGCCCCTTCCGGTCTTCTCGATGCGCAGGCAGCCGCAGCGGTCGGCCAGCCGGCGTTGCAGCAGGATCAGCCGAGCTTCCAGATTCTCGGCGAAGTCGGGCAGTGGGATGTCGGGCGCCAGCCGCAGTTCGCGGTTGGTGAAGTCGGTGCGGCCCAGCGCGGTGTGGTCGCGCACCAGCTTCCACAGGATGGCGCCGGCCACCCCCTTGATCAGGTAATCATGGTCGAGGAAGACGCTGTCGTCGGTGGCGTAATGGCGCACGGTGA
This sequence comes from uncultured Azospirillum sp., assembly GCA_965650625.1. Classification (GTDB taxonomy): domain Bacteria; phylum Pseudomonadota; class Alphaproteobacteria; order Azospirillales; family Azospirillaceae; genus Azospirillum. The sequence continues at coordinate 6,669 of CBFGPE010000203.1, read as the reverse complement.
TCGGGGTGCCGTCAACCGGTGGACCGGCAGCCGGGACCGGCACCTCTTCGGCCTCCGCGCCATGGGCCGGCGGCAGGCCGCGCATCAGCGCGCCCAACTGTGCGGCGAGCGTCGCCAGCGCATCCTCGTCGTCATAGGTGAAGCGCATCTCCTGCGCGCTTTCCACGAACAACACGCCGGGCAAATCCCCGAAGGCCCCAGGATGTCCCAGGATCGGCACCGCCAGCTGGCTGTGCGGCCGGTCCAGACCGGGGAAGGGGATCTCGCGGGCGACGCCCGCCGCCGTTCCCTCCCGCATCGCCATGCTGTAGGCGACGTCGGTGGTCATGTGGGTGATGCGGATCGGCACCCGCTCGCGCGCCGCCACGCCGATCACCCCATCGCCGGGTGCCACTTCCCAGCCGATGCCGCTGCCGCGGCTTGACGCCTCATAGCCCAGCGCGGCGACGGTGAACAGCCGGCCGCTGGCGGCGTCGGGCAGCAGGATCAGCGCATGCTCCACCCCGAACAGGTCGCGCAAAGTCGTGATGGCGCGGTCGAGCAGGTCGGACAAATCGGCGGCGCCGCGCAACCCCTCGCAGGCGCGCCGGACCGCCGACAGCAGGCTGCGCGGCCGGACCGGCGCGGGCAGGGGACGGCCGCCGGCGACCGCCTCGATCGCCACCACCCGGAACAGGTCGGCGCCGCGAAGCCGGAACACCTCCGCCATCCCGACATGGGAGGCGATGCCGGACAGCTTCGCCTTCATGCTTTCGAACAGCGGCCCCTCCGTCTCGGTGCGCAGATACGCCAGCCGCAGCCGGTATTGCGCCCCGGTGGCTGGATCGATCACCTCCAACTGCGCGTCCGGATTGGCCAGGATGTTGGCGCGCGTCTTGTTGAAGAACTGATAGGAGAGCGCGATGTGGCCGGGATCGACGTAATGGACCTGCGACAGCTGCGACACGTTCGGCGTCCCGTCCGCCGCTGCCGTGGCGATGGTGCCGGGGATCACGCCCTCCAGGCAGGTCCGGATGGCGTCCAGGGTGGGAGCGTCGTGGGGCAGGGGGCCGCTCATGCCGGGATCCGCTCGCCGGCCTTCGGCCCCGGCGTCTGGTCGAAGACCTCGGCGGGGTCCAGATGCAGCGCAACCAGATCGGCCGGATCGAACGCCATCACCGCCCGGACGAAGGCTTCGGTGAATCCCAAACCGGCCAGCTCGGCAATGAAACCATTGATGTAGGGGCCGGGCAGCGCCGCCTCTTCCGCCGTCGGGTCCGCCACGGTAGCGCACTCGTCCTTGATCTGAATGGACCGGTGGGTGCTGGGTTCGGTGAAGACCACGGCCAGCCGCCCGGTCTCTTCGACGGCGGCGACCAGCACGGCGTTGGCGTGCCCGTCGATCAGCACGGTCAGCCACTGGCTGCCCGGCGCTATGCCCGGTGACACCCGCGCCGCCACGGCTCTGGCGACCAGCGGGCGCCCGTCGCGGTCACTGGTTGCGACATTGACGCTGAGGCTGCGGTCCAGGAAGCGCCGGACCGTCTCGTCCAAACCACTCTCCCGCCGCATGTCCCGACGCTCCGCGCTGCTGCGCCACACTGGCGACCGGCCGTCAGCATAGCGCCGCAGCCGGCCCGGCGGCAAACCAACCGAAGGCGATCCAACCGATGGGCGTCATTCTTCGGCGGACCATGTCATGAGGCGGCCGCGAGGGGGCGTTCAGGCCCCCGGCGCCACCACGAAACAGGCCATGCCGATGGTGACCAGCCCGCTGCAGGCGCTGGCCGCGTCCTGCTGCGACAGGCCGGACAGGCGGGCGCGGTAGAGCGGCCCGGTCTGGGTGTCCACCGCCTGGACGATCCGTTGCGAGCGCGACAGCACCGGCATGGAATTGCGGGCGCGGTCGATCACGCGCTGGCTGTCGTCGGGCGAGCGGAAGGCGCCGAGTTGCACGGTCCACACCCCGCCGCCGGCGGTCGCCGCCCCGCTCATCGTCGCCACCGGACGCGGCGCCGGAGCATCCGGAGTCGAGGTGTCGGGCGCCACGACGCGCACTGCCGGTGCCGGTGTCGGCGCAGGAGCGGGCAGGGCGGCCACGGCGATCGGCGGCCGGCTAGCCGCCGGGCGGCTGCTGGCGGGCGGTGTGTAGGAAGGTGGCGTGTAGGACGGCGCCGGGTTGGCCGGGGCCGAATAGGAGGAGGACGGCCGGGCGTAGGGCGAACCGAAATCCGGCGGCGAATCGGAGGACGGCGCGCTGACCAGCACGATGTCGGCGCCGTTGGGCGCCGGGGTGCGGTTCAGCCGCGGCCCGACCGACGCGATGTAGCGGCGCGTCTCGCCCGGAAGGCTGCGCTTGCCGGCCAGATAGTCGCCGTAACAGCCGGGTCCACAGTTGTAGGCGCCGAGGAAGCCCGGCGCGCCGAACAGGTTGTACATCTCGCGCAGATAAGCGGTGCCGGCGATGATGTTGTCATGCGGATCGAAGGGGTCGGAGCCCAGATTGTGCTTGCGCCGCATTTCATCATAGGTCGCCGGCATCACCTGCATCAGCCCCATGGCGCCGGCCTTGCTGACGATGGGCTTGCCGTTGACGGTGGTGCGCCCGCCGCTTTCCTGGCGGATGACCTCGCGGATCCACAGCTCCGGCATGTCGAACCGCTTGGAGGCTTCAGCGACATGCGCGTCGATTTCCTCAGGCGAGGCGACGCGATGTGAGCCTCCCCCGCTGGCGCAGGCGCTCAGCAGGGCGGTCAAGGCGGCGCAGGTCAGCAACGGCTTCAGGCGACGCACGGAACCCCCGGTCATCGTTCAGTTCTATCGTTTGGATAAGCCCGATTTGGAGGTACCGACCTTTGCACATTCCCGGCCCGCCGTAAACCGTCCCAGCTGTGACCTTCGACGCGGCCGGAGAACGCGGGAGGGGAGGGTGCTTCCAATCCTTCGGACGGACAAGCAACCGTCCGGGTATCTGCCGTCCGGCGCGGCCTATGGCGGGATTTCCCTTGCCAGGGATAAGTGCCCAGGTCTTAAGGGCGATCAGCTCTCGCGGTCGTCGTCGGGGTCGCGCCGGGTGGCGAGTTCGCGCATCAGCCGTTCCTTGGCGGTCTTGCGGCTCGGACGGCCGCCGCCGCGCCCAAACAAGCCGCCCCTCAGCCCGCCCAGCAGGCCGCCGGCTTTCGGCTCCTCCTCCGGCTCCTCGGTCATCTGGGCGCGTTCCGCCTCGCGCCGGGCCAGCATGGCGGCGCGGTCGACCAGCGGATTGCGCAGCCGGTGCGGCAGCGCCTTGAAGGCGAGGTTGGCGCGTTCCAGGTCGGCCAGATCCTCGGTGGAGCGGGCGATGCGCAGCGCCACCCGCAACAGGTCGAGCCGCCACGCATCCTCCGGCGCATGCGGCAGCGTCTCCGCCGCCGCCAGCAGGGTATCCAACCCCTTGCCGGTCAGCGCGCTGGTGGATCGTTCGCTGCTGGATTTATCGGTGTCGCGGTCCCGTCCCATTCCGTCATCGAAGCTGTCGCGCTGAAGGCGGACTTTAGGACGGCTCGACAGGATTTGTCTGCCCCCATGCGGAGACCACACCATTCGGGTGGGGGAGGGGGCCGGTCAGGCGGCGTCCGCCAGCCGGTGCAGGGCCGCATCGGGGATCGACTCGTCGACCACTTTCGCGGCGCCGGCGATCACCGCCAGCTTGGTGCCGAAGCCTTCCTTGTTGCGGACCACAGCGATGCGTGCGGGACCATTCTCCAGTTGCGCAATGTCGAAGAATTTGGTGACCGCAGCGGCGATGGCGGTGGGATGATTGGCGACGGGCTCGAAAACCGCCTTATGGCCGTTGGTGCTGACCAGCGTAGCGACATGCCAGGGGGTGTTGGAGGCACCGAGGACCTCGACATCCTTCGCCACCCGATCCCGCGAGAAGACGGTAACCAGCCGTTCGTAAAGTCGCTCCGTAGCGTCCTGCTGTCGCTTTTCCGCCAGCTTGAACGCGGTCAGTTGCACCGCCTCTTGAGAACAGGCGGCAATCGTCGCCACCGCCCCGGCAAGCTGCGGGCGGGCAACCTCCATCAGGAAGAAGTCACGATGGTCGAAGGACACCCCGGCCCGCTCGGCCACCTTGGGCGCCCAGCGGGCGAACAGGGGGGCGGCCCCCATCAGGTCCGCCTCCTGCCGCGCGAGTCCCATGTCGGAGACGAGAAAGCGCTCGGCGGAGGAGCCGCTACCAGCGCTGACTGCCGCGACGCGGACGACAACCATGGATCCGCCCGGATACATGACCGGCGTGCGCAGGTACGACGCATCCTCATCGTGGCGGACGGCACTCAGCGAGCGGGCCGCTTCATCCACGATCTTCCGGAAGAGTGTGCTTTTGTCGTCCACCCCGATCATAGCCTTCCAAGCCTCGGTTCCCACGGCGGCACCGGGAATGCCTCCATGCCCTGGATGTTGAACAGCCGGCCTGCCAGAACCGTCAAGTCGCGGAAGGATGCCGGTTCATCGTCCAGCGGCTCCGCAATCGGCAAATTCTCCCCGAACATCCGCTGGAAGCCAAGTGGCCAGTTCAGCGCAAAAGGATGGTGATGACTGCCCTCGATCACCATCAGCCGCAGATGCGCCGGCCCGATGTTCTTGTTACCGTGGGGTGATTCCGGCCGCCAGTCCAATCTCGCCACCGCACCGCGCCGCCATCCCGGTGCCAGCCATTCCAGTTGAAAGGTCACTCGCCGGTCCGTGATTTCACGAATGCATTGGCCGCGCAGCCACAGCCCTTCCATTGTCACCCCGTCGATGTCCAGGGCGCAAACGGCACGGAACTGGTCATCATGTGCGCCCCACCTTGCCGGTGTGGCGAGCCGCTTCGTCGCGGCGATCAGGTCTGGAAGGCGGTCGGGCATGGCCCGTTCTTACATCATTTTTCGTGAATCCTCTATTGTGAGTACCTCTTGGAAGGGTGGTGGTAAAGCGGTCTTCACAGAAAAAGCCCTCCCCCCGTCGCCGGGGAGAGGGCTGCAAGTCAGTCGGGGAAATGCGCGGCTGGATGCCGGCAGTCATGCCGCCACCCAGGGGGATGGGCGCGGCATCTCGAAGCCGGCCCCTCCGCAGCCTCGCGGAAGGGCCGGGAAACTCACCTCACGGTCAGGTTACCCGGCGGCCTGCGCCACGGTCAGGCCCAGCCGCTTGGCGACGCCCTCGCCATAGGCGGGGTCGGCGGCCAGGAAGTGTTTCAGCTGGCGCTGCTGGATGAACAGCGGGGCCTTGCCCAGGCTTCCGGCGATGTTGTCCATCAGGCGGGCTTGAGCCTCCGCACCGATCAGGCGGAACAGCGCGCCGGCCTGGGCGTAGTCGTCGTTGCCCTCGCGGTGGTCGTAGTGGGCGGCGTCGCCGCTGATGCGCAGCGGCGGTTCGCTGGCAATCCCGGTCTGGGCCGGGCCGCCGAAGCTGTTCGGCTCGTAGTTCGGCCGGCCGCCGCCGTTGCCGTCCACCCGCATGGCACCGTCGCGCTGGTAATTGTGGACGGGGCAGCCCTGCGGCTTGTTCACGGGGATCTGCGCATAGTTGCCGCCCAGCCGGTAGCGATGGGCGTCGGCATAGGCGAACAGCCGGCCCTGCAGCATCTTGTCCGGGCTGAAGGAGATGCCGGGCACCACGCTGGCCGGGCTGAAGGCGGCCTGCTCGGTCTCGGCGAAGAAGTTCTCCGGATTGCGGTTCAGAACCAGCTCGCCGATCTCGATCAGCGGATAGTCGGCGTGCGGCCACACCTTGGTCAGGTCGAACGGGTTGATGCGGTAGGCATCGGCGTCGGCCTCCGGCATGATCTGCACCGAGACGGTCCAGGCCGGGAAGTCGCCGTCCTCGATCGAGGCGTACAGGTCGCGGGTGGCGTGGTCGGGGTCGATGCCGCCCATCACCGTCGCCTGCTCGGCGGTGAAGTTCTCGATGCCCTGGCGGGTCTTGAAATGGTACTTGACCCAGAAGCGCTCGTTCGCCGCGTTGATCCACGAGAAGGTGTGGCTGCCGAAGCCGTCCATGTGGCGATAGCTGCGCGGCGTGCCGCGGTCGCTGAACAGGATGGTCAGCTGGTGCATCGTCTCCGGCGACAGCGAGAAGAAGTCCCACATGGCGGTGGGGGCCTTCAGGTTGGTGGCCGGGTTGCGCTTCTGGGTGTGGATGAAGTCCGGGAATTTCAGCGGGTCGCGCAGGAAGAAGACCGGCGTGTTGTTGCCGACCAGATCGTAGTTGCCCTCTTCCGTATAGAACTTCACCGCGAAGCCGCGCGGGTCGCGCTCGGCATCGGCGGAGCCCTTCTCGCCGCCGACGGTGGAGAAGCGCAGGAAGACGCTCGTCTCCTTGCCGACCGTCGACAGGAAGGCGGCCTTGGTCCACGCTGTCACGTCGCGGGTGACGCGGAAGCTGCCGTAGGCGCCGGCGCCCTTGGCGTGCACCACGCGCTCCGGAATACGTTCGCGGTTGAAGTGGGCCAGCTTCTCGATCAGGTGGAAATCCTGCAGCAGCAGCGGACCGCGCGGCCCGGCGCTCAGCGAATTCTGGTTGTCGGGAACGGGCTGGCCGAAGCTGGTGGTCAGGGTGCTCATCCGGGTCGTCCTCTCCAAAGGCGGGTGCCGCTCGATACGGCCATCATTGTCTCGCCCCTGGTTATCCGGCGTCTTGAACGATATATCCAAGACATAGAAG
>CBFGPE010000202.1:0-10073 GCA_965650625.1 uncultured Azospirillum sp. | reverse complement strand
CCGCCAGCGAGGGCAGGGAGCGCATCCTCGGCATCGAGTCGCCGGAGAAGTGGGGTTTCCGCGAGCTGGAGAAACTCTGGCTGCCCTGAGCCGCCGGGGTGCCGGATCCGTGCCTGCCCGTTCCTCGTCCGGACGCTTTCCGTGCCCGGGAGGCCAGGCATGCGATTCCTTTCGAAGAGGCGTTGCGCGGCGTGGTCGAACCGGGCGCCCTTGCCGCCGCCCTCTTCTCTGCCGGGCGGGTCAAGCATGAACCGCGGGGAGGGGCGGGCCGCCCGCTCCCCGCGATCGATCCTAGAACTTGGTGGCGAAGTTGACCCAGACCGCGTCACCTTGGGCCCGGTTCTCCGAAAAAACGTCGTGCTGCCACGACGCGCTGAACTGCATGCCCGGATTGACGGAATAGGTCAGCGACGGACCGATGGCAAAACCTTTGCCGCGGTGCCCGTCGGCCGCAACCGCCGTGCCGTCGTCGTCCTCCAGCTGCTCGAGATAGTAGCCCACGGCGCCGATGCGCCACTTGTCGACGTTCCAGCCCACCGCATAATCCAGCACGAATTCCGTACCGGAGGTGTAGTCGGTTTCGGTGTTTTCCGAGTTGAAGATCAGGCGTGCCGTGGTGGCGACCTCGAGACCCTGCGGATCCGAATAGTGGTAGCCGACGGTCGGCTGAACGGACCAGTGGTGGGTGCCGATATTGGCGATGTCGGAGACCTCGTACTTGCCGGTGGGCAATGCCACGTCCAGACCCACCACGAACGAATTCTTGCGATCCGGGTGCCAGGCCAGTCCCACGGAGGTGGTGATGTCGGCGAGGCCGAGCGCGGTGTCCTCGCCGAATGGCAGCGACGTGTCGACATGGACGACCGGAACGACGAGCTGCCCCCACAGCTGGGCGCTGCCGATTCTGGTGTCGCTGACGTAGAGGAAGCGCAAGGTTTCCGCCAGCGCCTTGACCTCGAAGTCGATCGGCACCTTGTCGCCGTTCGAGTCGTTGGTCCGGTCGGCGGTGAAATAGTTGGTCTGGGAAAGAAAATAGAGACCAGGGTAGGGTGGCATGCTCGCCGCGTAGAATTGCGGTGAACCCGGCGAATACTGCGTGTTGCCGTTCTCGGCGGCCTGCGCCTGACAGAGCGTTGTTGCCGATAGCGCAGCGGCAAGCCCGAACTTTCTGAATTTCATCATTCATCCTCCTCACATGAACAACGACGACGATGTTCGAGAGAAGGAATTCCGGGTTGCAGACGCGTGCACGACATCATCCTCGCGGTCTGCGAGTCTGGTCATCCCGATTGTCTGCTGCCCCTCCCTCTCGGCGGCCACCTCGCCACCGGTGCATCGCGATCTCCCAGGGAAACCCGATGCCACCCGGCATCCGAAATATGCCGGCGCTTGGCGGATGTAAAATGGTCATTGGCAATACGAGCTATTTGCAGGAAAAATAGCCGGTACGGATCATTCGTCACCTCACATGATCCATGCCCTCGGCCGCGCGATCCTCAGCGATCACGCGGACCGTCTCGTGGAGCTGCTCGCGTATCCACGAGAGGGCCGGATCGCGTGTCCGGTAGCTGTGCCACTGCAGCGATTGCTGCAGCGCGGGCAACGGAAACGGTGGCTCCACGATCCTGACGCCGCCGAGTTTCGACAGGACCTGCGCCAGGCTCCGTTGCACCAGACCGATTCTTCGGCTTCCACGCACGAGCAGCGGCAGCGACGCGAAGAAGAAGGTGGTCACCTCGATCCTGAGCTTGATGCCCAAGCGATCGAAAGCGCGCTGGGCGAAGCTCTCGCCGCCATTGGGCGGTTGCATCACGATATGGCCGGCGGACAGGAAGTCGGCTTCCGACATCACGCCCGTGGAAAACGGCCCGTCCGCATCGACGACGCAGCAGAGCCTGTCTTCGAGCAGCGTTTCCATCGGATGATGGGTGGAGCAGAAGAGGGTGGGCGCGATCAACAGGTCGGCCTCGCCACGTTCCAGCAGGAGGTGCGGATAGTTCTGCTGCGGCTTGAATTCGATCTGGATGCCGGGTGCCCGTTCCTGCAGACGCTGGAGAAACGCCGGCATGATGGTCAGGACGGTGTAGTCCGACACGATGAAGCTGAAGCTCCGGCTCGAGTCCTCAGGAGCGAACGACGGGGTTGAAACGACCGCGGCCTCGATCCGGACGATGATGTCGCGCACCGGCTGTTCGAGCGATGCGGCCAGTGGCGACAATTCCATGGATCGCCCGACCTGGATGAGCAGCGGATCGTCGAAATAGTCCCGCAGTCGTCCGAGCGCATTGCTCATCGCCGACTGGGTGATGAACATCTGCTCGGCCGCACGGCTGACATTGCGGACACGGATCAGCGTATCGAGCGCCGCCAGCAGGTTCAGATCAAGGTTCTTGAAACGCATGAGTTTCCTCCCGGATATTCATGACGTGAATATTAATCATTCATCAAAGCAATTTTGTAAACAGGTCGATCTTCGTTGAGTCTTGTCCTCGGGAGGAGGTGATGTCGTGTGGCCGGTCGAGCCACGCCATCGCTCGGCTGTCCTCCCGGTGAAATTCGCGCCGCCCGCGGCGGCCTGGAGGAGACCCGATGTTCAAATACTTCCCGAGCAACTACGTCTGGAACCTGTCGGTCGATCTGTCGATCGAGATGGGCGCCCGGATGGGAGAGATCGAGGAAATGTGCGCCCCGCTGCAGGACGCGGCCAAGGCGCCGGATGCGGCCGGAACCCAGGCCTTCCGCGAAACCTGGGTCAGGATGGCGGACAAGCTGGTATCGCTTGCCGACGAAGACGAAGCCAGGGGTCGGCTGATTTCGGCCGGCGACAAGCTGATCCGTGCCGCCAACTACATGCTGACCGCCGAGCGCCTGCTGGCGCATGGTTCGGAGGGGCGCGTGGCGCTTTACCAGCGCTTTCTCGCCACCTTCGAGAGAGGTCTGGTGCTTTCCGGCTCGCCCTGCCGCCGGGTGCAGATCCCTTACGAGGGAACGCATCTTTCGGCGCTCCATGTGCCCGCAGAAGGCGTCGAGGGACCCGCGCCGCTGCTGGTCCAGGTCAACGGTCTGGACAGCACCAAGGAGATGAAGTTTCTCGTCGGCCTGCCGGGCTGGCTGGCCAAGCGCGGCGTGGCCTCGCTGATCGTCGACCAGCCGGGCACCGGCGAAGCGCTCCGCCTGCAGGGGCTCACCGCCCGCTTCGACAGCGAGCACTGGGCCAGCCGCGTCGTCGACTGGCTGGAGGGCCGGCCGGAGGTCGATCCCAGCCGCATCGGCATGGAAGGCGTGTCGCTGGGCGGCTACTACTGTCCGCGCGCGGTCGCCTTCGAGCCGCGGTTCGCCTGCGGCGTCGTCTGGGGTGCCAACCACGACTGGCGCGACGTGCAGAAGAAGCGCCTTGCCCGCGAGGGCAATTTCCCGGTCCCCCACTACTGGAGCCATGTCATGTGGGTCTGGGGCGCCCAGGACATGGACGAGTTCATGCGGATCGCCGAAAACGTCCATCTGGACGGCATCCTCGACCGGATCCGCGTGCCCTTCCTGGTGACCCATGGCGAGAAGGACAGCCAGATCCCGCTGCAGTGGGCGCACGCCACCTACGACCAATTGGTCAACAGCCCGAGGCGCGAACTGAAGATCTTCGACGCGCGCACCGGCGGCGTGCAGCATTCGAGCTTCGACAATTCCGCCAATGCCGGCGCCTACATCGCCGACTGGGTCGCGGAAACCCTGGGCGGACGCACGGTCGCGGAGCAAGCAGCATGACGATCAAGACCATGATCTGCGGTCGGCGCCGTCCCGGACAGACGCTGGGCGAACACCGTGCGCACATGAAGGGCCATCACGGCAGGCTGGTGCTGGACTATGTCGCCCGCGAGCCGTCCCAGGCGCCGCGCCGCTACGTCCAGAACCATGTCTTCGACGGCATCTATTTCGGCGGGGACGGACAGCCCAAGGTCCTCTCGCTCGGCCTGGATTTCGTCACCGAGGTCTGGTTTCCGGACATGGCGGCGGCGAAATCCTCGCGCGAGACGCCCTTTTATCTCGAGCAACTGCAGCCGGACGAACCGCGGATGGTGGATGCATCCTCCGTGCTCGGCCTGCCGGTCACCGAAGAGGTGATCCTGCCGCCGGGCCTGCGGGACGGCGCCGTGAAAGTCTTCCTGTTCTGGTTCAACAATGCGCCGGACGCCAAGACAGTGCCCGATGCCGCCAATGGCACGGATTTCGGCCTCTTCGGCCAGTGTCGGAACCTGCCGCTGTTTCCGGGGCCGGTCCAGGCCGTCGACGAATTCTGGCTGCCGGACGAGGCCGCCGGGCTTGCCTTCGCGCAGGCCTGCCGCGACGCCGCACCGTCGCTCGCTCCCGCCGACACACGTTACTGCCTGGCGATCGCCCGCGAACATGTTCTCCACGCAGGCTGACCGAGACCTTGGAATGGAAGGGAATATCCCATGAACATCATCGGGCCTGATTATCTGGTCTTCGGCGTCGACGATGTCGCCGCCTGTTGTGAATACCTGGCCGCCTTCGGCCTGAAGCCGACGGAGGTTACCGCTGCCGGCGGCCTGTTCGAGGCGCTGGACGGCACGGGCATCATCATCCGCCACACGTCCGATCCTTCGCTGCCTGCACCGTTGCCGACGTCGAACAGGCTGCGCCAGCAGGTCTATGGCGTGCGCCGCGCCGGGGATCTGGACGTGATCGAAGCGGAGCTTTCCAGGGACCGCCGGGTGGTGCGCCTGTCCGACGGCTCGATCGAACTGAAGGACGACCATGGCTTCGAGCTGAAGTTCCAGGTCACGATCCGCCGCGAACTCGTCATGCCCGCGGAAAAGATCAATGCGCCGGGCGCGCCGGCGCAACGCCAGCCGAACGAAATCGGTGTCTGGGAAGACATGCCCGCGCTGCCGCGCACGCTCAGCCATGTCGTGCTGTTCGTCCCCGACACCGACGTCGCCGCCCGGTTCTACTGCGAGCGCCTCGGCTTCGTGATCACCGACACGCTGACGGGGGCCGGCCCCTTCCTGCGCCCGAAGGCGAACGACGACCACCACACGCTCTTCTTCATCCGCACGCCCGAATACATGAAGGGGTGCGAGCACCTGGCCTTCCACATGGGGGGTCCGACCGAGCTGATGGTGGCGGGAACGCGCTTCGTGAAGAAGGGCTATCAGAGTTTCTGGGGCCCCGGCCGGCACAAGTTCGGCTCCAACTGGTTCTGGTACTTCAACAGTCCGCTCGGCTGCCATTTCGAGTATGACGCCGACATGGACAAGCACGACGACAGCTGGATCGCGCGCGCGGCGCCGATGGATGCCGAGGCCTCGCAGATCGTGCTGTTCGAGATGCGCGAGAAGTGGGCCCCCACCGGAGGTCCGCCGCCCGGCGCGAAGGGCTGACCCATGCAGAGCGCCACGCGAAAACTCCACTACCTGTGCCGGTCCGACGAGATCGGCGAGGCCGAGGCGAAAGGCTTCGGCCCCTTCGACGGAGCGCGCCGCAAGATCGTCCTGATCCGGCGCCGGGGCGTTCTGCACGCCTGGCTTGATGCCTGCCCGCACTATGCCGCCGGCACGCCGATGGCCTGGAAGACCGATGCCTACCTGAATGGCGAAAAGACCCATCTGACCTGCCACTCGCATGGCGCGCTGTTCGAAATCGATACCGGCCAATGCGTTCTCGGGCCCTGCCTGGGACAGAAGCTGACAGCCGTGGACATTGCCGTGAGCGACGAAGGAGAGGTGTTCGTCGCCGCGCCCGCAGAGGAGGAGACCCCATGAATTCCAGTATCAAGGTGCTTGTCATCGGCGGCGGCTTCGCCGGCATGACCGCGGCGCTGCAACTGTCCCGCCAGGGCTTCGCGGTGGATCTGGTCGAGATCGATGCAGGGTGGCGCTCCTATGGCGCCGGCATCAGCCTGCACGGCTCGACGCTGCGGGTGCTGCGGGACCTCGGCCTGATCGACCGGTTCTTCGAGGAAGGCTTCGTCAGCGACGGCGTGCAGATGCGCGGGCCGGACGACGCCGTGCTGGTCACGCTGCCGACTCCGCGCGTGGCCGGCCCCGACATCCCCGGCGGGGGCGGCATCATGCGCCCGGCGCTCGCCAGGATATTTTCCGAAGCCGTGCGCTCTTCCGCCACCCGGGTTCGCCTGGGCCTCACCTTCACCGACATCGTGCAGGGCGAGGACGGCGTGCGCGTCACCTTGAGCGACGGCAGTGCGGATACCTACGATCTCGTGGTCGGTGCGGACGGCCTGTATTCCGCCGTCCGCGCCAAGATCTTTCCCGAAGCGCCCAAACCCCGCTTCATCGGCCAGTCGGTCTGGCGCGCCGTGCTGCCAAGGCCGGAGGGCATCGACACCGTCGCCATGTGGATGGGCCCGAAGCTCAAGGTCGGCTTGAACGGCGTCAACCAGGACCAGGCCTACCTGTTCCTGACCGAAGACCGCCCCACCAACGACTTCGTTCCGCCGGAGGTGCTGGTGGAGACCTTGCGGGGCCTGCTGGAGCGCTTTCCCTCGCCGATCATCCGCAGGATCGCGTCTGAGCTGTCCTCCGAACATCAGATCATCTACCGCCCGCTCCAGCAGATGCTGTTGCCCCGGCCCTGGTTCAAGGGCCGCGTGGTGCTGATCGGCGATGCCGTGCATGCCACGACACCGCACCTGGCGGCCGGCGCCTGCATCGGCATCGAGGACGCCATGGTGCTGGCCGAAGAACTGGGCCGGGGCAGCGACGTCGGTGCCGCGCTTGCCGCATTCGAAGCAAGACGCTGGGAGCGCTGTCGGATGGTGGTCGAGAATTCCGGCCAGCTGGCCGACATCGAGATCCATGGCGGCAGCCGCGAGGCGCATGCCGCGATCATGCAGGCGTCCATGAAAACGCTGGCGGAAGCCATCTGAAAGAGTCGCGGTGGTGCGGCGATCCGGGAGATCGCGCACCGATGGCCGCCGTCCCATCTGCTGGAGGAATGCGAATGTCAGGACAGAAATTCGGAGTGGCCGGGGTCGCCGCCCTCGTCATCGGCCACTTCTCGGGGATGCTGGATCTCATCGCGCTGCCCGTCTGGATCGGCGCGCTGGTCGAGCGTTACGGCTTCAGCCCGCAGCAGGCGGGCGCGCTGGCGACCCTGTTCCTGGTCGGCGCGGTACTCGCAAGCGCCCTGGTCGCCCCGCGCTTCGACAGGATGAACCAGCGACTGATCGCGACCCTGGGCTTCGGTACGGCCGCGGTGGCCTTCCTGCTCGCGTCCACACGGGCCGGGTTCATGCCGCTCGCCCTGCTGCACATCGTCGCGGGCCTGTCGGTCGGCGTCGCGCTGTCCATGGTGCACGGGACGATGGGACACGCCGCCAATCCGCATCGCCTGTACGCGCTGGCCGGTATCACGCTCGGCTTGCTCGCCATCATTCTGCTTGCCGTCATCCCCCAGTTGCTGATCGCCCGGGGCGGCCCGGTCCTGTTCCAGGTTTTCGCCGGGATCATGGCGGTCGCCACCCTCAGTTCCGCGCTGCTGTTCCGCAACCCCATGCGCGGCGTCGAACACCAAAGGCGGCCCTTCAGCCGTGCGACCTGGCTGACCATCTTCGGCATCAGCATCATGACCTTCAACCAGGCGATGGTGTTTTCCTTCGTCGAAGTCATCGGCAAGGCGCGTGGCTTCTCGTCCGATAGCGTTCTCGCGGTGCTGATCGCGCTGGGTTTCGTCAACTTCATCCTGCCGTCGCCGTTGGCGGCCATCCTGCAGACGCGCGTCTCGGCGACGGGGGTCACCCAGATCGGGCCTGCGGTTCAGGCCGTTCTCGCGGTCATCGTCACGTCGACGACGGTATTCAACCTGTGGGCGCCCGCCGCGGCGGTTTTCGTCTCCATCCAGATCTTCACCCACACGTTCGCCTTCGGGCGACTGGCCCAGCTCGATCCGACCGGGCGCGCGCTCGCCGCCACGCCGGCCACGCTGATGGTCGGCGCGGCACTGGGGCCGATCGTCGGCGGAGCGCTCGGCCAGAACCTCGGCTATCCGGCGCTCGGCGTCGCCGCCGTCGTCGTGAGCATCATCTCCATCGGCTTCTTCACCAAGGCGAAAAGCGCATGACCCACTTCCTTGCCCCCATTACCCGCGTCGTGACCGGACACAGCCAGGACGGGCGCTCCCTTCTCACCCAGGTCGGACCGCTGCCGACCGTCGTGGAGCTCACCGCCATTCCGGGCACCGTATTCCATGAGGTCTGGTCCACGGCGGAAAGCCCCGCGCGCGTGGCCAACGAAGACGACCCGACGCTGGGCCCGCTGCTGCTGCCGCCGCCGCCCGGCGGCACCCGCATCCGTTTCGTCGACATTCCGCCGGACACCGAGGAGTTCCTGACGTCGGGGGCCGGGCGGATGGGCGAGATGTTCGAGCAGATCGGCGACAAGGGCGCCTCGACGGTCAAGGAGAACTCACCGCATCCGCTGATGCACCGGACCGAGTCCATCGACTACGGCATCGTCATCGAGGGCGAAATCACCCTGGTGCTGGATGATGGCGAGGTCCCGCTGAAGACCGGTGCCGTGGTCATCCAGCGCGGCACCAACCATGCCTGGGCCAACCGCTCCGGCAGGATGTGCCGAATGCTCTTCGTGCTCGTCTCCGGCGCTTACGAGCCCGCGCTCGCCGCGAGCCTCGCCGAGCGATGAGGCGCAATGCCCCGAAGGCCTAACCGGCCTCGAATGGAACCAAAGAGGTCCCCATGAAGTTCGCAACCTGCCATGACGGAAGCCGCGACGGTCAATTGTGGGTGGTCTCGCGCGATCTGACGCTGGCAGTGCCGGCAACCGGCATTGCCGCCTCGCTGCTCTCGGCCATCGAAGACTGGGGTGCCGTTTCTCCGCACCTGGCCAGCCTCTACGATCGGCTGAACGCGGGCGAGGAACCGTTCGCGACCCGTTTCGAGCCGCGGCGTTGCCTGGCGCCGCTGCCGCGCGCGCCGCAATGGCTGGATGCATCGGCGTTTCTCAATCACGGGCGGCTGATGGACAAAGCCTTCGACAATCCGCCCAATCCGGACGTCGAGACGGTCCCGCTGATCTATCAGGGCGCCAGCGACGACTTTCGTGGCCCGCTGGCCGATGTCGAATTCCCCGACGACGCGCTGTTGATCGACATGGAAGGCGAGTTCGGCGCAGTGCTGTCGGATGTGCCGATGGGGACGGCGGCGGAGCAGGCGGAAGCCCATATACGCCTGCTGGTGCAGATCAACGACTGGTCGCTGCGCGCACTTGGTCCCCGCGAAATGCGCGCCGGGTTCGGCTTCCTGCAGGCAAAGCCCTCCACCGCCTTCGCGCCCGTCGCCATCACGCCGGATGAACTTGGCCCGCACTGGGCGAAGGGACGCGTCAACCTCCCCCTGCATGTCGGAATCAACGGCCGTGAGGTCGGACGCGCCCGTGGCGACGAGATGCATTTCTCCTTCGGCCAACTGATCGCCCATTGCGCCCGCACCCGTCGGCTTTCGGCCGGCACGATCGTCGGCTCGGGCACGGTTTCCAATGCGGATCGAAACGCCGGCTCGTCCTGCATATCGGAGATCCGCGTGATCGAGCTTCTCGATGAAGGCGCCGCGCGCACGCCCTTCCTCACCTGGGGCGACCGCGTGCGCATGGAGGCGCGTCTGCCGGATGGCGCCGCCCCGTTCGGGGTGATCGACCAGGGCGTGGTGCGGACCTGATGCGAATCCTGGTCACCGGCGCCGACGGTTTTCTGGGACGGGGACTGGCCGCCGCGCTCCCGCAAGCATATCCCGATGCGCAAAGGATTGTCCTGACCGACCGGGCCTTTGCCGGGCCGGCTCCGTCCGGTTCGGAAACGATCGCCGGCGATCTGGGCGACCGGGAATTTCTCGAAACCCTGCTGGAGCCGGGTTTCGATCTTGTCTTTCACCTGGCAAGCGTTCCGGGCGGTCTGGCCGAACGGGAACAGGATCTCGGCCATCACGTCAATCTGCTGGCACCCCTGGCGCTGGCGCACGCGGTAGCGGCACATCGCCCCGGCGCCCGCTTCGTCTTCGCCTCATCGATCGCGGTGTACGGTGA
>CBFGPE010000201.1:0-10206 GCA_965650625.1 uncultured Azospirillum sp. | reverse complement strand
ACCCCCATGCCGGCCGACGCCGCCTCGATGATCATGAAGAAATGCTCGAAGGCCAGCGACAGGGCCGATTCCGGCAGCGGCAGGCCGAAAGCGCCGAGATAGACGCGCCAGGAATCGGGCCGGGTGGTGTGCTGCAAAAGCCGGTGCTGCGCCAGATCGGCGGGATGGCGCAACGGTGGCCCCTGTTCCAGCAGCGACGGTGCGCAGAAGACGCCCATCGTCTCCGGCATCAGCGTCGCCGTCTCGGCCCCCGGCCAGTCCTCCACGCCATAGCGGATGGCGACGTCGATGCGCTCCTTGGCGAAATCGACGCGATGCTCGCCGATGCTGACCTCGACCTGGATGTCGGGGTTTTCCGCCTGGAAGCCCTTCAGCCTTGGGATCAGCCAGCGTTGCGTCAGGGTCGGCAGCGCGCTGACCCGCAGCACCCCGCCCTCCTGCGCGCGGGCCGCC
This sequence comes from uncultured Azospirillum sp., assembly GCA_965650625.1. Classification (GTDB taxonomy): domain Bacteria; phylum Pseudomonadota; class Alphaproteobacteria; order Azospirillales; family Azospirillaceae; genus Azospirillum. The sequence goes on along the minus strand of CBFGPE010000201.1, from coordinate 9,753 downwards.
CGCGCCGCCGCGGCGATGCGGTCGAGCGCCGCCGACGCCTCGCCAAAGAAAGCGGCGCCGGTCGGCGTCAGTTCGATCCCCCGGCCGACCCGCCGGATCAGCTCGACGCCCAGATCCGCCTGCAGGGTCTGCATCATGCGGCTGACCGCCCCCTGGGTCACCGCCAGCTCGTCGGCCGCCCTGGTGAAGCTGAGATGGCGGGCCACCGCGACGAAGCTGCGGACGGCGTTGAGCGACGGCAAGGCGCGGTCAGGCATGGACAAACCGAATCATGAGTTGAACTCATAAATCTCTGCCCGAGAACTCGTTTGTCAAGTCTGCGGCGATAGGCTCTGCTGGGTACACCAACAGCCATCCCTGAAGGCCACCCTCCGATGACGACGCTGACGCCCTTCCACATCGCCTTCCCGGTCGACGATCTCGCCGCCGCCCGCCATTTCTACGGCACCGTCCTGGGCTGCCCGGAGGGGCGCAGCAGCGACGAATGGATCGATTTCGACCTGTTCGGCCATCAGATCGTCGCCCATCTGAAGCCGCGCGACCCGAACGCCGCCCCGGCCCACCACAACCCGGTGGACGGCCACGACGTGCCGGTCCCGCATTTTGGAGTCGTGCTCCAGCCAGCCGATTGGGACGCCCTGGCCGAAAAGCTGAAGGCCGCCGGCGTGAAGTTCGTGATCGAGCCCTACACCCGCTTCAAGGGTCAGGTCGGCGAACAGTCCACCATGTTCTTCCTCGACCCCGCCGGCAACGCGCTGGAGTTCAAGGCCTTCGCCGACATGTCGCAGCTGTTCGCGAAGTGAGGAGTGGGGGGCTGGCTCCTTGCGGTGTCAGCCCCCTCACCCACACCCAGCCATCATCAGCCCCAGCGTCTTCTCGTCCGCCTGATCCGGCATCACCTCGCCGACGATGTGGCCGTCGAACATCACGACGATGCGGTCGGACAGGGCGCGGATCTCGTCCAGCTCCACCGACACCAGCAGGATCGCCTTGCCCTGGTCGCGCAGGGCCACCAGCCGGCGGTGGATGAACTCGATGGCGCCGATGTCGACGCCGCGGGTGGGCTGGCCGACCAGCAGCAGGTCGGGGTTCCGTTCGATCTCGCGGGCCAGCACGATCTTCTGCTGGTTGCCGCCGGAGAAGTTGGCCGCCGCCAGCGACCCGTCGCGCGGGCGGGTGTCGTAGTCCTCCATCCGGCGGGCGCAGTCGGCGGCGATGGCGTCGCGGTCCATCAGCACCCGTCCGTTCCAGGCCGGATCGTCCTGGAACCCCAGGATCGAGCATTCCTCCGCCGAGAAGCTGGTGACGAGGCCGACCTTCTGCCGGTCCTCCGGCACATGGCCCACGCCCAACCCCCGCAGTGCGCGGGCGTTGAAGCGATCCGGATGCCCGGCAAGCTCCTCGCCGCGCAGGCGGACGGAGCCGCCGGCGATGGGCCGCATGCCGGCCAGCGCCTCCAGCAGTTCGGACTGGCCGTTGCCGGACACGCCGGCGATGCCGACGATCTCGCCGGCCCGCACCGACAGGCCAACCCCCTTCACCCGCTCAACACCCGACGGATCGCGCACCCGCAACCCCTCGACCCGCAGCACCTCCGCCCCAGGATTGGCCGGCGCCTTGTCGACGCGCAGCAGCACCTTGCGGCCGACCATCAGCTCGGCCAGCTGCTCCCGGCTGGTGTCGGCGGTGGCGACGTTGGCCACCACCTGCCCACGCCGCATCACCGTGACGTTGTCGGTCAGCTCCATGATCTCGCGGAGCTTGTGGGTGATGATGATGACCGTCTTGCCCTGCTGGCGCAGCGCCCGCAGGATGCGGAACAGATGGTCGGCCTCCTGCGGGGTCAGCACGCCGGTGGGCTCGTCCAGGATCAGGATGTCGGCGCCACGGTAGAGCGCCTTCAGAATCTCCACCCGCTGCTGGGCGCCGACCGGCAGATCGCCGACCGGGCTGTCGAGATCGACCTCCAGCCCATAGTCGCGGGTCAGCCGGGTCAGCTCTGTGCGTGCGCGGGCAAGGCCGCCCGCCAGGGTGACCCCGCCTTCCGCCCCCAGCAGCACGTTTTCCAGCACGCTGAATGGGTCGACCAGCATGAAGTGCTGGTGGACCATGCCGATGCCGGCTGCCAGCGCGTCGCGCGGGGTCCGGATGGCGGCCTGCCGGCCGTTCACCCGGATTTCCCCGCTGTCTGCGCGCAGATAGCCGTAGACGATGCTCATGATCGTCGACTTGCCGGCGCCGTTCTCGCCGATCACCCCGTGGATCGTCCCGGCCGGCACCGACAGCGACACGTCGCGGTTGGCGTGGTTGGCGCCGAACCACTTGTTGATCGCCACCGTTTCCAGGGCGACTTCCGACCGGATGGCCGGCGCGTTTGCCTGCGTCATGAAGACCCGCTTACGGCTGGTACGGCTTGACCGTCAGCGAGCCCGCGATGATCTGCTTCTTCGCCTCTTCCAGCTTCGCTTCCATCTCCGGCGTGATCAGCTTGCGGTTGTTGTCGTCCAGCGCATAGCCGACGCCGTCCTCCTTCAGGCCGACGACGCGGTGGCCGGGCTTCCAGCTGCCGTCCTTTGCCGCCTTCATGCAGTCATAGACGACGACGTCCACCCGCTTGACCATGGAGGTCAGGACGCTGCCGGGATGGACATGGTTCTGGTTGCTGTCGACGCCGATCGACAGCTTGCCGGCATCGGCCGCCGCCTGCAGCACGCCGAGACCGGTGGCGCCCGCCGCGGCGAAGACCACGTCGGCGCCGCGCGAGAACTGGCTCTTGGCCAACTCGGCGCCGCGGCCGGGGTCGTTCCAGGCGGCCGGGGTGGTGCCGGTCATGTTGACGAACACCTCGTCGTTCGGCGCGACATGCTTCACGCCCTGCTCGTAGCCGGTCAGGAAGTTGCGGATCAGCGGGATGTCCATGCCGCCGACGAAGCCGACCTTGCCGGTCTTCGAGGCGAGCGCCGCCGCCATGCCGACCAGATAGGATCCCTCTTCCTCCTTGAAGGTCACGGACTGGACGTTGGGGGCGTCCAGCTTGTCGTCGATCAGGCAGAACTTGGTCTTGGGCGATTCCTTCGCCACCTTGTCCACAGCCGCGGTCTGCGAGAAGCCGACGGCGACGATCACCGAGGCGCCGCGGCGGACCAGCGTGCGCATCGCCTGCTCGCGCTGGCCCTCGTTGGTGATCTCGAACTCGCGGTAGGCGGTGCCGGTTTCCTTCTTGAACCGCTCGGCGCCGTTATAGGCCGCCTCGTTGAAGGACTTGTCGAACTTGCCGCCCTGGTCGAACACCACCGCCGGCGAGAAGTCGTCGGCCAGCGCCGGAACGCCGGCCGCCGTGATCGCCGTCATCGCCAGCATGCCGGCAAGAATACGCGTCTTCATGTCCCACCCACTCCCGACTGCGGAAACTTGACCCAAAGGATAACCGCGCCATCATTCCGCACAACAGGGAAAGCGGACAAAACGGTGCAGCGAATCGCGGCGCCCCCGGTTGACGACAGGGGCGGGGGCGTTTATCACCCCCGCCGATGGTCTTTGCGACGAACTGGTCGCGAGAAACCGGCACGACCGGCCACAGGAATTCGGGGGACGACGCTCGGTGGACGAAGTCTGGGTGCTTTTGCAGGGAATCGTTCTCGGATTCGCCATCGCCGCACCCGTCGGGCCGATCGGTCTGCTGTGCATCCGCCGCACCCTGCAGCATGGGCCCCTGATGGGCTTCTTCACCGGATTCGGTGCTGCGGTGGCCGATACCTTCTACGGCGCCATCGCCGCCTTCGGCGTGTCGGCGGCGCTCAGCTTCCTGCGCGGGCACGAGATCGCCTTCCAGCTGGTCGGCGGCATCTTCCTGCTGGTGGTGGCGATCCGCACCTTCCGCCAGCAGCCCGAAGCGGAGGAGCGGGAGGCCGCGGCCGCTCCCGACAGCAAATCCTGGTTCACCGGGTTCATGACCGGCCTGTCGCTGACCCTGACCAACCCGGCGACCATCATGGCCTTCATCGCCATCTTCGCCGGATTCGGGCTGGGCGGCACGCTGAACCGCCTGGAAGCGTCAACCCTGGTGCTGGGTGTCTTCATCGGGTCGTCGCTGTGGTGGATGACGCTGGCGATGGGAGTGGCCGCCGTGCGTCACCGCATCTCCGACCGTGGCCTGACCATGCTGAACCACTGCACCGGCGTGGCGCTGGGCGTCTTCGGCCTGTGGGCGCTGGGCATGGCCGCCACCGGCATCGTCGGCATGGCGACGGCCTGACGATACCGCCTTTCAGCCGGCGGAGGGCGTGACGGATGCCGCCTTCCCTGCCGCACGGTCCTTGCGCAGCAGATGCAGGTGGCTGAACAGCCGCCAGAGATACAGGCCCACCAGCACCACCAGCAGCCCGACGGTGAAATAGCCGACCAGCCGGTGGGCGAAGGGCCAGGTCGACAGCATGTAGCCGGTCCAGGCCAGCAGCAGCGTCCACAGCACCGACCCGATGCCCGACGCCAGCGAATAGTTCAGGATCGACATCTTGCAGGCGCCGGCGGGGATGGAGATCAGCGTCCGCACCCCCGGTACCGGCTGCGAGAACAGCACGGCCAGCCCGCCGCGCTTGGCGAACCAGTCGGTGCTCCGCCGCACCTTCTTCGGGTTGATGGTCAGCCAGGGACCGTATTTCTTCAGGAACGCCTCAAGCCGCTCGCGCCCCATCAGGCGACTCGGCAGGAACCACACCAATTGCCCGGCCAGCGAACCGAGCCCGCCGGCGATGGCGATCCCCACCAGCGAGAATTCGCCGGTCGCCGCCCCGATGCCGGCCAGCGGGATCACCGACTCGGCGGGGAGCGGCGGGAACACCCGCGCCAGCGCCACCAGCAGGAAGATCCCGATATAGTGAAGATGGTGCATCACCTGCACCAGCCAGTCCGTCAACCCACCATCCATGCCGTTCCGTCCTTCCCCACCGGTCGAAATGACCCGTATCGGGAAAACGGTTCGTTGCGGTTTGGGGTTCCCTTGGGCTGCGACAGGGCGGGGTGTCGGCTTCGAATGCCGCGCTTAGCCTCACCCGTTGAACAGCGCCGCGTCGATCCGCCGGACCATCGCCACCAGCCGGGGCGCGAACTCCTCCTCCAGCTTCTTCAGATCGACCATGAAGGCCGGCCCGCCGCAGTTGAAGGCCAGAACCTGCGACCCGTCGCGCGGCACGAAGGGGACGCCGACGGCATGCACCTCCGACTTCCAGGCGCCGATGGACCGGCAATAGCCGCGCGTCCGGTAATCCTCGATGGCCTGGAGGATGCCGTCGCGGATCTCGGGCCAGCGCTCCCCCTCATGCTCTTCCAGCTTCGCCATCAGCGGCGCGCGCTCCGCCTCCGGCAAGGCGGCCAGATAGGCGCGGCCCATGCCGGTGGTCGACAGCTTGATGTGGGAGCCGACGTCGAGCGACAGGGTGATCGGCCCGGTCGCCTTGCAGCATTCCAGATAGATCATGCTCAGCCGGTCGCGGCCGCCGAGCGCAACGGCAAGACCGGTCTGGTCGGCCAGCTCCTGCATCAGCGGCCGGGCGACCTGCCGGATGCCCATGCCCGACAGGCTGGCATAGCCGAGCGCCAGCACCGAGGTGCCGAGCCGGTATTTCCCGGTGTTCTGGTCGTAGGCGAGATAGCCCAGCTTCGACAGCGTGTAGGTCAGCCGCGACACCGTCGGCTTGGGCAGGCCGGTGCGCTGCGCCAGTTCCAGATTGCCGAGCATCGATTCGTTGCGGCGGAAGGCACGCAGCAGTTCCAGCCCGCGGGCCAGCGCCGTGACGAAGCGCGGGTCCTTCTCGTCGTCCGCCAGATCGTCGGCGACCAGAGCCTCTTCCCGCCTGCGCATGCTCGAACCCTCCCGCAAAAGATCGCGGGATGATCCTGCCAGCGGCGGGACAGCACGTCAATGGAACAAGGTTTCGCGATACGGAATTTATGACCGGCAGGCTATGCCCGCATCATTGCGTCGCCCCCAGCCCCAGCGTCACCATGCGTTCGTACAGCGACGCGCGCGAAATGCCCAGCAGCTTCGCCGCCCGCGCCTTTACGCCATTGGCCTCCTCCAGCGCGGCGGCGATGGCGTGGCGTTCGGCGGCGTGCAGCACCTCCTGCAACGGCCGCGCTCCCGCCGCCAGCGGCAGGGCCGAGGCGCCGGCCGGATGCTGCATGCCGGGCAACACGCTGCGGATGTGCGGCGCGGTCAGGATCGGCGCGTCGGTCAGCGCCACCACCCGCTCCAGCGTGTTGTAAAGCTCGCGCACATTGCCGGGCCAGTCATAGTCGCGCAGCACCTGCACCGCCGATTCCAGCAGTTCGCGCGGCGGGGTGCCCTGCTGGATCGCCAGCTGTTCAAGGATGCGGTCGGCGATGCTCTCGATGTCCTCCGGCCGGTCGCGCAGCGGCGGCAGGGTGATCGGCACCACGTTCAGGCGGTAATAAAGGTCGGCGCGGAACTGCTTTTCCTTCACCAGCGCATGCAGGTCGCGGCTGGTGGCGGCGATGATCCGCACATCGACCCGCACCACCTTGTTGGAGCCCAGCGGTTCGATCTCCCGCTCCTGCAGGACGCGGAGCAGCTTGGCCTGCACCGGCAGCGGCATGTCGCCGATCTCGTCGAGGAACAGGGTGCCGCCGTTTGCGAGCTGGAACTTGCCCTCGCGGTGGCGGCGGTCGGCGCCGGTGTAGGCACCGGGGGCGACGCCGAAGAACTCCGCCTCCAGCAGGGTTTCCGGGATGGCGGCGACATTGACGCCGACGAAGGGCTTGGCCGCCCGCGGGCTGGCGGAATGGATGGCCTGGGCCAGCAGCTCCTTCCCCGTCCCCGTCTCGCCAAGCAGCAGGACGGTGCTGTCCATCTGCGCGGCGCGGCGGCCCAGCCGCTTGATCTCGCGGATCGATTCGCTGGCGCCGAGGAACTGGGAGAAGGAGTATTTGGCCCGACGCTCGTGCGCCAGCTCCTGCTGGGTGCGGGCCAGCTCCTCCTGCATCTTCTCGTATTTGCGGACCAGCGGGCGCAGATATTCGGCGCGGTCGAACAGCACGAAGCCGATGGCGCCGATGATCGAGCCGTCGGTGCCGAACAGCGGCATCCGCGTCACCACGAAGGACCGGTCGTCGAACTCCATGATGTCCAGCGGCTGGGGCTGGCCGCTGTCGATCACCCGGCGCAGCTGGCTGTTGGGGATGACGTCCTCCACCTGCCGGCCGCGCGGGTCGCCGGGAACGCCCAGCAGCGCCTTGTACTTCTCGTCCATCCAGGCGATGCGGCCGTTGTGGTCGACGGCGACGGCACCGACGCACATGGATTCCAGATGTTCAAACAGGGAATGGACCGCCCGCTGGCGCAACGCTTCGAAATCGACGGTGTCGCCCACGTCACCCTCCCAAACGGGACCGATCTTCGTCGTCCCGGTGTCGAGGCCTCTTGCGATGCCGGCTTTTGGGCCTGCTGCATTGCAACGCAATTTGCCAACAATATCAGAGGTCAACATAGTAGCCCATCCGTCGGATTAAAGGGAAGGCGTGCAGGTTCGTTCGGGTGCGTGGGGTCGATCCGCACCCGTTCATCAGATCAAAGCTTTGCCGCATGCCGGTTCTGACCGCTTTTTAAAAAGGCAATCCGGACGAGTTCTCTACATCCTCCGCCATAGCCCCGTTTCTCTTTGGGTCTTTCAACCCGGACGGGCAGGGAAAAAGAGGGGGACCTTCCGGTCCCCCCTGGGGGAGTTTACGGAGAAGACGGCAGACTCGATGCCCCGCTCAGTGTCCCCGCTTGGGCAGGCGGGCCATCAGCTCGCCGACGATGCCGCGGCGGAAGAGCAGGACGCAGACGACGAAGATGCAGCCGATCACCACCGGCACCGGCAGGCTGGTGGAGGCGAGGTAGCTTTCCAGCGTCACCACCAGCCCGGCACCCACCACCGGCCCGAACAGCGTGCCCATGCCGCCCAAGAGCGTCATCAGCACCACCTCGCCCGACATCTGCCACGTCACGTCGGTCAGGCTGGCAAGCTGGAAGACGATCGCCTTGGTCCCGCCGGCGAGCCCGGCCAGCGAGGCCGACAGCACGAAGGCGACCAGCTTGTAGCGGTCGGTGCGGTAGCCGAGCGACACCGCGCGCGGCTCGTTCTCGCGGATCGCCTTCAGCACCTGGCCGAAGGGCGAATGGACCGTGCGCCAGATCAGGGCGAAGCCGGCGACGAAGATCGCCAGCACGGTGTAGTACATGGTCAGCGGCTGGCTGAGGTCGAACAGCCCGAACAGCAGGCCGCGCGGCACGCCCTGGATGCCGTCCTCGCCATGGGTGAAGGGCAGCTGCAGCGCCAGGAAGAACACCATCTGCGACAGCGCCAGTGTGATCATGGCGAAATAGATGCCCTGGCGGCGGATGGCGATCAGGCCGAAGACCAGCCCCATCAGCCCGGCGACGATCGTGGCGGCGAGCAGCCCGAATTCGGGCGCCCAGCCCCATTCCTTCACCGTGTGGGCGGCGATGTAGGCCGCCCCGCCGAAGAAGGCGGCATGGCCGAAGCTGAGCAGGCCGGCGAAGCCGATCAGCAGGTTGAAGGCGCAGGCGAACAGCGCGAAGCACAGCACCTTCATCAGGAAGACGGGATACAGCACGAAGGGTGCCGCGAGCGCGAGCAGCAGCAGGACGGCGGCGATCAGCGCCGTGCCGATGGCCGGACCCCGAACCGCGACGCGGGTGGAATTGCTGGCGACGGTCATTGGATCAACGCTCCCGTCCGAAGAGGCCTGCGGGCTTGATGAGAAGGACGATCGCCATCACGACGAATACGACGATGTTGGACGCTTCGGGATAGAAGACCTTGGTCAACCCCTCCAGCATCCCCAACCCGAGGCCGGTGACGATGGCGCCCAGGATCGAGCCCATGCCGCCGATCACCACCACGGCGAAGACGATGATGATCAGGTTGGTCCCCATCAGTGGCGACACCTGATAGATCGGCGCCGCCAGCACGCCGGCCAGCCCGGCCAGCGCCACGCCGAAGCCGTAGGTCAGCGACACCATCACCGGCACGTTGATGCCGAAGGCCTGGACCAGCGTCGGGTTCTCCGTCGCCGCGCGCAGATAGGCGCCCAGCTTCGTCCGCTCGATGGCGAACCAGGTGCCGAAGCAGATGACCAGCGAGGCGACGACGACCCAGCCGCGATAGTTGGGCAGGAACATGAAGCCCAGATTCTGCCCGCCCTGGAGGGCTGCGGGAATCGGGTAGGGCTGGCCGGAGACGCCGTACTGGTGGCGGAACGCCCCCTCCAGGATCAGCGCCAGCCCGAAGGTCAGCAACAGCCCATAGAGATGGTCCAGCTTGTAGAGCCGCGACAGCAGCGTCTTTTCCAGCGCGATGCCGAGCAGCCCGACGACCACCGGCGCGATCACCAGCGCCCCCCAATAGCCGATGCCGGCATAGGTCAGCAGCAGCCACGCCACAAAGGCGCCGACCATGTAGAGCGCGCCGTGGGCGAAGTTGATGACGTTCAACATGCCGAAGATCACCGCCAGCCCGAGGCTGAGCAGCGCATAGAAGGACCCATTGATCAGGCCGAGCAGAAGCTGCCCGAACAGCACTTGGGGCGGGATTCCCAGCAGGCTGACCATCTCCGCATTTCTCCCGGTTCGTTGGTGTTGTTTTTGGTTTTGGTAAGTGGTTGCCGCCGTGGGGCCCCCCCCCACCCACCCCCCCCAACCGGGGGGGGGGGGGGGGGCGGCCTGTGGGA
>CBFGPE010000200.1:0-10340 GCA_965650625.1 uncultured Azospirillum sp. | reverse complement strand
AGGCGGTGCCGGTCCAGTATTGCCAGGATCCTTCGGACGCTGTCGCGGCGTTGCCGATCACCAGCACGCCGGCGAAACCGTTCGCCGCCGACCCGCCAGCCACCGCGTCCGTCGGGTCGGAAAACAGGCTGCCGAACAGAGCGGAGACGGTCGTGCCGGCCGGATTGGCCGTATCCTCCGCGATATGCGCCAACGTCGCCGTCGTGCCGGTGGCAACCGGGGCGTCGTTGACGGCGGACACTTGGCTGTCGAGCAGGATGGCGGACACGCTGTAGGGCGTCGTTCCGCCGACGCCGATGCTCTTCAGGTCCACACGGTCGCCGCTGACAATGGCACCCTGGGAATCGTCGACCAGCCGCACCATCAGGCCGGGTGGCTGGCCGTTCCAGTCGGCGGCGGGCAGGAAGCGCAGCATCGTGTCGGCGGACAGCAGCAGCGCATTGCCGTCCGACGCCGCGCCGACCGCGACCCAGCTGCCGCCGTTCCAATATTGCCACTCGCCCTGGGCGGCGTTGCCGGGATTGGCGACGACGGCCACTCCGGCGAAACCGTCTCCGGCCGCTCCGAAGACCGCGTCGCTCGGGTCGGTAAACAGCTTGCCGAAGAGCGAGGAGACGCTGGCACCGGCCGGGCTGGTGCTGTCCTCCGCCACGGCATCCAAAATCGCCTGAACGCCCGTCGCCACCGGGGCGCCGTTGACGGGGGTGATCGCCAGGGAAAGCTGCGCGACCTCCAACGACAGGGGTGTCGTGCCTCCCGTGCCGGCAATCGTGAACAGGTGGCGTTCGGCGCCGCTGAAACCGCCGGTCCATTCATCCCCCACCGCCCGGAGGTTCAAGACGGGAGCTTGTCCGGAGGCGCCCGTCGCGGGCAGGAAGCGGAGAAGGGCATTGCCGGGCAGCACGAGCGCCGCCGCTTCGGCAACCGAGCCTACGGCCAGCCAATTGCCGCCATCGACGCTGTACTGCCAGACGCCGAGCGCCGATCCGCTGTTGCCCACGATGGCGACGCCGACCACGCTGCCGCCGGTCTCGCCGGGGTGGAACATCGATTCGATCAGGTGGAAGACGGTGAAGCCGGCGGGAGCGGTCGTTCCCTCGGCCACCGCCAACGCCTTCGCCAGAGCCGCCGCGTCGAAGGACGATGACAGGGTAGGCGCGGCGGCATGTTGCTCAGCCGGAAGGCTGGGGGTGGAGGGAAGCGTAGGCGTGTTGCTGGGCGACCTGGTGCCGGTTGTGTCGGATGATGCGTTCTCAAGGGCCTGGACCGCCGCCTGGACCGCCCGCTGCTGGCTTTGCGCGGCGACGGCGAAGGCGTCGGTGGTGGTCAGCGCCTTGGTCACCGACGGAGATGTGGCCGCCGGCCGTGCATCGGCGGATGTGGTGGCGTGGGTGGACGTGTCGCTCGCAGTTGCCGTGTCCGTTACGCCGGCCTGATCGAAGCTGATTGTCTTGAGCGCGGCCTTGCTCATCGTCGCCTGCTTTGCCGCCGGAGCAAAGGAGATGTCCGGCGCGGCGGGTGTTCCATCGGCGGAGGCATCGGCCGCGTGTTTGTCGCCTGCGTTCTCCTTGGCATCGCCCTTGCCATCGTCCTTGTCGGCCTTGCCGTCCTTATCCGCTTCCCCGTCCTGCTTGCCGTCTTTCGCCGAGGCGTCCGCCACCTGCTCGGCGGCCTTGCCGTCTGCGCTTTTGCTGTGCTGTGCGGTGTCCTCGGCCGTCTTCTTGCCATCGTCGGACTCTTTGGCAGCGGCGGCCTTGTCCGGGTTGGCGAGGTCGGACATAGCCTTGTCCTGCGGCGACACCGGGACTTCGCTGGCGTTGGCGTTTTGCTGGACGGTTTCGGCAGCCAGACGTGCCGCCGCCAGAGCCTGCCCGGCGGTCCGCCCCTCCGCCAACGCCTGTCCCAGCGCTGCGCTGAATGCGGCTCCGCTTCCGCCTAATGCCTGGACGGCTTGCTGGACATTGTTCCCGCTGGCGAGCGCCGTGACGAGCGGGTCGGCCTTGACGCCTTTCATCGTCTCGGCGGATAGGGCGGACAGGGCGACGACGTCCTGCCGTGCCGCGTCGAGTGCCCCGGCCGGTTCATGGCCTGCGGATAGTGCGCCTTCCAGAGCCTGACCGAACCCGCCGGATGCCTTCGCGTCGATACCGGCGGCCATGGCGAAGGTTTTTACGGTCTCGGCCACATCGCGGCCGGACGAAAGCGACGCCACCAGCGCGTCGGTCGGCTTCGGCGGTACGGCGGCGGCATTTTGGCTGGCCGCCATGTCCGATTGCGCCCTGACCGATGCGCCCAGCGCCGCATCGGGCGCCCCACCGCTGGCCAGCGCATCATTCAGGACGCTGGCGAAGGCCGGGCCGCCCAGCGCATTGCGCGTCTCCGTGCCACCGGACGCCAGCGTGGCGAGCATGTGGTTTCCGTCGGATTGTGCAACAGAAGCGGAGTGGGCCAACCCTTCGCTGCTGGTGCTCAGTTCCCGGGCCGCGGTGACCGCTGCGTCGGACTCGGCGCCACTGGACAGCGCCCGTTCGAGCGTATCGGCGAAGTGACCGTTCGGAGTGCCTGCCACTGCCTTGACGGCCTCCTGCACGCCCGCACCCGAGGCCAGCGCGGCGGTCAGTTGGTCCACTGGAGTAAGCGGAGGCGCTGAAGGAGGCGTATGGGCCGTCGGCGCGCTCAGGGACTGTGCCAGCGCGGCAATCGGGTCCGCCGCCCCCGCCGGCCGGGCGAGCGGGTCCATTACGCCGTTGAACAGGGCGGCGGACAGGTCGGCCGCCGAGCCCGGGACGGACAGTGATTGCGCGTCCACTCCCTGTCCTTGGGCCAATGCCGTTGCCGTCCGCTGCTCGCCGGTCAGGGATGCCGCATCCTGCATCGCCTGAGTCATGCGCGCGGCGGCACCCGCAGCGATCCGGTTCGCCTGGAGGATGGCGGCATCCGGCGTGGCATGGGCGCCGAGTCCATCGGCGAAGTCATGCATCCAGCCTTCCGCGAGCGTGCCTGCGGCGTTTCCAGGGAAGCCTTGGCTGCTCAAGGCTTCCGCCATCTTCTCCTGCACCGCAAGCAGCGCCTGCCGATTTCCGCTCAGAAGCACCTCTGCCGCTTCCGAAGCGAGCGCCTCAGGGATGGTCATGAGCGGAGCGGACGGTGCGTCGGCCTTCTGAGGGTCTGTCATCACGGCCCTTTCGCCGGGGCAGAAGTTGCTAGTAGCAACTGGCAATGAGACCGTGATTTGCTGAAGAAAGTCTGAACGCCGTTAAATATGGGTGCCGGACTGTCTGTGAATCGGCATGGAATAAGGGCTCTGTCGCAGATTTGATGGTGTGGATCTCATCCGGAGCCGATGACGCGCGCCTGAAAAATGTCGAGTTTGCCGCGGCCATACATCTGCCGCTTCACCAGCTTGAGCTTGGTGATCTGCCCCTCAGTCTGGCCGTTGGACCATGGCAGAGTAATGGCCGCGATGACGGCATTCCGGTCCTTGACCACTCCATTGGCGAAGGATGCTACCAAGCTCACCTTGGCCACCTGCAGCCAGGGTTCAAGTTCCTCGGCGGTTTTCTTTCGGATCATGGACTGGAACGCCGCAACGATCTCACGCGCCTCGACCAGCAGCGGCACTCCGCCCTCAATCGCCGCGACCGTCACCGTCTCCGCTTTGGTCAGCGCATCCCATCCGATGGTGAGCAAGCGCGCGATCGTCCGCGCCGCCGGCGTGCGGCTATGTTCCCCAGCCTACGCCTGGTCTGAGCGCCGGCGGCGCGTCGCCCGTTCGCCGACGACACGAAGGCTGCCCCGGAACCCACTCCTTCTCAACCGGCGCCAGAGGTCGGTCGCGTTGTGTTGCCCGGCAGCCCACTGCGCATCCAGCCAGGGGAGATGCAGGTCACGAGGATGAACCGCGGTTCAACCTGACTCTGCTGCAGATGCTGCGCCAGGATTTCGAACTCGACATTCCGGAACCGGCCGGGCCATTGCCGGTCGATGAATCCGGGATCGACGTTCCGCGCATCTGGACCATGGTTCGCCGGGCCGTGCGCGACATGCCGGGCTTCGAAGTGGTCGAGGATGTGGTGCTGGGCGCCTTCTCCTTCGCCAAATACCTGATGTGGAAAGATCTGGTTGACCGCGCGGACGCCTTGAAGCGCAATCCGGTGGTGCGGCACCTGCTGGAAACGCCACGGGACGCCTTTGCCGGCCAAGGGGAGCCGCCCCACCCGTCAAAGCTTGACGAGCTTGTCGCACCGGAAGAGCTGTTCACGCCACTCGCCGCCGACTCCTCCCAGCTGGCGGCGGTTGTCGGCTCGGCGCAGGGGTGTAACTTCGTGCTGGATGGCCCGCCGGGTACCGGCAAGTCGCAAACCATCGCCAACATGATCGCCCACAATCTGGCGCTCGGCCGGACCGTGCTGTTCGTCGCGGAGAAGCGGGCGGCTCTGGACGTGGTCCATCGCCGGCTGGTCGCCCATGGCCTGGGGCCGTTCTGTCTTGAGCTGCACAGCAACAAGGCATCCAAGCAGGATGTGCTGCGCCAGCTCGACGCCGCATGGACTATGGCCGAGGAGCCGCCGACCGAGCTGTGGAGCCGCCGCGCAGCCGAACTTAGGACCAGTCGTGACCGGCTGAACGACTTCGTCCGGGCGCTGCACCGGCGGCATGCCAACGGCCTCACCCTCTATGGCGCCGTCGGACGTGTTGCCTGGGACGGCGCCGGCGCCGCGTTGCGCCTGACATGGCCAAGAGGGGTGGAGCACGCCGAAGCCGATCTGGAAAGCCTGCGCGACACCGCCCGCAAGCTGGATCTGCACCGCGCGACCGCATCGTCGGAGAACCGGGTGGCCTTCGGGCATGTTGGGCGGACCGAATGGTCGAACGCTTGGCAGGCCGAGCTGCTGGCCGCCGCTGCCACGCTGGCCGCTGCCGCCAAGACGTTGGAATTTGCCCGCGCGCGGCTCGCCGACGGGCTCGGCACCGCCGTGGGCGGAGACCGGCGCGGTCTGGCCGCCGCCGCGGCCCTGGCCCGCGCTCTGGAAGAGGTTGGGGAACTGAACCTGGGCTTCGCCTTCACGCCCGATGCGGCCAGGATGATCGAGCAGGGCACCCGGGTGCTGCCGTTGCTCGGCGCATATCGGACGGAGGCCGCGCTGCTCTCCCGCCCAATGGACCCTGAGCGGGTCTAAGCCTTGCCCTTGGCGGAACTCGATGCCGAATGGGCTGCGGCGGGCGAGGCGATCTGGCCGCTGTCGGCGTTGCGGAAGAAGGCGGTGGCGAAGCGGCTCGACCCCGGCGGGGCGGCGGACCCGGAGACGGACCTGCCCCGGCTGCGCCGGTTGCAGGAAATCCTGGCCGAGATCGACGGTCTGCCCCAGGCGCAGGCGCTTCCGGGCTGGCAGGGAGTCGCCACCGATCCGGATCGGCTGGACCGCAAGCTGAAGGCTGCCGGAACATTGCGGGCTGCACTCGGCGGGGTGGCGCAAAGCCCCGATCAGCTGATCGCCCTGCGGACGTCGCTCAAGCGGCTCTGCACCGAGGCCGGTGACCTCCTGGCCTCCGACGGAGCGGTCGGGCAGGCGATGCGGCAGTATCTCGACAGCCATGCCACCTTCCTGGGCGCCAAGGACGCATTCGAACGCATCGCCGGTGCGCCGGAACCGGTAGACGGCCCCGAGCTGTTGGCGGAGTGTCAGACCATCACCGCGGCGATGGCGGCGCGGCCGACGCAGCTGAATGCCTGGACGGCGTGGCAGCGCGCGCGGCAGGCCGCGGTGCAGCAGGGATTGGACGGGCTGGCGGCGGCGGTGGAGGATGGCACCGTCCCACCCGGCCGTGCGGCGGAGGCCTTCGATATCGCCTACGCCCGCTGGTGGGCGGACTGGGCGATCGACATCGAATCGCTGGTGCGTGACTTTAACGTCACGGAACACACGGATACTATCGGCCGCTTCCGCGCCATGGATCACGAGTTCGGTGAACTGACGCAACTCTATATCCGTGCACGGATTGCCGGCGGCATCCCGGCCAAGGATTCAAAGTCGCCGCCCGCCGGCTTCGGCACGCTGGCGCATCAGCTGAAACTGCAAAAGCGCCACAAGCCGGTTCGCCAGCTGGTGGCGGAAATGGGTCCGGCACTGACCACGCTGACCCCCTGCCTGCTGATGAGTCCGCTGTCGGTGGCACAGTTCCTGCCGCCGGAGATGCCGCCGTTCGATCTGGTCATCTTTGACGAAGCGTCGCAGATCACGCCGTGGGACGCGGTGGGCGCCATCGCCCGCGGCCGGCAACTGGTGGTCGCCGGCGATCCCAAGCAGATGCCGCCGACCAGCTTCTTCGATCGCGGAGCCGGTGCGGACGATGACGACAGCGAGATCGAAGCCGATCAGGAAAGCATTCTGGAGGAGTGTCTGGGCGCCCGGCTGCCGCAACGCCGCCTGACCCGGCATTACCGCAGCCGGCATGAGAGCCTGATCGCCTTTTCCAACCACCGTTACTATGACGGCGACCTGATCACCTTCCCCGCCCCGGTGACACGGGAGACGATGGTCAGCCTGCGCCAGGTTCCCGGCGCCTGGTCGCGTGGCAAGAACCGCAACAACCAGACCGAGGCCGAGGCGGTGGTGACGGAGGTTCTGCGGCGCCTTCTCGACCCCGCCTTCGTTGATGAACGGGGCAACCGTCTGACACTTGCCGTCATCACGCTGAATTCGGAGCAGCAGAAGCTGATCGAGGATCTGCTGGACCGTGCCCAGCGGCGCTACCCCGAACTGGAGCCCTATTTTGCCGAGGATGCGCCTGAGCCCGTCGTGGTCAAGAATCTGGAAACGGTCCAGGGCGACGAGCGCGACGTGATCCTTCTGGGCATCGCCTATGGGCCGGAAACGCCCGATGCCCCAACGATGCCGATGAATTTTGGGCCACTGAACCGCGACGGCGGCTGGCGGCGGCTCAATGTCGCCATCACGCGGGCGCGTCGGGAGATGGTCGTCTTCACCTCCTTCCCGCCCACTCTCATTGATCTCAACCGCACCAGTTCGTCAGCTCTGCGGGATCTGCGGCATTTCCTCGAGTATGCGGAGCGGGGAGCACGGACCTTGGGGGAGGCGGCCGGCGCGCCCGCCGGTTTGGTGGACTCCCATTTCGTGCAGGCGGTTGCGCTGGGATTGGGCGGGCGCGGCTGGACGGTCGTTCCGCAGGTCGGCGTGTCCCGCTTCCGCATTGACCTCGGCGTGGTGCACCCCGACCGTCCGGAGGATTATCTGATCGGCATCGAATGCGACGGTGCGTCCTACCACGGTGCCGCAACGGCGCGGGACCGCGACAAGGTGCGCGAGGCGGTGCTGAGGGGATTGGGCTGGTCCCTGGCGCGCGTATGGTCGACGGAGTGGTGGATCGATCCGGAGGGGGCGCTGGACAGGCTTGACGCCGCGCTGAAGGAGGCCTTGGAACGGTCACGTGCCGAAGCGGTCGCCGCGCCGGTGACGGCGGCGGCGCCGGATGTGGTGCTCGATCTGGGGGCAGACGGAGAGGATGGCTCCGACGAGGCCGAGCCCCCGATGGAAACCGAGGACGACCAGGACGCCTATGGCGGGGAGTATCGGCGGACGGACTTCGGCGCCATCGCCGGCATCGATCCGGATCGGTTCCAGGAGAACGACTATTCCGCAATTCTCAAGGAGATGGTTTTGCAGGTCGTTGCTGCGGAGGCGCCGATCCGCGACAGCCTGCTGGTCGAGCGCATCGCCCGCGCCCATGGATTCAAGCGCTCCGGCCGCTTGATCCGGGAGCGGATCATGGCGGTGGCGCGCGGTGTCGCCCATGTCGAGACCGAGCATACCGGCGCCAGCTTCGTCTGGCCGGACGCCATGGCGGTCGCGGCGTGGGGAATGGCCCGGTTTCCCAACACCGGTGCCGACGTGCGATCCATCGAGGATATCGCCCTGCCCGAGTTGTCGGCCGCCATTCGCGGCTGCATCGATGTCGACGATCCGCTGACGGGTGCGGCCCGACAGTTCGGCATCGGAAGGCTGAATTCAGCGGCCCGCGACCGGCTCAAGATGGCGAAGCCGGTCGCGGGGCATATCAGGGAGTAGGGGCTTGCGTCATGGCAAGTCAGTTCCGCAGCCTCTCCACCGCCGTTTGAACGGGAGCAGATTAAGATGCCGTGACGGAGCCTTATGGCACGTTCGGTAAAGGCCAAATCCTGCCCCCGCAACCAAAATCACTGAACGCCCCGGTTCGAAAGAGTCGGGGCGCTTGTGCGTTTGGGCTAGGGTGTTTGGGCTTGGAAATGCTGTGTACGGAACCGCCGCCGATGGAGCGTGGGGTATCACATCGGCGACGCCGCCATCGGTCGGGTAAGGCGCCTGCTCCACCCATAAAAAGCCCCGGCAGGACGGGTCCGGCCGGGGCGAAAAGGCAGTTGAGACGACGACGACTGCGGAAAGAAATGCGGTTAGGGCACGGCGGTCACGATGCGTGGCGCAGGGGGGCGGAACCGGGGGAGTTCGGCCGCTTCTGCTCCGTGGGCGCAGGGAAGGGCAGCACCGACGGGCGGCTGTCGGACACCCGCATGGCATCCGCAGGCTCCCGCCCGTTCAGCAGCCACTGATAGGCGGCGGCGATTGCGACCCGATCACGGCCGTCGGCGGACAGCACGCGCAGGCCGGCTGCCGTTTCCCCAGTCGTGCCGCTGCGGCGAACCGCATCGCACAGCGCATGGCCGAGCCGGAGATACGACACCAGAACCGCGCTGATCTTGGCCTGGACGACGACCGAGGCCAAAGCTCCCAGATGGGAGGACGGCAGGGGGGAAAAGCCGACCTCCCGCAGATCCAGGAACAGGCCACGCCCGTTGCTGCTGCCGGACAGCGCAGTGCGCAACGTCCCGAGCCACGCTGAAGGAGGAGTATCACGAAGGCCGCTGCAGGCGACGGCGTGGAGACCCCAGTCGGTGGCTGCGACGGTGATGTCCTTCATGCTCTTCCCCTTCGGTGAAGTCCGGGTTCCTCGTGCAGGTCGGCTCCCTTGAGTCCGCCGGCTGGGGGGCCGGATGACCGCGATGGAGCGTCCCTGTCGAAAGAGTATAGGGGAGATTCCTAACAATCAGTAACGGAAACTAGTTTCAGGATTGAAATCCGCATTCCGGTTTCAGCATCCGATGGGCCGTCCCTCCGCCGCGCATTGCAGCAGCAAAGCGGACGGGCGCCATTGCGGGCCGCCGATGTCGCGGTGGTAACGCTGGACCGCCTCGGCGATCCTGCCGACTCCCTCCTGGTTGGCCCAGAACAGCAGGCCACCGCGCCAGGACGGGAAGCCGTAGCCGTGCAGCCAGATGGCGTCGATGTCCACCGGGCGGGCGGCGATGCCCTCTTCCAGGATCTTGGCCGCCTCGTTCACCATCACGTAGAGGCAGCGTTCGCGGACCTCCTCGTCGCTGACGGCGCGCGGGGTGATGCCGCGGCGGCGGCGGTCCTCCTCGATCACCGCCGCCACCTCCGGATCAGGGAGCGGGGTGCGGCTGCCGGGTTCGTAGCGATAGACGCCGGCCGAGGTCTTCTGGCCGTATCGGCCGCGTTCCGCCAGCGTGTCGAGCCAGTTGGGCGCCTGCGCCTCCGGATCGCCCGCCTTGCGCCGCTCCTCGCGGATGCGCCAGCCGACGTCGATCCCGGCAAGGTCGGTCATCGAGAAATGGCCGAGCGGGAAACCGAACTCCGTCAGCACGCGGTCGACCTGCTCGGGGCTGGCCCCTTCCTCGACCAGCGCCATCGATTCCCGGCCACGCTGGTGCAGGATGCGGTTGCCGACGAAGCCGTAGCAGACGCCGACCGCCACGCCGACCTTGCCGATCTTGCGCGCCAGCCCCATCACTGTGGCCAGGACGCCGTCGGACGTCTTGGCCCCGCGTACCACCTCCAGCAGGCGCATGACGTTGGCCGGGCTGAAGAAATGCATGCCCAGCACGTCCTGCGGCCGGCCGGTCACCGCGGCGATGGCGTCGACGTCCAGCGTCGAGGTGTTGGTGGCGAGGATCGCGCCCGGCTTGCAGGTCTCGTCCAGCTTGCGGAAGATGGTCTGCTTGACCTCCATGCTTTCGAACGCCGCCTCCACCACCAGATCGGCGTCGGCGAGGTCGGCATAGGACAGGGTGGGGTGGATCAGCGCCATGCGCTCCTCCACCTGCGCCGTGGTCAGCCGGCCTTTGCGGGCGGTGGCCTCGTAGTTGCGGCGGATGGCGGCGACGCCGCGGTCGAGCCCCTCCTGCGCGCTGTCGATCAGTACCGCCGGAATGCCGGCATTGGCGAAGCACATGGCGATGCCGCCGCCCATCGTGCCGGCGCCGATCA
>CBFGPE010000199.1:0-10447 GCA_965650625.1 uncultured Azospirillum sp. | reverse complement strand
CGGGTGCGCTTCCTGCTTGCCCGCGCCATGGACGAGGAAGGACGCTCGTCACTGGAAACGGCGGCCAGCCTGTCGCCGGCGCCGGACCAGCGCTATACCCTGCGCATCCTGGGCGACGCCTTCCGCGCGCTCGACCGCGAGGATGCGCCCGACGACAATCTGTTCGTCCAGCTGCCGGCCGGCGCCATGCCCGACCATACTGTCTGGCGCAGCGCGGCACTGGCGCCGACCCGCTGGGCGGCGGCGAAGGAGGGGCTGCCGATCGCACTGCGCCGGCTGCTGGACTATCCGGCCGACCTGCGCAGCCGGCTGCTGACCACGCTCGCCGCCGCGGCGGACGAGGCGGGCGACAGTGCGGCGTTGAACCTGATCGTGCTGGAAATGATCACCGTCGATTCCGTGGGCATGGCCGACGGCCGGCTCGACTATTTCCGCGGCCGGCTGGCGGAGCTGAAGGCGACGCCCGACGCCGCGCTGGAGCGGTACGACGCCGCTGCAGCCTTGCGCCGCGGTCCCTTCGCCCGCCGGGCGGAGGTGCGCGCCATCGAGCTGCGCCGCGGACTAGGGCGGCTGGACGAGGACGGCGTCATCAAGGCGCTGGAAGCATTGCGCTTCGCCTGGCGCGGCGACGACGTCGAGACGGATGCGCTGGCGGCGCTGGGCGGCGCCTATGCGCGCAGCGGCAGGACCGATGCGGCGCTCGACATCTTCGGCCTGCTGGGACGGCGCTTCGGCGCCACCGCACGCGGGCGCGACGCGCTGACCGCCGGGCGCACCTTGCTGACCGCCGTGCTTGACCGGCTGGAGCAGTCGCCGCCGGGCGGGCTCTATGCGCTGGCACTCCAGGCGCGGCACGGGCGGCTGGTGACGCTGGCCGACTCTGCCGACGGCGGGTTGCGGCTGCGGCTCGCCGGCCTGCTGCTGCGCGACGGCTATGGGGTGGAGGCGATCCGCATCCTGCACGCACTGACCGAACGGGCGACCGGACCGCGCCGGGCGGAGCTTGGCGCCACGCTGGCCCGTGCCCTGATCGACGGCGGGCGCGAGGGGGAGGCGCTGGACGTGCTGGCCCGCACCGGCGGCTCGGGACTGGAGCCGGAATTGGCCGAACGCCGGGCGCTGCTGCGGGCCGACGCGCTGCTTGGTGACGGCGACACGGTGCGGGCGCTCGATGCCCTGCGCGGGTTGAGCGGGGCGGAGGCGGCGCGGCTGCGGGCGCAGGGGCTGTTCGCCGCCGGGGAATGGCGGGCGGCGCGGACCGCCTTCGCGGAACTGGCCGCCGAGCGGGAGGCCACGGGAGCGGAGCCGACGGCGGACGATCTGGCGCTGCAGGGGCTGTCGGCCTATCTGGCCGGCGACGCCGACGCGACGCGCGGTTTCGGTGACGCGGAACGCGCACGGCTGGCCGGCACCCGCTGGGCCGGGCTGCTCGACGCCTTCGCCCCGCCGCCGGCCGACGGGCCGCTGCGCGCGGAGTCGGTGGAGCGGGACCTTGCCACGGCGGACGCGCTCGGTCGGCTGGCGCGGGCGTGGCGGGGGAAGCCCTGACCTTTGGGCCTGATCCGTAAAGCCGCTTTAAACCGCGGGCGGTAGCGTCGGCGGACTGTTGCCCCCAATCGCGATGGCTTTTGCACATCCGGAGAAGAAGACATGCGCTTGATGTTCGGGTTGATCGCGGTGTTTGCCAGCGTGCTCGGCGGGTTCTATGCGATGGGCGGGCGGATGGCCGTGCTGTGGCAGCCGGTGGAGATCGTCATCATCATCGGCGCCGGCATCGGCGGCTTCGCCATCGCCAACAGCCCGGCAGTGCTGCGCGACACGCTGCGCGCGGTCGGCGCCATCGCCCGCGGACGCGCCACGCCGAAAAACGACTATCTGGACATGATCGCGCTGGTCTATGGCCTGCTGCGCGTCGCCAAGTCCAAGGGCATGTCGCAGATCGAGGCCGACATCGACAAGCCGGTCGAAAGCCCGCTGTTCACCCAATATCCCAACGTCCTGCGCTATGACCGCTGCATCACCTTCCTGTGCGACTATCTGCGCCTGATCGCGCTGGGGCAGGACAACCCGCACGATCTGGAATCGCTGATGGCGGAGGAGCTGGACACGCTGGGCCGCGAGCTGAACCAAGTGCCGAAGGCGTTGCAGAACCTCGCCGATGCGCTGCCGGCGCTGGGCATCGTCGCCGCCGTGCTGGGCGTCATCAACGCCATGGGCGCCATCAGCGAGGCGCCGGAGGTGCTGGGCAGGATGATCGGCGGGGCGCTGACCGGCACCTTCCTGGGCGTGCTGCTGTCCTACGGCATGGTCGGCCCGATCGCCAGCGCCGCCCGCCAGCGCCGCGAATCGGAACTGAACATGTATTTCTGCATCAAGGCGGCGCTGTGCGCGTATCTGCGCGGCAGCCCGCCGCAGGTCTGCGCCGAATATGCCCGCAAGGTGCTCTACACCGACATCCAGCCCAGCCTGGCGGAGGTGGAGGTTGCCACCACGCTGTCGTCGTCGCAGGCCAAGGCCCGCGACGGCCGCCAGGCGGCGTGACCGGCCATGCCGCGCAAGACCGCCCTCCCCCCGATCATCGTCAAGCGCCACCTCGGCAGTCATGACGAGGAAGAGCACAACGGCACCTGGAAGCTGGCCTACGCCGACTTCGTGACGGCGATGATGACCTTCTTCCTGGTGATGTGGCTGATGAACATCACCACCACCGAGCAGCGCAAGGGCATCGCCGACTACTTCAACCCGGTGGCGGTGTCGCAGAGCAACTCTGGCGCCGACGGCATGCTGGCCGGCCGTTCGGTCGACAAGAGCGGATCGCTGACCACCCCGAATGCCGCCGGCGATCAGGCGAGCCCGGTGGCCTCCCCGCCCGTCGTCGCGTCGGTCGGCGACAGCGACCGCCAGCCGGCCGGCCGCAAGGACCCGATGCCCCACCCGCCCGGCGGTACTGTTCCGCCGGTGGACCTGCTGCGCAATGCGACGGAGAGTGCGCCAACGAGACCTGCGGCCGAACCGCCGGCCCCCCAGGCCACCCGCGCGGAGCTGGAGGCGCTGCTCGACCGCCAGTCGTCCGAGCTGACGGAGAAGGTGGCGCTGGAGTCCCTGGAACGCGACCTGCGCCAGCGCATCGCCGCGTCGCCGGACCTGAACGCCCTGCAAGGCAGTCTGGTGATCCAGCAGGTGCCGGAGGGCTTGCGCGTGCAGCTGACTGATCAGGCCCGCTTCTCGATGTTCAAGGTCGGCTCGGCCCAGATGAACGAGCCGGGACGGCGGCTGATGCGGATGGTGGCGGCGGCGCTGGCGTCGGTGCCCAACCCGATCGGCATCACCGGGCACACCGACGCGCTGGGCTATGCGCCCGATGCGAAATACGGCAACTGGGAACTGTCGAGCGACCGCGCCAACGCGGCACGGCGCGAGCTGATCGCCAGCGGGATTCCAGGCGGACGGATCGTCCGGGTGGAGGGGCGCGCCGATCTCGACCATTTCGGGGCGAGCGATCCGCTCGATCCCAGCAACCGGCGGATCAGCATCACGCTGCTGCGGCGGTAGGAAATCTCTGGTGGCAACGTTAGACCCCCACCTAACCTCCCCCGCTGGGCGGGGGGAGGGACTACCGCCACCCTCCCGCAAAAGCACTTGCCCCCTCCCCCGCCCAGCGGGGGAGGGTTGGGGTGGGGGCATCGTCAGCCAACACCTAACCAAATAAAACCCTCACACATTTTAACAAAACCCCTCAGCTTTTCCTTTAAAGCCCCTTTAAAACCCCTTCGCTACCGTTAACTCCGCCAGTCATCCGCGGAGAATCCCGGAACGCACAACCCCCATCCGTTCGACGGTTGACCAGAGGATTCCAAGGATGAGCCTGTACAGCGCCATGCGGTCCGGTGTCAGCGGCATGTCCGCGCAAAGCTCGCGCCTTGCCGCCATTTCGGACAACATCAGCAATTCGCAGACGGTCGGCTACAAGCGGGCCACCGTGGATTTCTCGACCCTGGTCACCGCGCCCGGCAGCCGCAGCACCTACACCGCCAGCGGCGTGCAGTCCGCCACCCATTATCAGGTGCAGCAGGACGGCACGATCATGGGCACCAGCTCCGCCACCGACATGGCGATCAGCGGCAACGGCTTCTTCGTCGTCGGCAACAAGGTGTCGGGCACGCCGGAATATTCGCTGACCCGGGCCGGCAGCTTCCTGCCCGACGATACCGGCTTTCTGCGCAACAGCGCCGGCCAGTATCTGGAAGCCTGGAAGCTGAACCCCGACGGCAGCATGCCGAACGTCAGCAAGTCCCGCTTCGACGATCTGCAGTCGGTCAACATCGGCAATCTCGTCTATGGCGGTTCCAAGACGACGACGATGGATTTCTCCGGCAACCTGCCGGCCCAGGCCGCCGCCGGCGACAGCTTCACCAGCAGCCCGACCTTCTATGACGGGCTGGGCAATCCGCTGGACCTGTCGCTGACCTGGACCAAGACCGCCACCCCCAACGAGTGGACGCTGACCGCCACCGGGCCGGCCGGATACACCGTCGGCGGCGCGCCGGTGACGCTGACCTTCGCCGCCACCGGCCCCTATGCCGGGAAGCCGGTGGATGCCGGCGGCCTGCCGCTCGATCCGATGCCGGGCCTCACCTTCACCTCGCCGGCGACGCCGACGGCCGACAGCTTCACGCTGTCGCTCGGCAACCTCACGCAGCTGAACGGCGATTACGTGCCGACCGTCACCGGCGACGGCGCCAAGGTCGGTCAGGTCACCTCGGTCGACATCGACGACAGCGGCAAGCTGTGGGTGATGTACGACAACGGCGCCCGTCAGGCGCTGTACCAGATCCCGATCGCCACCGTCACCAATCCCGACGGTCTGGTCGCCCAGGACGGAAACACCTACACGCTGGGGGCGGAGACCGGGACCCTGACGCTGGGCGCCGGCAAGCAGGGCAGCGCCGGCACCGTCGTCGGCAGCGCGCTGGAGCAGTC
Organism: uncultured Azospirillum sp.; assembly: GCA_965650625.1. GTDB lineage: Bacteria > Pseudomonadota > Alphaproteobacteria > Azospirillales > Azospirillaceae > Azospirillum. Next base: position 5,467 of record CBFGPE010000199.1, on the reverse strand, counting down.
GAACGTCGACATCGCAACCGAACTTGTCTCGCTGATCGAGACGCAGCGCGCCTATTCGTCGAACGCCACCCTGGTGCGCACCACCGACGAGCTGGTCGAAGAGACCACCCGCCTGAAGCGTTGATCCCGGCACAGACGGAGCCCCGGCCATGAGCGTCCAACTCGCCCTCACCTCCGCCCTGTCCGGCCTGCGCACGACGCAGCAGCAGGCGGCGATGGTGTCCCACAACCTCGCCAACGCCACCACCGCCGGCTATGTGCGCCGGGACCTCGACCTGTCGGCGGTCACCACCGCCGGCCGGGGGGCAGGGGTGCGGGTGGACGCCGTCGCCCGCAAGGTGGACGAGTTGCTGATCCGCGACGCGCGGTTCGAAACCAGCCGCTACAGCGGGCAGGAGGCGCGCGCCTCGGCGCTGGCCGACTATGCGCTGGTGCTGGGGCAGCCGCAGGACGAGAAATCGGTCTCCACCCAGCTGTCGAAGCTGCAGCAGGCCTTCTCCCGCCTGCACGACATGCCCAACGACGACGCGGCCCGCAACGCCGTGGTGTCGCAGGCGGCGGCGCTGGCCGGCGGGCTGAACCGCGCCGCCGAGGCGGCGCAGACCGTGCAGGAGGATGCCCGGGGCCGGCTGCAGACCTCCGTCGATGCGGTCAACACCTCGCTTCAGCGCATCAGCGAGCTGAACGGCAAGATCGCGACGCTGGAGACACGCGGCGGCGATGCCGGTGACCTGCGCGACGAGCGCGACCGCCTGCTCGATCAGGTCTCGCAGGAGATCGGTATCCGCACCTACAGCCGCGAGGACGGCCAGACGGTGGTGATGACCCGCAACGGCCAGACCCTGCTCGACCACCCGCTGGCGCCCGGCGAACAGCCGCTGACGCTGCTGGGCGACGAGGTGATGGCGAATGGCATCTCCCTGTCGGCCAAGCCGGACAGCGAGATCCAGAGTGGCCGCATCATGGGCTATGTCCAGACCATCAAGCAGGACATGCCCCGCGCGATGGCGCAGCTGGACGAGCTGGCGGCCGGCATCGTCCAGGCCTTCCAGGGGGCGGAGGCCGATCCGACCCAACCCGGCCTGTTCACCGACGCCGGCGCGGCCTATGGCGCCACCGCCGGTCTGGCCTCGCGCATCGCCGTCAACGACGTGGTGCGGACGGAAAGCTGGCGGATGCAGAGCGGCGTGCAGGCGGCGGCTCCGCTGGAGCCCGGCGACCAGACGCAGATCGACAAATTCCTGACCGTCTTCACCGACACCCGCAGCTTCGCCGCCACCGACATGCCGGCCAACGCGACGCTCGGCAGCTATGCCACCGCCATGGTGTCGGCCCAGCAGGGCTACCGCACCGGCGCTGAGTCGGAGATGAACGCGCGCAAGATCAGCGCCGACACGCTGGAGACCGCGCGCATCAACCGCGACGGCGTCAACATCGACGACGAGATGCAGAAGCTGCTGCTGATCGAGCAGAGCTATGGCGCCAGCGCCCAGGTGGTGCAGGTCGCCGGCCGCATGATCGACATCCTGTTGCAGATCAAGGGGTAAGCCGATGCTGTACAATGCCCTGTCCACGCTGGGGATGAGCCGGAAGCTGCAAAGCACCATGACCCGGCAGCAGATGGAGCTGACCCGCGCGAACGAGGAGGTGTCGACCGGCCTCCATGCCGACGTCGCGGCGACCATCGGCGCCAGCACCGGCCGCGACATCGCGCTGCGCAACCTGTTCGACCGCACCGACGAGTATGTGAAGACCACCGACCTGCTCGACGGGCGGATGAAGACGATGGACAGCGCGATGACCAGCATCATCGCGTCGGGCACCGACCTGCTGGCCGCCGCCTCCACCGGGCTGGGGCAGCAGTCGCCGACCGGGACGTCGTTGCAGATCCGCGCGCGCGGCGTGCTGGACCAGGTGGTCGGGCTGCTGAACGCGTCGTCCGGCAACAGTTATCTGTTCGCCGGCACGGCGCTGGACCAGCCGCCGATGCGCAATGTCGACGGCGACAAGTCGGGCCTGCGCTCGCCGATGCAGATCATTCAGGACGCCATCCAGTCCGCCACCGGCGGCATGGCGATGCCGACCACGGCGGCGGAAACCACGGCGGTGATCGCCCGGCTGGACGATCTGTTCGCCGTGCGCGATCCGGCGACGCCTGCCCCTGCCCCGCTGACCGACACCTTCGAAGGCGGCCTCTACACCGGCACCACGGCGCAGCAGCCGGGCGGTGCCGCGTCGCCGCGCGTCAGCGGCCGGCCGGCGGAGTCCACCAGCATCCCCTATGGCGTGCAGGCCAACGACCCGATGATGCGGGAGATGCTGGAAGGCATCTACATGCTGGCGGCGGTCGACACCTCCAGGATGGATGTCGATGCCTATCCCGATTACATCAAGACGGCGGTGGACAAGCTGTCGGGCGGCCTCGGCAAGCTGCGGGAGGCGACGGCGCAGCTCGGCATCCAGCGCGCCCAGGTCGCCACCCTGGCCGAGCAGCACAAGACGCAGAAGGCGATCCTCAGCCTGCAGATCGACAATCTGGAAGGCGTCGATCCCTACGAGGCGAGCACGCGGATCACCCAGCTGGAGGCGCAGATCGACGCCACCTCCAGCGCCACCGCGCGCATCGCCAAGCTGCACCTGACCAACTACCTCTAGGCCGCATCACCATGAGCCCCGGCATCCAGCCCCCCGTTCCGCGCCGGCTCCGGCCCGCTTTCCGCCGTGCTGTTTTCAGCCGCGCCGCGGCGCTGGCCGGTGGGGTGCTGCTGGTGCTCGGCATGCTGTCGGTGGCTCCGGCCCCGGCGGCGGCGCAGACGCGGGTGAAGGATCTGGTCACCTTCGACGGGGTCCGTCGCAACCAGCTGGTCGGCTACGGTCTGGTGGTCGGGCTGAACGGCACCGGCGACCGGCTGATCAACACTCCCTTCACCGAACAGAGCCTGAAGGGGATGATGGAGCGGCTGGGCATCAACACCCGCGGCGAGACCCTGCGCACCCGCAACGCCGCGGCGGTGATGGTGACCGCCAGCCTGCCGCCCTTCCCACGCCAGGGCACCACGGTCGACGTGACGGTGTCGGCGCTGGGCGACGCCACCAGCCTGCTGGGCGGCACGCTGGTGGTGACGCCGCTGCTGGGTGCCGATGGCGAGGCCTATGCGGTGGCCCAGGGGCCGCTGTCGGTCAGCGGCTTCACCGCCGGCGGCGCCGCGGCGACGGTGACCAAGGGCGTGCCGACCACCGCCCGCATCGCCAACGGCGCCACGGTGGAGCGCGAGCTGAAATTCGCCCTGAACGATGTCGGACAGGTGCGGATGGCCCTGCGCAACCCGGACTTCACCACGGCGATCCGCATCGCCGATGCGGTGAACGGCCGGCTCGGCGCCGGGAATGCGCGGGTGGTCGATCTGACCACCGTCGATGTGCGGATCACCGGCTCCTATGTCGGCAACGTCTCCCGCCTGATCGGCGAGATCGAACAGCTGCCGGTCCGCCCCGACGCCATCGCCCGCGTGGTGGTGGACGAACGCAGCGGCACCATCGTCATCGGCGACGATGTGCGGGTCAGCCGCGTCGCCATCACCCAGGGCAACCTGACCGTCCGCGTGGTGGAAACGCCGCAGGTGTCGCAGCCGCAGCCCTTCAGCAACGGCTCCACCGTCGTGGTGCCGCGCACCGACGTGCAGGTTCAGGAGGGCAACGGCCGCCAGTTCGTGACCGTCGGCGGCAATGTCAGCCTGCAGCAGCTGGTCAACGGGCTGAACGCGCTGGGGGTGGGGCCGCGCGACATGGTGGCCATCCTCCAAGCCATCAAGGCCGCCGGCGCCCTGCACGCCGATCTGGAAATCATTTGATCGCGAGAGACGACGATGGACATCGCCGCAACGACCCTCCGCAGCACAGCCGCAGCCGCTCCTTCGACGCCGGCCGTCCCCAATCCCGCCGCCGACAAGGCGGCAAAGGAGTTCGAGGCAATGCTGGTCGGGCAACTGATGGAAAGCATGTTCGCGGGCATGCGCGAAAGCCCGCTGTTCGGCGGCGGCGGTCCGGCGGAAAAGCCGTGGCGCAGCATGATGCTGCAGGAATACGGCAAGGCCATCGCCGAATCCGGCACGCTGGGCATCGGCAGGATGGTGCATGACGAGATCGCCCGGCTTTACGCAGCGCAAGGAACAGCCGGGGCGGAGCAGCGGTCATGAGCGTCACCCTCAAGGACCTGATCCACGAATTCGCCCCCGAGCGCCGGCCCGAGCAGGCACCAGCCGAGGGTCCCGCCGCGCCCGATCCCGGCTATGACGGCGCCACCGCCCTTCTGGTTCGTGACTTCCTCGACGCGGTGGAAGCGCTGTCGGCGGTTCTGGAGGAGGAGTCCGCCTGCATCGCCGCCGGCATGCTCGACCGGCTGGAGGCCTTCGCCCACCGCAAGGCGGCGATGGCCGAACAGCTGGAGGGTGCCGTGCTGCGGGCGCGGGACGAGGGCATCCGCCTGCCCGACGATCTGCGCGCGATGACCTTGGAGCGGATCGACCGGCTGGAGCGGGCGGTGACCGTCAACGCCTCCGGCCTCGTCGCCTTGCGCAAGGCGGTGCTGACCATCAACCGCAACCTGCTGACCGCGCTGGAGAAGGCATCCAGCGACGGCACCTATGCCCGCGACGGACAGGCGCGGCGGCCGGTGGAACTCTCGGCGTCCGGCCTGAACGCCAGTCTTTGAGGCTCAGCCGCGACCCTTGACGCTGGCCAGTTCGCCGGCCTGCTCCAGCTTGATGATGCAGGCGACGAGCGCCCGCTGGAAACCACGGGCATCGGACGGCAGCGAGACGCCGGCGCCGGTCGGCCAGAATTCGACGAAGGCGAGGCCGCCCTCCCCTTCTCCCTGGCCGTCCGTACCGGGCCATTCGAAGGCGATGCCCAGTCCGATCTCCTTCGTCGTCCGCCGGTGATCGGTGACCAGGATCTGCGTTTCCCAATGCATGCCGCCGCTGCCCTTCTCGGCCCGCTGCTGGCTCCAGGTTCTCAGATAATCGCGGAAGCCCTCCGACCGGCGATCCAGCCGCACATAGGTGGAGCGGTCCGTCACCGACTGCGCCAGCTTGGTGGTGTAGCGGGCCTGTGCCAGGGCGCGCGTCACGTCGGCGCACAGTTCGTCGATCAGGGTGAAGCTGCGCCGCACGGTGTCAGACAGGGCGGCCGCAAGCGCGGGGCCGGTCAGGGCCGCCGTGGCGTGGTCCTTGCGGTAGATGTCGAAAAGATCGTCCGGATCGCCCATCGTCGTCCCCACGCCGCCGCCGTCCAGCGGTTCAATTCACCGAATTGACCAAAAACAAATTAATAGCCGGTGAAGCGATGCAGAATTGCGCGCCCCAAACGCCGAAACGCCCCGGCTCGCGGGAGCCAGGGCGTTTCTGATGTGGTGTGACGATGCAAGCTTATGCTTTGGATTTGCGTCTCTTGAGCCTGAGTGACCTGG
>CBFGPE010000198.1:0-10520 GCA_965650625.1 uncultured Azospirillum sp. | reverse complement strand
GGTGAAGTGCATCTACTGCGGCCTGTGCCAGGAAGCCTGCCCGGTCGATGCGGTGGTCATGGGGCCGAACTTCGAGTTCTCCACCGAATCCCGGGAAGAGCTCTTCTACAACAAGCAGAAGCTGCTGGCGAACGGCGACCGCTGGGAGGCGGAAATCGCCCAGAACCTCGCGGCCGAGGCTCCTTACCGGTAAGCGGAAGCGAGAAAAACGATGATACTCCAAGGCATCGCCTTCTACGTGTTCGCCGCGCTGCTGGTGGCCTCCGGTGTGATGGTCATCTCGGCGCGGAACCCCGTTCACTCCGTCCTTTTCCTGATCCTCGCCTTCTTCCAGGCGGCCGGTCTCTGCGTCCTGATGGGCGCCGAGTTCATCGCGATGATCCTCGTCATCGTCTATGTCGGCGCCGTCGCCGTGCTGTTCCTGTTCGTGGTCATGATGCTCGACATCAACTTCCGCGAGCTGCGCAAGGGCGCGATGGAAGCGCTGCCGCTTGGCGCGCTGGTCGGGCTGATCCTGCTGGCCGAGCTGGCCGCCGTGCTCGGCGGCTGGATCGTGGCTCCGGACGTCGCCGCCATCGCCGGTGCGCCGACCCCGGCGCTCGACCAGGTGACGAACACCCATGCGCTGGGCCGGCTGATGTACACGCAGTACGTCTACCTGTTCCAGGCGTCGGGCATCGTCCTGCTGATCGCCATGATCGGTGCGATCGTGCTGACGCTGCGGCACCGTCCGGGCGTGCGCAAACAGAATGTCGGCGCCCAGATCGCCCGTCGCCGGGAAGAGGTGGTCGTCATTCGCAAGGTTACGACCGGGGAGGGCGTGTGATCATGGAGATCGGTCTCGGACATTACCTGACGGTCTCGGCCATCATCTTCACGCTGGGTGTGCTGGGCATCTTCCTGAACCGGAAGAACGTCATCATCATCCTGATGTCGATCGAGATGATGCTGCTGGCGGTGAACCTGAACCTCGTCGCCTTCTCGACCTTCCTGCACGATCTGGTCGGCCAGATCTTCGCCATGATCATCCTGACCGTCGCCGCCGCCGAGGCGGCCATCGGCCTCGCCATCCTGGTGGTCTACTTCCGCAACCGCGGCTCGATCCGAGTCGAAGACATCAACATGATGAAGGGCTGAGGCGGCGCCATGGAAGTGCTAGTCGTATTCCTTCCGCTCCTGGCGTTCCTCGTCGCCGGATCGATCGCGCTGTTCGGCGGGCCGAAGGCCGAGCCGGCTGCTGCGGGTCACGGAAGCCACGGTCATGGCCATGACGATCACGGGCACGCCCAGATCGCCCATGCCCATGACGACCATTCCCATCACATCTCGCATGACGAGTTGGACCACGCGCACGACGACGCCCACGACGACCACCATGTCGTCGCCGGGCCGCCGACCGTGGGCGACCGCGTCTCGCAGTTCGTGACCGCGGGTGCCGTCATCGTCTCGGCGATCCTATCCTGGATCCTGTTCTTCGACGTCGCCGTGCACGGCCATCCGCGCACGATCGAACTGATGACCTGGATCCAGAGCGGAACGCTGGACGTGAAGTGGGCGCTGCGCGTCGACCAGCTCACCGCGGTGATGCTGATCGTCGTCAACACCGTGTCCGCCTGCGTGCACGTCTACTCCATCGGCTACATGGCCGAGGACCCGCAGAAGCCGCGCTTCATGGGCTATCTGTCGCTGTTCACCTTCGCCATGCTGATGCTGGTGACGGCGGACAACCTGGTCCAGCTGTTCTTCGGCTGGGAGGGCGTTGGTCTGGCCTCCTACCTCCTGATCAACTTCTGGTACGAGAAGCCCTCGGCCAACGCCGCCGCCATGAAGGCCTTCCTGGTGAACCGCGTCGGCGACTTCGGCTTCGCGCTCGGCATCTTCGCGATCTTCGTGCTGACCGGCTCGGTCCAGTTCGACACGATCTTCGCCAAGGCCCCGACGCTGACCGGCGAGACGCTGCATTTTCTCAGCTGGGACTTCAACGGCCTGACCATCGCCTGCCTGCTGCTGTTCATGGGCGCCATGGGCAAGTCGGCGCAGCTCGGCCTGCACACCTGGCTGCCGGACGCGATGGAAGGCCCGACCCCGGTGTCGGCGCTCATCCACGCGGCGACTATGGTAACCGCCGGCGTCTTCATGGTCTGCCGCCTGTCGCCCGTCTTCGAATACGCCCCGACGGCGCTCGAGGTGGTGACGGTGGTCGGTGGCCTCACCGCCTTCGTCGCGGCGACGATCGGCTTCACCCAGTTCGACATCAAGCGCGTCATCGCCTATTCGACGATGTCGCAGCTCGGCTACATGTTCTTCGCCGCCGGCGTATCCGCCTACGGCGCGGCCATGTTCCACCTGTTCACGCACGCCTTCTTCAAGGCCCTGCTGTTCCTTGGCGCCGGCTCGGTCATCCACGCCCTGCACCATGAGCAGGACATGCGGAAGATGGGCGGTGTCTGGCGCAAGATCCCCTTCACCTACGGGGTGATGTGGATCGGCAATCTGGCGCTCGCCGGTCTGCCCTTCTTCGCCGGCTACTATTCCAAGGACATGATCCTGGAGGCGGCCTTCGCCTCGGGCAGCGGGGTGGGGCGCTTCGCCTTCGCGCTCGGCATCGCGGCCGCGCTGCTGACGGCATTCTACTCCTGGCGCCTGCTGTTCATGACCTTCCACGGCACGCCGCGGATGGACAAGGAAGTGTACGACCACGCCCACGAATCGCCGGTCGTCATGCTGATCCCGCTGGCGGTCCTGACGCTTGGCGCGCTGTTCGCCGGCTTCGGTTTCCACCAGTGGTTCATCGGTCACGACCGGATGGAATTCTGGGGCAAGGCCATCATGACCCTGCACGAGCATGACGCCATCGAGGCAGCGCACCACCACACCCCGGGCTGGGTCTCCATCGCCCCGCTGGTGGTCGGCCTGATCGGTATCGCCATGGCCTATATCGGCTATGTGATGATGCCGCGCCTGCCGGGCCGGATCGCCTCCACCTTCCGCGGCATCCACCAGTTCCTCTACAACAAGTGGTATTTCGACGAGCTGTACGACGCGTTGTTCACCCGTCCGGCCAAGGCCCTGGGCTACGGCCTGTGGAAGTCGGGCGACGGGGCGGTGATCGACGGCGTGGGTCCGGACGGCATCGCCGCCGCCACCCGCGACGTCGCGGCACGCGCCAGCCGGCTGCAGTCGGGGTACGTCTATCACTACGCCTTTGCCATGGTGATCGGGGTCGTCCTGTTCGTCGCCTGGCTGTCGGTCTTCGGCTGAGCGGTTTCGAAGGAGAACAACAACAATGGCTAGCTGGCCGATCCTGTCGTTCGCGACCTTCCTGCCGCTCGTGGGCGTCGCGCTGATCCTGCTGTTCTGCCGGGGCAATTCCCCGGACGTGCTGCGGAACGTGCGGTACATCTCGCTGTGGACGACCCTCGTCACCTTCGTCCTGACCCTGCTGGTCTGGGCCAACTTCGATCCGCGCAATCCCGGCTACCAGATGGTCGAGAAGGCGGGCTGGATCCCCGAGTTCGGCATCAACTACCACATGGGCGTCGACGGCATTTCGGTGCTGTTCGTCGTCCTGTCCGGCTTCCTGATGCCGCTGTGCATCCTGGCGAGCTGGGAGTCGGTGCAGGTCCGCCTGAAGGAATACATGATCGCGTTCCTCGCGCTGGAAACCCTGATGATCGGGATGTTCTGCGCGCTGGACTTCGTTCTGTTCTACATGTTCTTCGAAGGCGTCCTGATCCCGATGTTCCTGATCATCGGTGTCTGGGGCGGTCCGCGCCGCGTCTATGCCGCCTTCAAGTTCTTCCTCTACACGCTGCTCGGCTCGGTCCTGATGCTGCTGGCGATCCTGGCCATGTATTATGTGGCCGGCACCACCGACATCCCGACCATCACCGCCACCCAGTTCCCGCGCAACATGCAGCTGTGGCTGTGGCTGGCCTTCTTCGCCTCCTTCGCGGTGAAGGTGCCGATGTGGCCGGTCCACACCTGGCTGCCGGATGCCCACGTCGAGGCGCCGACCGCCGGTTCGGTGATCCTGGCCGGTGTGCTTCTGAAGATGGGCGGGTACGGCTTCCTGCGCTTCAACATTCCGATCCTGCCGGAAGCGACCGAGTACTTCGCGCCGCTGATCTACACCCTGTCGGTCGTCGCCGTGATCTACACCTCGCTGGTCGCTCTCGCCCAGGAGGACATGAAAAAGCTGATCGCCTACTCGTCGGTCGCCCACATGGGCTTCGTCACCATCGGCATGTTCGCGCTGAACAAGCAGGGCATCGAGGGTTCGGTGTTCCAGATGCTGTCGCACGGCGTCGTGTCGGGTGCGCTGTTCCTGTGCGTCGGCGTCGTCTATGACCGGCTGCACACCCGCGAGATCGCCCGTTACGGCGGCCTCGTGAAGAACATGCCGAAATACGCGGTGGTCTTCCTGTTCATGACCATGGCCTCGGTCGGCCTGCCGGGCACCGCCGGTTTCGTCGGCGAGTTCCTGGTGCTGATGGGCGTCTTCCGTGACAACACCTGGGTCGCCGCCCTCGCCGCCACGGGCATGGTTCTCGGCGCCGCCTACGCGCTGTGGCTGTACCGCCGCGTTGTCTACGGCAAGTTGACCAAGCCGGACGTCAAGGCGATGTTCGACATAACCCCGCGCGAAATCGCGGTGTTCGTGCCGCTGATCGCCGTCGTCCTGTGGATGGGCGTCTACCCCAGCAGCTTCCTGAACGTCACCTCGGCATCGGTCGAGCAGCTGATCCAGACCTACCAGACCAAGCTGGCCGCGTCGCACGCCGCGTCCGGTGTCTCGGTCGCCGCTCGGTAAGGGGTTCTTCGACATGACCGCAGTGTTTCCCGACATCTGGCCGGCCCTGCCGGAGATCTTCCTGGCACTCTCGGGCGTCGCCCTGCTGATGCTGGGCGTGTTCCGCGGCGACGGCTTCACCCGTCCCGTCTCCTACCTGTCGATCGTCTGCATGCTGCTCGCCGCCGTCCTGGCGATGGGCTATGGCAGTGGCCGTGTCGTTACCTTCAACGGCATGTTCGTGATGGATGCCTTCGGCGTCTTCATGAAGGTGCTGGTGCTGGTCTCGGCCGCCTTCGCGGTCGTCCTCTCGCTCGGCTTCAACGAGCGGGAGCAGATGGCCCGCTTCGAGTTCCCGGTGCTGATGGTTTTCGCCACGCTCGGCATGCTGATGATGATCTCGGCCAACGATTTCATCTCGCTGTATGTCGGCCTGGAGACCCAGAGCCTGGCGCTCTACGTCATCGCCGCCTTCCGCCGCGACAGCGGCAAGTCGTCGGAAGCCGGCCTGAAGTATTTCGTCCTCGGTTCGCTCTCCTCGGGCATGCTGCTGTACGGTGCTTCGCTCGTCTACGGCTTTGCCGGCACGACCTCCTTCGACAAGGTGGCGGCGCTGTTCGCCGGCGGTGCCCATGTGTCGCCGGGTCTGGTGATCGGCCTCGTGTTCGTGATGGCCGGTCTGGCCTTCAAGGTCTCGGCCGCTCCGTTCCACATGTGGACGCCGGACGTGTATGAGGGCGCGCCGACCCCGGTCACCGCCTTCTTCGCGGCGGCGCCGAAGGTGGCGGCCATTGCCCTGCTGACCCGCGTGGTGATGGAGCCGTTCGGCCATCTCGCCGCCCAGTGGCATCAGGTGTTGGTGGCGACCGCCATCCTGTCGATGGTGATCGGTTCCTTCGTCGCCATCATGCAGACCAACATCAAGCGCCTGATGGCCTACAGCTCCATCGGCCATGTCGGTTACGCGCTGGTCGGCCTGACCACCGGGACCCAGGACGGCGTGCGCGGCGTGCTGATCTACATGGCGCTCTACATCGCCATGAACATCGGTGCCTTCGCCGTCATCCTCAGCATGAAGGCCAAGGGCCAGATGCTGGAGGAGATCAAGGACTTCTCCGGCCTGTCCAAGACCAACCCGATGCTGGCCGCGACCATGGCGATCTTCATGTTCTCCATGGCCGGCATCCCGCCGATGGCCGGCTTCTTCGGCAAGCTCTATGTCTTCCTGGCCGCCGTCGCCGCGCAGGAATACACGCTGGCCGTCGTCGGTGTGCTGACCAGTGTCGTCGGTGCCTTCTACTATCTGCGCATCATCAAGATCATGTATTTCGATGAGCCCGCGGTGGTGGTCGACAAGGTCGACGACGACGGCATGACCGGCGTCCTGGTGCTGACCAGCCTGTTCACCCTGCTGTTCTTCGTCGCTCCGGCGCCGATCCTGAACGGTGCGGCTGCTGCCGCGGCGGCCCTGTTCGCCGGATGACATCCGACCGATGACACTATCGCTCGAAGCGGAGGCGGCGCGACTGCGCCTGCCTCCGGGCTTCCAGATCAAGGCCTTCGACTCCGTCGGCAGTACGAACGACGAAGCGAAGGCCTTGTCGCGTTCAGGGGCGCCCGAAGGCACCATCGTCTGGGCGCGCCGGCAGGAGAGCGGCCGTGGCCGCCGTGGCCGGGCCTGGACCTCCCCCGAGGGCAATCTCTACAGCACGACCATCCTGCGGCCCGGCCTGCCGCCAGGGGAGGCGGCACAGATCTCCTTCGTCGCCGCACTGGCCATCGCCGAAACCGCCGAGTCGGTGCTGCCCGACCCCGGCGGCGTTCGCTGCAAATGGCCGAACGACGTGCTGGTGCATGACCGCAAGCTGTCGGGCATCCTGCTCGAGTCGGAACCGACGGCCGACGGCAAGGTCGCCTGGGTGGTGCTCGGGGTCGGCATCAACCTGCGGCATTTTCCCCAGACCGCCGATTACGGCGCCACCTCCCTGATCGCCGAGGGCGCTCCGCCGATGGGGCCGGGCGCGCTGCTGGAGGTCTATGCGGAGCATCTGGCGACTTGGTATGGCCGCTGGCGCGCCCATGGTTTCGCGCCCGTGCGCGATGCATGGCTGGCGCGGGCCAAGGGGCTGGGCGGGCCGATCCTGGTCAGGCTGGCCGATCGGACGATCCCCGGCACCTTCGCCGATCTGGACAGCGACGGCGTTCTGTTGCTTGATCCAACGGACGGCGGGCCGCGGCAGCGGATCGCCGCCGGCGACGTGTTCTTCGCGCCGCCTCCGGAAAGCTGAGTCCGTCAGCCGAGTTCAAACGCCCACCGCCTTCAGGACCTCGCCATGCTGCTTGCCATCGACGCCGGAAACACGAATGTGGTGTTCGCCATCTATGACGGCGACCGCCAGCGCGGCATCTGGCGCACGGCGACCGATCCCAAACGCACCTCCGACGAATACATGGTGTGGCTGACCCACCTGATGGCCTTGAAGGGGCTGAAGCCGGTCGACATCCATGGCGCGATCATCGCCAGCGTGGTGCCCGGCGCCACCTTCAACCTGAAGCGGCTGTGCAAGGATCATTTCGGCTGCGAGCCGGTGATCGTCGGCCAGCCCGACGTCGATCTCGGTGCCAAGGCTCTGGTCGACCGGCCGGAGGAGGTGGGCGCCGATCGTCTGGTCAACACGGTGGCCGCCGCCGCGACCTACAAGACTCCGCTGATCGTCATCGATTTCGGCACGGCGACGACCTTCGACGTGGTGGATGCCGACGGCAATTACTGCGGCGGCGTGATCGCGCCGGGACTGAACCTGTCGCTGGAGGCTCTGCAGAGGGCCGCATCCAAGCTGCCGCGCGTCGAGATCCAACCGCCGGCCGAGGTGATCGGCAAGAACACCATCGCCTGCATGCAGTCCGGCATCTTCTGGGGGTATGTCGGGCTGATCGAAGGGCTGGTCTCCCGCATCCGGGCGGAGTACGGCGAACCGATGCGGGTGGTCGCCACTGGCGGATTGGCTGTTCTTTTCGCCAAGGCTACCCATGTCATCGAACACACCGACAACGAGCTGACGCTCCGCGGTCTCCTCCTGATCCACAAGCGCAACACGGTCCAATGACACAATCCTCCAAGACAGCCGCCGGAACGTCCGAAACCCCGGCGGACACCTTCGTTCCGGAGGATGGCGCACTGTATTTCGTCCCGCTCGGCGGTTCCGGCGAGATCGGGATGAACCTCAACCTCTACGGCCACCAGGGCAAATGGCTGATGGTGGATCTCGGCATCTCGTTCGCCGACGACACCATGCCCGGCCTGGACGTCATCATGCCGGACCCGACCTTCATCGCGGAGCGTCGCGGCGATCTGGTTGGTCTGGTGCTGACCCACGCGCATGAGGACCATCTGGGCGCGGTGCAGTATCTGTGGCCGGAGCTACGCTGCCCCGTCTATTGCACGCCCTTCACCGCGGCCTTCCTGCGCGCCAAGCTGCATGAGAAGGGGCTGAGCAGCACGGTGCCGATCCACGAGATCCCGCTGGGCGGCACGGTGGAGGCCGGTCCATTCTCCGTCGAATACGTCACCATGACGCATTCGATCCCGGAGCCGAACGCGCTCGCCATCCGCACCTCGGCCGGGACCATTCTGCACACCGGCGACTGGAAGCTGGATCCCGATCCGCTGGTCGGCGAGACGGCCGACGAGGAGCGGCTGCGCGCCATCGGCGACGAGGGGGTGCTGGCGCTTGTCGGCGACAGCACCAACGCGCTGGTGCCGGGTGCCGCCGGGTCTGAGGCGACCGTCCGCGACGCCCTGATGGAGTTGTTCGGCCGCTACCGCGACCGCCGCATCGCCGTCAGCTGCTTTGCCACCAACGTGGCGCGGCTGGAGAGCATCGCCGCCGCCGCCGCCGCGCATGACCGCCATGTGGCGCTGGTCGGCCGCTCGTTGTGGCGTATCAACGAGGCGGCGCGGGCCACCGGCTATCTCGCCGACGTGCCGAAGTTTCTGTCGGAGCATGACGCCAGCTATCTGCCGCGGGAAAAGCTGGTGCTGATCTGCACCGGCAGCCAGGGCGAGCCGCGGTCGGCCCTTGCCCGCATCGCCGCCAACGACCATCCGCAGATCACGCTGTCGCGCGGCGACGTGGTGATCTTCTCCTCCCGCGAGATTCCCGGCAACGAGCGCGCCATCGGCCGCATGCAGAACCAGCTGGTCGCCCAGGGCGTCGAGCTGGTGACTGCGGACGAGGCGCCGGTCCATGTCTCCGGCCATCCGGCACGGGACGAACTGGTGCGCATGTACCAGTGGGTGCGCCCGCGCATCGCCGTGCCGGTCCACGGCGAGCAGCGCCACCAGCAGGCCCATGCCGCCCTGGCGGAAGACTGTCAGGTCGCCCACAGCATCGTGCCCGCCAACGGCGAGGTCATCCGGCTCGATGGGCCGGAAGGCGCGCGGGTGGTGGCCAATGTGCGCGCCGGGCGCATGGCGGTGGACGGCAAGCGTCTGGTGCCGCTCGACACCGGCATGATGCGCGCGCGCAACCGCATGGTGAACAATGGCGCCGCCGTGGTGACGCTGGTGATGACCGGAACCGGCGAGCTGATGACGGCGCCGCAGGTGGCGGTGATGGGGTTGATCGACGAGGCGACTGACCGCGACCTGCTGCTGGACGTGGTGGATGCGGTGCGCGAATCCGTGGCGATGCTGCCCAGGTCGGCGCGGGCCGACGACGCCCAGGTGAAGGAGGCGGCGCGGATTGCCGTCCGCCGCTGCTTCAATGCGACCCACGGCAAGAAGCCGGTGACAGAGGTCCATCTGGTCCGCGTCTGACCGGGTCCAAGAACGGATTTCATGTATAACAGGCTTATCAGAGCCCGCTAACGGGCCAGGGACAGCCAGCGAGAGGACACGCATGATCGGGAAGCTCAACCACGTCGCCATCGTCGTTCCGGACCTGCCGGCGGCGACCGCGCTCTACCGCGACACGCTGGGGGCCGCGGTGTCGCAGCCGGTGGATCTGCCGCCGCACGGCGTCACCGTCGTCTTCGTCACCCTGCCCAACACCAAGATCGAACTGCTGCATCCGTTCGGCGAGAAGTCGCCGATCGCCGGCTTCCTGGAAAAGAACCCGTCCGGCGGCATCCACCACATCTGCTACGAGGTGGAGGACATCCTGGCTGCCCGCGACCGGCTGAAAGAGCAGGGCGCCCGTGTGCTCGGCGATGGCGAGCCGAAGATCGGAGCCCACGACAAGCCGGTCCTGTTCCTGCACCCCAAGGATTTCTGCGGGACGCTGGTGGAACTGGAGCAGGCCTGAGACGGCTGACACGCGGAGAGGACGATGAACAACTGGGTGACTGGAGCCTTCGTTTACGTCGTCGTCTGGTGGGTGGTGCTGTTCGCGGTGCTGCCCTGGGGCGTTCGGACGCCTGAAAACCCTGAGCCGGGCATGGCCTCCTCCGCGCCGCTCGAGCCGCGCATCCTGCGCAAATTCTTGATCACGTCGCTGGTCGCCGTGCTGGTGTGGCTGGTGATCTTCGGCATCGAGCGGTCCGGCATCATCTCCTTCCGGGACATGGCGCGGGACATGTTCTGACCCCAGACTGATCTGGCTATCGAGAGGAGCGAGGCGGGTGAGCCTGACCTATTGCGCGGCCGCACCCGGCCACCCCCATCATGGTCCCTATCACGACGGCGAATACGGCTTTCCCAGCAGCGACGACCGGGCGCTGTTCGAGC
>CBFGPE010000197.1:0-10590 GCA_965650625.1 uncultured Azospirillum sp. | reverse complement strand
TCGGCGGCGGCTTGCGGCGCGGGCGCCTCGCTCGCGGCGACGGTGGCGGCGGGATCTCCCAGGCCGACATCGACGCCCTGTTCGCGTGACCGGCCATGGCGCAAGACGGCAAATCCCGCATCCGCCTGACCCAGGACCAGCTCGACCGCGTGTGCGAGCGCCATGTCCGATTCGCCGAGGGACGCCCGAACGGCGCCCGCGCCAACCTGCCCTTCTTCGACCTGTCGGGCCTGTCGCTGGCCGGCCGCAACCTGACCGGCGCCCATCTGGCCGGCGCCATCCTGCGTGACGCCGACCTGCGCGGCGCGGTGCTGGACCATGCCGATCTCTACGGCGCCGACCTGCGCGGGGCCGATTTGTCGGAGGCGCAGCTGTTCCGCACCGACATGCGCGGCGCCAACGTGCGCGGCGCCCGGCTGGACGGCGCCACCATGGTGGAGGTCGACCTGCGCGACGGCAGCATGGTCAACCGCAACAGCGCCGGCGAACTGAAGGTGGTCGGCTTCGACCCCGGCCCGGCCGACATGGCGTCGGCAAAGCTGACCAACGCCGACATGGCGCGGGCCAAGCTGTCGGGCAGCTTCGCGCGGGCGGCCGACTTCACCAACACCCGGCTGGCCGGCGCCCGGCTGGACCGCACCGACCTGCGCGACGCCAACTTCTCCGGCGCCGACCTGCGCGGGGCCGACCTCAACGGTTCCGACCTGCGCGGCGCCATCCTGGACGGGGCCAGCCTGGATCAGGACGGGCTCGAACAGGCGATCCGCACCGACGAGCAGGCGCACGCCGTCCGGCAGACGCCGCCCCAGGCTCCGGCACCCGAACCCGAGGAAACGGCCGCCGCCGAACTGCCGGCCCTGCCGGTCGACCAGTTGGACAGCATGCTGCGCCAGCACATGATCTGGCTGGGCACCAGCGGCAAGCAGGGTAGCCAGCTCGACCTGACCGGGCTGAACCTGGAGGGAGCCGACCTGACGGGCAAGATCCTGACCCTGGCCAAGGGCAGCGGCGCCCGGCTGCGCCACGCCCGGCTGAACGGCGCCCAACTGCAGGCCGCCCAGTTCGACGGCGCCGACCTGCGTTCCGCCGATCTCAGCCGCGCCGACCTGCGCGGGGTGAAGCTGGACCGCGCCATCCTGATCGACAGCCGGCTGGACGGCGCCAATCTGGGCATGCTGCTGGTCAGCGCCGGGGCCAAGGTGATGCGCGCGTCGCTGGTGCGGGCACGGCTTGCCGGCGCCTCCCTGACGCAGACCAACCTGAAGGGCAGCGACCTGACCCTGGCCGACCTGACCGGCTGCGACCGCTCGTCGGCGGTGCTGGAGGGCGCGATCCTGGAAGGGACCCGGCTGGGCGGCGCCTGAATCCGCATCGGGTTTTCTTTCGCGAAGCCGTTGATTGCTTTCAAATTTCCGTCACGATCCATGCCGGAGATTGCCGTGAACCTCTTCGGACGGGTTGGGGGAATCAGGCGGTAAACCACTTCCACTGTCCGGAAAAACGATTGTGTCGTAACGGCTTAGCACGGCGGGTGGGGCTTGACGCCTCATGCGGCCGATGGCACGCTGCTGTCCAAGCGCGGCGCAGCCCGACCATAAGCGCCCGCATCGAATGGGGGAACGTCAACGATCATGACCAAGTCGGAACTGATCCAACGGCTGGCGGAGCGGAACCCGCACCTGTACCAGCGCGACATCGAGAAGATCGTCGGCACCATCTTCGACGAGATCACCGAAGCGCTGGCGCGCGGCGACCGGGTGGAACTGCGCGGCTTCGGCGCCTTCTCCATCAAGAAGCGGGACGCGCGCACGGGTCGCAATCCCCGGACCGGAGAATCGGTTGACGTCGGCGAGAAATGCATCCCTTTCTTCAAGACCGGCAAGCAGCTTCGCGAGCGTCTGAACACGGAGTGAGTGCCGGCCCGGCCATGTCTCAGCGCCGTATTCCGGCCGTATCTCTCAAGGAACCTTCGCCTTGCGCCATATTTCCTGGATCGTCACCATTCCCGTGGCCCTCGTCGCGATCCTGTTCGCGATCTCCAACCGCGGGATCGTGACGCTGTCGCTGTGGCCGCTGCCCTTCACGCTCGCCACACCGGTCTATCTGGCCACGCTGGTGGCGCTGGTGGTCGGCTTCCTGGCCGGCGGCTTCGTCGTCTGGAACAGCCAGCGCCGCCATCGCCGCCGCGCCCGCCGCGAAAGCAACCGCGTCCTGTATCTGGAGCGTGAACTGAAGGAAGCGCAGGCCCGCGCCGCTGCCGCCGAAAAGCGTCTGGCCGAGAGCACCCGCCCGGTTTCCGGCCCGGTCGCCGGCACTCTGCCCGGCTCCACCCTGCCAGTCCCGGCTGCCGAGAACAACGCACCGACCGTCCACTAAGCGTCGCCAGTCGCAGGGCTCCCGCTCCCCGCCCTTGTACAGCCCGGGGGCGGGACAGGATGCCGGTCGGCGGAAGGGGGTTCCATGCGCACCGTCAGCGGCGCCGAGCTTCGATCCGTTCTGCACCACCGCATGTTGATCGAGCGCCTGCGGCAGACCTTCCGCACCGGCGTGGAGTCCCCGCAGGTCCATCGGCACCGCGTCGAGACCTATGGCACCAGTGACGCCGCACTGCTGATCGCCCCCGCCTGGGAGGTGAATCAGGCGATCGGGGTGCGGATCGACAGCGTCTTTCCCGACAATGCCGGCGGCGACCTGCCGCAGACCCAGGGCGTCTATCTGCTGGTCGACGGCAAGACCGGCGTGCCGCAGGTGCTGATGGACTCCTCCGCCACGCTCGGCCGGCGCAGCGGCGCGGCATCCTCGGCGCTCGCCGCCTCCTATCTGGCAAGGCCGGATGCGGAGCGGATGCTGGTGGTCGGCACCGGCCCGCTCGCCCTGGAACTGGTGGAGGCCTACACCGCGGTGCGGCCGATCCGCCATGTGCTGGTCTGGGGACGGGATCCGCAGAAGGCACGCAAGCTCGCCGCCCGCTTCCACCGGCCGAAATTCCGCATCGAGGCGACCGCCGATCTGGAAGGGGCTGTGCGCGGCGCCGACATCGTCGCCTGCGCCACCACGGCGCGCGAGCCGCTGATCCGCGGTGACTGGCTGCAACCCGGCCAGCATCTGGACCTGCTGGGCGGCGTGACGCCGGACATGCGCGAGGCCGATGACGACTGCATCCGCCGGGCCCGCGTCTTCGTCGACAGCCGCGACCGCACGCCGACCGCGGCCGGCGACATCGCCCAGCCGGTGTCTTCCGGCACGCTGAACCCCGACGACATCGCCGGCGACCTGTTCGAACTGAGCCGCGGTGAGCGGGCCGGCCGGCGCTTCTACGACCAGATCACTCTGTTCAAAGCCGTCGGCACCTCCCTGGCCGACCTCTGCGCTGCCCGTCTGGCGACCGAAATGGTGCTGCACAACGACTCGATCCGCTGAGTCGGCCCGATCAAGCCCGCCCCAAACGGTTTTATACCGCCCGTTCCCACACGCGCCATAAGGGAGTATGCCGCGTTCCTTCCCGATATTTTACTTGCGTCAATGCGATTTTCTCCGGAGGATCATCGCTGCCTCCGCACCGGCTGCCGGTGATCCGAACGGCTCGATGTTTGCGCTAACGCCACAGGCAACGCGCTGGACCGGTTCAGCCGCCAACGGTTTGTCAGGGACGACTGATCGTGACCGTCACCTCTCCCATGGACGCCAGCCCGCGTCTGCGTGCATCGACCAACCGGCTTCTGCTCGGTGCCGGATACATGCTGCTGTCGGCGCTGCTGTTCGGGATCGGCAATTCAGCCGTGCACTGGGCCGCGACGGTGATGGACCCGCTGGAAGTCGTGTTCTTCCGCAATCTGTTCAGCTTGCTGTGGATGCTGCCCTGGGCGCTGACGGCCGGGGCGCCTGCCTGCAGGGCGGTGCTGGCGGAACGACGGCTGGGCCCCTACGTGACGCGGGCGCTGACCACGCTGTGCGCCATGACCGCATGGTTCTACGCGATCTCCCAAATTCCGCTGCCCACCGCGACGGCGGTCAGCTTCGCCATCCCCCTGTTCGTCGCGGCGGGGGCGGCGCTGGTCCTGGGCGAGCGGGTGCGGCCACGGCGCTGGGCCGCGGTCTGCGCCGGCCTTGCCGGAGTGATGATCGTGCTGAGGCCGGGCGCGGCGCCGGTCGATCTGGCCTTTCTGGCACTGTTCGTTCATTGCGTCGCCGCCGCCGCCGCCATCCTGCAGATGCGGCTGCTCAGCCGCAGGGACAGTGCGTCGGTGATCGTCACCTTCCTGGGCCTGCTGGTCACCCCGATGGCCTTGGTGCCGGCGTTGTTCGTCTGGACATGGCCGAGTTGGAGCGTGCTGGGCGGGCTGGCGCTGCTCGGTGGCCTGCTGACGCTGGGGCAGTTGGCAATGACCAAGGCGCTGTCGCTGGCAGAATCCTCGGCGATGATGCCCTACGATTATGCCCGGCTGCCCTTCACCGCCTTCGTCGCCTGGATCGCCTTCGGCCAGACGATGGATCTGTGGGGGTGGGTTGGCGCCCTGGTGATCGCCGGCTCCGCCCTCTACACCATGCACCGCGACGCGGCCGACGGACGCAAGACGGCGCTGGAGCAGGCGCAGCGCGCCTAGCCCCTCATCCCCGCGTCGTCGTTCCCGTGTCGTCAGCGCCGGTTTCGGCGCGCAGGACCTCCTTCGCCCGCCCCCAATGGGCCGGGGTCAGATTGGCGCGCACCGTCTGCACGGCGGCGGCGAGCACTGCGGCGTCATCGGTGAAGCCGGCAATCAGCAGCCAATCGGGCACCGCATCCACCGGCAGCACGAAATAGGCCAGCGCCCCCAGCAGGATCGCCTTCGCCCGATAGGGAGTCGCCGGATCGGTCGCGCAGAAATAGGCGGCCAGCAGGTCTTCCAGGAAAGGAACGCGGTGCAGATTGGCGCGCAGCTTCTGCCAGAAACGGCGGCGGACCAGCCGTTCGTCACGCTCGACCCGGTCGGAATCGGGAACCGTCAGTGCAGTGCCGTTGCCCAGGGAGGGGCCCAGGGAGGAGCCAAGGGAGGAAAAGGCGGACGGTGCTGTCATGGACGCTGAAACCCTTTCGGAAGACGGTCCCATTCGGAGATCGGCCGGCGGCATTCTTCGTCGGCATGATGGCCCCCGCCATACGGTGTGGTATGGTGCGCCAGCCATCTGGTAAACAACAAGTGCGATCGCATCCTGTTGGACACAAGGCCGGCGCCATGCGCGGACCGGTCGCAATTAAGGAGGAGATGCCATGAACATCCAGGGTCTGTCCGCCATCGTCACCGGCGGCGCCTCGGGCATGGGGGCGGCGACGGCGCGTCATCTGGCCGGTCTCGGCGCCAAGGTGACCGTGCTGGACGTCAACGAAGACGCGGTTCTGAAGACCGCGCACGAGATTGGCGGGCTGGGTCTGGTCTGCGACGTCACCGACGGCGCCTCCGCCGAGCGGGCGATCGATCAGGCGCGTTCCGCCCATGGCCCGGCCCGCATCGCGGTGAACTGCGCCGGCATCGCCCCGGCCCAGCGCATCGTCGGCCGCGACGGCCCGATGCCGCTGGAGAATTTCCGCTCGGTGATCGAGGTCAACCTGATCGGCAGCTTCAACATCCTGCGGCTGGCCGCGGCCGATATGGCCAAGCTGGACCCGCTGGACAGCGGCGAGCGCGGCGTGATCGTCAACACCGCCTCGGTCGCCGCCTATGAGGGGCAGATCGGGCAGGCCGCCTATGCCGCGTCGAAGGGCGGCATCGTCGCCCTGACCATCTGCGCCGCGCGCGACCTCGCCCGTCACGGCATCCGCGTGATGACGGTGGCCCCCGGCCTGATCGGCACGCCGATGCTGCTGAACATGCCGCAGGAGGTTCAGGACAGCCTCGCCGCGACGGTCCCCTTCCCCAAGCGCTTCGGCAAGCCGGAGGAATATGCCCGCCTCGTCCAGCACATCCTGGAGAACGAGATGCTGAACGGCGACGTCATCCGCCTGGACGGCGCCATCCGCATGGCGTCTCAGTAACTTACTGAATGTCGCTTACCCAGAGGCGGCCCCTAGCATGGGTCGCCTCTGATTTATTGGGTAACAAACGGGTAACAACCATTACGCGACATGTAACCATCCCGTTCTTGTTGGCTGGCGTTATGCCATGTTATATCTATCTGACAGAAACAATGTAACGACCGGCGAGTGTCTTGCATTTTTCAAATTAATGAACGGGGAATAAGATGGCAGCCAAAAAAGATGAGGAACAAAAAAAGTTCGATGACGAGTATGTAACAAGACTTGAGGCAATAAGATTGCACTTTGGCATGAAAAACGGAGACATGGCATCTCTACTTGGAATAGCACAGAACACTTATTCCACCAATTTGAAGCATGGATATGCGCCACCGCCACATAGATTGCGAAAACTCATTGAAAAGGGATTAACAAGCGATTTTATTTTATTTGGAATTACCGATCACATGGATCGTGTTTTGGTGGAGAATATTAATAGCAATATGGAAGACGCTCGGGAAAGGCTTGAAAAACTCAGAAGAGATCAACAGTGACAGTTTGACAGCTTCTTGGTATTCCGTTTCAAGCCCCCGCTTGAACCGCCATAAATTTCCATCTGATAGATTTTTCTTGTTGACAGAAAATCTATCAGATGGAAATAATGCCCTGCATAACGTGACGTCACACACCGTCACGCCTCCGCAATCACCTAGCGGGCAGGCATATGAGCACCACCCCCGACCGTATTCTGCGTTTCAAGGAAATGCAGAGCCGCATTGGCGGCTATAGCAGAATGCACGTTGACCGGCTGGAAAAGGCCGGCAAGTTTCCCAAGCGCGTCCAGATCGGCGCGAACGCCGTCGGCTGGATGGAAAGCGATATCGTCGCCTGGATAGGTGACCGTGCGCGCGGCGCTCGCGCCCCCATCATTCGCGACCCGATCGCCAAAGTCCCCGAGCCCCCGAAGCCGGCCCGCAAGCGCGGACGCCCGCCCGGTTCTGCTGCGCACCCGGCTCACTGAGCCTCACCTCTTCCCCGAAACAATCCGAACACCAGCCCACGCGCCGGCTGATCTGGCGCGAACGCCAGAGGTTTGCCATGAGCAATCTTATCCCCTTCAATTTCGACGGCATCGCCGTCCGCGTCACCGACCGATCCGGCGAACCCTGGTTCGTGTTGGCTGACGTGTGCAGGGTGCTGGAGATCGGCAATTCGTCCGATGCGGCCCGTCGTCTGGATGACGATGAAAAGGGGGTCGATACTATCGAGACCCTTGGCGGCGCCCAAGAGGTGGTGGTCATCAACGAATCCGGCCTCTACTCCCTGATCCTGACCAGCCGCAAGCCGGCGGCGAAGCGCTTCAAGAAGTGGGTGACCGCGGAGGTTCTGCCGGCCATCCGGAAGACCGGCTCCTACGGTCAGCCCCAGACCGCCAGCTTCGCCATCCCGCAGACCCTTTCCGAGGCGCTGCGACTGGCCGCCGATCAGGCGGACACCATAGAGCGGCAGAAGGCGCAGATCGAAGCCACCAAGCCGACCGTCGCCGCTTTTGACCGCATCGCCAATGCCGACGGCTCCATGTCCCCGACTGACGCTGCCAAGGCGCTTCAGATCCGGCCGAAGGCGCTCTTCGACTTCATGCGCTCGAACCGCTGGGTATACAGCCGGGCCGGAAAGTCAGGCGACATCGCCTATCAGGACAAGATCCAGCAGGGCTACCTCGTCCACAAGGTCACTACCTTCCCGCGCGACGACGGCACGGACAAGACGGTGGAGCGCGTCCACGTCACGCCGAAGGGGCTGGCCCGTCTGGCGATGGTGGTGCCGGGCGCCAAGGGCATCAACGGCAACCATCCGGGAGGGAATGCGTGATGGACGACCACATCATCCGCCCCATGGGCGCCGCCACGATGAAGATCGAGACCGACACCCGGCCCGGACGCCTGACCATCAGCATCGAATGCGCCGCCGGCTGCTGCCACGGCATCGACAGCGTGCCCCATGACGTCGCCGGCACGCTCGCGCTGGAGGCCTCTGACCAGCACTTCACCAACCCCGTCACCGCCTGGGTTTGGGCGGCAGGACGGATCGAGGACCTCGTCCCAGCTTAATCAGCTTCGCGGATCGCCCGCGTCCGAGGCTGCGCGCCAATCCATCCCCGGCGCGCGGCGTTTCCTCCCTCGACTTATGGCCGGCAACCCGGCGGCTGCCGGCCACCTTTCCAAGCCCCTTACCCTGCCCAGGGTGGGGCCATAGGCCGTTGCGGACACTCGGAGCAAACGAGGTAGCCCGCCGGCAAGCCGCCTACCCGATAGAGCGCGGCACCTCCACCAGAGACCGCCGCTATGGCTCTCCCAGCCCGCATCAAGCGCGACACCGCCGGTACCGGCCGGGAAAAGCGCGCTCGCAGCTCTGCCCACCTGAAATTCGTCCGATCCCATCAGTGTTCGGTGCCCGGCTGCAAGGGCATGCCGATTGAGGCCGCCCACGTCCGCACCGGAACCGACGGCGGCATCGGCATGAAGCCGTCCGACAACTGGACGATCAGCCTGTGCCGTGAGCACCACCAGGAACAGCACGCCATCGGCGAGCCGGCCTTCGAGACCCGCCATCGGATCGACATGAAGGCCTTGGCCCGCGAGTTCGCAGCCGCGTCGCCGGCCTGGAAGCGTCACCTCCAGAAGACGGAGGCGCAGCGGTGACCGACGCCCTCGCCACCCCCGCTTGGCCGGTGATCGACTACAAGACGGTCTCCGCCCGCCTTGACATCTCGCCGGCCTCCAAGGTCATCACCCTGGACGGCGTCGTGATCGGCACCTTCGGCACCGAGGTGGACGACGGCGCCCGCGTGTGGGTTGCCCACCTGACCGATGTCCTCGGGCATCGGGGCGGCCTGGTCAAGCATCGCATCCCCACCGACGCAATGAGGTTCGTCACCAACAAGGTGGTGGACATCCTCCGCCGCCATTTCCCCGACGGCGATCCCGGCCCGATCTCGCTCGACGCCACCGAAGGCGAGATGAACGAGATCCGCCGAGGCGAGCGGACGGTGCTGCATCTCCCCTACAACGCGGCCAAGCACGGTCGCACCGCATGCCGCCCCGGCCGCAAGGCCCGCATCTCGATCTTCTCCGCCCCCAAGGGCCGGAAGCGCCCGGTCGACGCCGAGATCGTCTCGGTCCGCAAGGTGACCCGCGCTGAAGCGC
Source organism: uncultured Azospirillum sp. (assembly GCA_965650625.1). GTDB lineage: Bacteria > Pseudomonadota > Alphaproteobacteria > Azospirillales > Azospirillaceae > Azospirillum. The sequence continues at coordinate 1,395 of CBFGPE010000197.1, read as the reverse complement.
TCGCCGCGAATCGCCTCCTCGAATTTCGCCACCAGTCCGTCAAGGCCTTCGCCGAGGTGACCTTCACCCTCGCGACGCCAGCGGACGCCCCTCAACAGCCCTGCCCGGAGGACGTCATGTCGGCCAAAGCCGCCCCCGTTCCGTCCAAGCCGCGCGAGACCCAGGCCACCATCATGGCCTGGAAGCGCGAGACCTTCGGACCGTCCAGCCCCATGCGGACCATAGCCCGCGCCGCCGAAGAAGCGGCCGAGCTGTTCCGCGCCATCACGTCCGACGCCCCGCCGGAGAAGATCGTCGAAGAGGCGGCCGACACGGCGCTGATCCTCGCCGACATCGGCGAGCTTCTGCGCCTGACCGACTGGCTCTTCCTGCCTTCCGCCCCGATGATCCGCCGCCCCGTCAAGCTGGCCGGCTACGTCCTGACCCACCTCGGTACGCTCGTGAGGGAGGTGGACGATTGCGTCGACAGCGAAGACCGCAACCCCAACGCTCACACCACCGCCTGCGGGCTCCTCCGGGCCGTGATCGGAGGCCTGGAGGAGCTGTGCGGATGCTACGGTCACAGCCTCCGCGAAGCCATCGACGCCAAGATGGCGATCAACCGGACCCGCAAGTGGACCCCGGACGGCACCGGTCATGCCTATCACCGGGGTGCCGCCTGATGGCGGCCAACATCATCCGGCGGGTTGCGGCGCGCGTTGCCGCCGCGGTCGCTACCATCTCCCCGGCCGAGACTGCCACCCACCGCCTGCGGCTCTGCCTCCACGCCGACGAGCGCGCTCGCCTGCGGGAAGCTACCAAGCGCCCGCCCGTCGAAACGGTGGGGTGAGCCATGCCGATCCCCAGCTCCTGCATCAATGATCGGCCTCTGTTCGCCGCACTGACCGCGCCCCGAGGCCTCGTCGACCCCACCTCAATCATGCTGAGGAAAGGCGCGAACGACGTCGAGATTTTCGGGCCGGCGCAGGACCTGCCGCACGGCGCCTTCGGCCGGCTCGTCCGGGACAAGATCGACCCGCTGTGGGGTGCCCGCGACCTGGCGCCCGATGAGTTCGACGATCTGGTCGACATCATCAACGCCCGCGACCCGGCCGGCGTCGAGCGCCCGCTGCACATCTTCGTCCCGGCGGACATCAACGCTCGGAAGGTGCGGTGCCTCTACGACCACCATGCCGAGAAAGCGAAGTTCGGCCCACCCTCAATGACCACCGCCTTGGATGCGGCGTGGCTGGAGCTTGAGGGCACCGGAACCTTCTTCGCCGATATGGCGGACAGGGAAGCCGCCGAGGCGGAGGAAGCGGAAGAGGAAGACGCCGAATCGGCCCCGGCTCCCGCCGCCAACAGCGCACCGGCAACCGCCCCAACCCCTGCCGATCCCGCCACCACCAACGTCGT
>CBFGPE010000196.1:0-10683 GCA_965650625.1 uncultured Azospirillum sp. | reverse complement strand
CCCATAAAGCCCTGTGATTACAAGAAAGTTGCACTTCAGAATAGAACCTACCCCCGCTTACAGGAAAAAAACACATAAGCATTCTTATGGAAATCAAATGACAGAAAGGGTCGAAAATTGGGGAAATCCCCGATCGGAAAATCGCCGCTCTCCGCGCAGGACTTCCACCTCCGGCCGCGTATAAATCGCTGACAGAAACCGGGAGCGGGCGGAATACGGCGTGGAGCCTACCGAGGAAACGGTGACCGACGAGGCGCTGATGGCGAGCGCCGCGGCCGGTGACCGGAAAGCGTTTGGAACACTCACGCGCCGGCATCTGCGCCGCAGCATCGCCTTGGCACAACGGGTTGTCGGGAACGCCGCCGATGCCGAAGAGGTCGCGCAGGACGCCTTCCTGCAGATCTGGGCCAATGCCGACCGCTGGCGCGGCGATGGAACCCGCTTCACCACCTGGCTGTACAGGATCGTGGTGAACCGCGCCATCGACTACAAGCGGCGGCGCAGCTTCGCTCCCCTGGACGATGCCGGCGAGATCGCCGATCCGGCCTGGAGCGCCGAGACGGTGATCGACGGCATCCGGATCGGTGCCGCGGTGGATGCCGCGATCGCCGCCTTGCCGGAACGGCAACGGGCGGCGCTCAGTCTCTGCTACCATGAGGAGATGACGTGCGCTGAGGCTTCGGAAATATTGCAGGTGTCTGTTTCGGCTATGGAAAGTCTGCTGGTCCGGGCGCGCCGCGTCGTGCGGGCCCGGCTTCAACCCCTGATCCGTCAGAAGGACGGTGCACGGTCATGACGCTCAAAGAGTTCAAACGCTATGCCGCCGCCTACGGCGCCGATCTGGACCGCTGGCCGCGCTTTGCCAGGGTGGATGCGCTGGCCCTGCTGGACGGCAGCGCCGAGGCCCGCGACCTGCTGGCCGACGCCGCCATCACCGACGCGCTGCTGGACGCCTCCTCGACCCCGCTGGTCTCCGCCCGGCGCGAGGCGCAGGTCTATGACCGCATCGCCGACTGTCTGGCACAGCGGATCGTGCCGGAATTTGTGCCATGGTTCCTGTCGCGGCCACCCTTCCGCCCTGCCCCGCTCGCCGGCTTTCTGGCCGGCATGGCGCTGGTCGGCTTTCTCAGCTACAGCCAGGGCCTGATTTCCTTCGAAAGGACGAGTACGCCCGCCCTGTCCGGCGTGATGATCGTCAGCTATCTGGGAGACGTGAGATGACGCCGGCCATTCGGCGCCGCTGGCCTTGGTTCCTTCTGGTCGGGTCCCTTGCGCTCAACATGCTGGCCGGCGGTTTCGTCGTCGCCCACGCCTTCCGTCCGCCACCTCCCCCGCCCGGTGGCCCCGAGCATCTGCTGGAGCGCTTCATCGACGACGTATCGCAACGGCTGTCGCCGGCCGACGCCGCGATCCTGCGCAAGTCGATGGACGATGCCCGCCCGCTGTTCATTCGCATGCATGTCAGCCGCGAGGAATTCGCGCCGCGCCTGCGCATGGCCCTGATGGCCCGACCCTTCGATCCGACAGGGCTCAAGGCACTGTTCGACAGCGTCCACGCCAACGACGCGGCGTTGCGCAGCGAGATCGAGGCGCGCGTGGTCGATACCCTGTCCCGCCTTTCCCCCGAAGGCCGCCTGCGTCTGGCCGAAAGCCGCCTTCCCTGATCCTTTCGGTTTGGACCGGTGGCAGACACTTTTTGGGGTCCGGCCGGGATGGCATGTCCGTCCCGGCCCTTTTTCTTTGCCGAAAAAGAAAGGGCGGCCTGACGGTATCACCGCCGGGCCGCCCTAAGTCGGTTCGGGAGGAAACACAACCAAGTTGCACGCAGAGGTATAGGGCCGATATGGTTAACGGCCGATGAATGGCGGAAAGAAAAGGACCTCTACCACTTTTTTGCGAATTTCCGCCGCGAATGGTTGCGCTTCGGCTTGAATTGGCGGTCCCTCTGCCGAAAGGCCGGGGTGGCGTCCCCCCGCCCCGACGCGCTATGACAGACACCCTTTTGTTCGTCACAAGTCCGCAGGATCCCTGCCTCATGCTGTCCATCAGCCAGCGCATCGCCGACGAATTGTCGGTCCGCGAGTCCCAGGTCGCTTCCGCCATCGCCATGCTCGACGAAGGATCGACCGTTCCCTTCATCGCGCGGTACCGCAAGGAGGCGACCGGCGGCCTGGACGACACCCAGCTCCGCACCCTTGAGGAACGGCTGGGATACCTGCGGGAGCTGGAGGACCGTCGCGCCAGTATCCTGTCGACCATCCAGGAGCAGGGCAAGCTGACGCCCGAGCTGGAACGCCAGATCAAACAGGCGGACACCAAGACCCGGCTTGAGGATCTCTACCTCCCCTACAAGCAGAAGCGCCGCACCAAGGCCCAGATCGCCCGCGAAGCCGGGCTGGAGCCGCTGGCCGACGCGTTGCTGGCCGACCCGAAGAAGCAGCCGGAGGCCGAAGCCGCCGCCTTCGTCAGCGCCGACAAGGGTGTCGCCGACGTCAAGGCCGCGCTGGACGGCGCCCGTCACATCCTGGTGGAACGGTTCGGCGAGGATGCCGAACTGGTCGGCCGCCTGCGCACCGCCATGGCGGACAAGGGCGTCGTTACATCCAAGGTGATCGAGGAGAAGAGGGCGGAGGGTGCCAAATTCTCCGACTATTTCGACTTCTCAGAGAACTGGTCGAAGCTGCCGTCGCACCGGGCGCTGGCGCTGTTCCGCGGCCGGGCCCAGGGCGTGCTCGACATCCGCCTGGATCTGCCGGTCGAAGAGGGCCAGCCCCACCCGGCGGAGGGCACCATCGCCGTCCACACCGGCATCCGCGACCAGGGCCGGCCGGCCGACAAATGGCTGTCCGACGTGGTGCGCTGGACCTGGAAGCTGAAGATCGGCCCGCACATCGAGACCGACCTGATGGGCGCCTTGCGCGAGCGGGCGGAGGACGAGGCGATCCGCGTCTTCGCCCGCAACCTGCACGATTTGCTGCTGGCTGCTCCGGCCGGCCAGCGCGCCACCATCGGGCTAGACCCCGGCATCCGCACCGGCGTGAAGGTCGCCGTCGTCGATTCCACTGGCAAGCTGGTGGAGACGACCACCATCTATCCTCACCCGCCGCGCAACGACTGGGACGGCTCCATCGCCGTGCTGGCGGCGCTGGCGGCGCGGCACAAGGTCGAACTGATCTCCATCGGCAACGGCACCGCCTCGCGCGAGACCGACAAGCTGGCCGCCGACCTGATGAAGCGCCATCCCGAGCTGTCCCTGACCAAGCTGGTGGTCAGCGAGGCCGGCGCATCGGTCTATTCGGCGTCGGAAACCGCGGCGCATGAGTTCCCCGGTCTCGATGTCAGCCTGCGCGGCGCGGTGTCCATCGCCCGCCGCCTGCAGGACCCGCTGGCCGAGCTGGTGAAGATCGAGCCGAAATCGATCGGCGTTGGTCAGTACCAGCATGACGTCGCCGGCGGCAAGCTGGCGCGCTCGCTGGATGCGGTGGTCGAGGATTGCGTGAACGCGGTCGGCGTCGACCTCAACACCGCGTCGATTCCGCTGCTGACCCGCGTGTCGGGCCTGAACGAGACCATCGCCCGCAACATCGTCGAGCATCGCGACCGCAACGGCGCCTTCCGCTCGCGCAAGCAGCTGCTCGACGTGGCGCGGCTGGGACCGAAGACCTTCGAGCAGGCCGCCGGCTTCCTGCGCATCCGCGACGGCGAGAATCCGCTCGACGGCTCCGCCGTCCATCCGGAAGCCTATCCGGTGGTCCAGCGCATCGTGAAGACCACTGGCCGTGACCTGGCCAGCGTCATCGGCGACGCCCGATTCCTGCGCGGCCTGAATGCGGAGGAGTTCACCGACGAGCGCTTCGGACTGCCCACCATCGAGGACATCATCAAGGAGCTGGAGAAGCCCGGCCGCGATCCGCGTCCGGAGTTCAAGACCGCCACCTTCAAGGAGGGCGTGGAGGAGCTAAAGCACCTTCAGCCGGGGATGATGCTGGAAGGCGTGGTGACCAACGTCACCGCCTTCGGTGCCTTCGTCGACATCGGCGTCCACCAGGACGGGCTGGTGCATATTTCCCAGCTTGCCAACAGCTTCGTGAAGGATCCTCACACGGTGGTGAAGGCCGGCGACGTGGTGAAGGTGAAGGTGCTGGAGGTGGACATCCCCCGCAAGCGCATCGCCCTGACCATGCGCATGGGCGAGGAAGCCCCGCGCCCGGCCCGCCGGGAGGAGCGCCGCGACGACCGTGGGCCGGCGCGTCAGCCGCAGCAGCAGGATCGCCGCCCGGCGCCGCCTGCGGCCAAGGCTGCACCGAAGCCGGCAAAGGCGCCGGAGCCGGTCAACAGCGCCTTCGCCGAGGCGTTCGCCAGGGCACAGTCGGGCAAGAAGAAGTAACTGTCAGGTAGGGGGCAAGGCGTCCGACATCAGGCGGACGCCGAGCCCACCGATCGCTGCCGCGGCAACCCGGTCGACCCAGCGCTTGGACCTGAGATAGGCGGCGCGCGGCCGGCCGGCGGAAAAGGCCGCAGCGACGATGGCATACCAGCCGGCTTCGATCAGGAAGATTGCCGGGGGCAGGAAAACGAACAGCCAGAACGGCGGTTCGGCGGGCATCAACGCGGCGAAGATGCTGCCATAGACGAGCGCCGTCTTCGGATTGCTCAACTGCGTCAGCAGCCCGAACAGCAACGGCCGCATCAGCCCGGCGGGTGCCGTCTGCCCCTCATCCGCCACCACGAGAGGCTCCGCGGCTCCGCGCCAGATGCGGATCGCGAGGTAGAACAGATAGGCGCCGCCCACCAGCCTCAGGACCGCATAGAGCCACCCGACCTGCGACAGCAGGGCGTGCAGCCCCAACAGCGCCAGCGACGCGAAAAACACGCCGCCGATCCCCATGCCGAGCGCGGTGGCCAGCCCGGCCCGGCGTGATACGGCGATGGAGGTGCGGGCGACCAGCACGAAGCTCGGTCCCGGACTGGCGGCGCCGACCGCGATGGCCCCGGCGATGCTGACGAAGGCAAGTACGGGATCCATATTCGCTCCCCTTCCGCTTGAAGGTGGCGACGATAACACAACCGCGACAGTCTGCGAACGGCGGACAAAAAAATCCCCTCGTCCGCGGGGGGGACGAGGGGAGAAAGGCCGATGGCTTGGCCGTTACGGGGATGTCATTCGGCTGCCATCAGCACCGGAGCCTCGTCGCGCACCCGGTTCGCCGCCACATAGCGGTCCAGCGCGTCCAGGCATTCCGTCAGGGTTCCGGAACCGACCGCGCGGCAATCCTCGAAAGCGTGCGGCTCGGGGCGGAACCAATGGGTGATGTAGCATTCCTCGCGCCCGTCCAGGCTGAGGGTGAGGGCGAAGCGGCCCTCACGCCCGATGCGGGCTTGAGCGGCGCGCAGACGCGCCTGGACCTCTTCTATTGTCATGAGATGATATCCTTCCCTTGATGCCGTCTGCGGTCAGGCGGCGTGGGCGGCTGCCGCCTGCCATCAGGCGGCGTGGGCGAATGTCCCGTCTTTCGAGTCCGAGTCTTCCAACCGTCGAGCCCAGTCGATGTCACGCGCGAGCTGATCGACAAGGACGCGGGCCGCGCTCCCGGTTTCCGCCGGCGTGTCGGACCGCAACAGTCCCGACAGCCGCATCGCCAGCGTTTCGGCCTCCGCCTCCACCCAACGGACGTAGTGGCGGCGGCGCTGGTCGCGGTTCCAGTACCAGCGTGGCAGCTGGGCGTTGGCACGCTCGAACTCGCCTTCCCAGGCGCTCATGCGGAAAAGACCGCTGGGCGACCGGTCGCCGGTGCTGTGAGTCGTCTGGGCAGTCGTCTGGGTCATGGCCTCCGTCAGGCGGCTTCCCGCCCGTCCTCTTCCTCGCGCTTCAGAATCTCGGCCTTCTTCTGGGCAAACAGGCCGGTGATGCGGTGCTGGGCGGCGCGGTCCACGGCGCCGATCTCGCGCAGCCGGGTGCCGACGCCGGACCGCCAGACCTCTTCAAGGTCGTCCAGATCCAGGCAAGCCCCCAGACGACGCTTCACCTCCGCCTCGAAAGCCTCGACGGCGGCGGGTTGCAGGTCCGGGTTGGACTTGGCGGCATAGAAGGCCTCAGACTCCTCCCGGTATTTGCTGTCGTCGAACTGCCCCATATAGACGTCGGCGGCCAGACCCAACTGCAGCAGGCACTTGCCGACCGCGTCGGTCATCGACATCTTGAAGCACTCGTCGTCCGGCATCTCCATGCCGTTGCGGCGGCGGACCATCTCGGTCCCGCCCCACTGCGGGCCGGTGAAGCACTTCTCCTTGGTCTCCGGGTCGATGTACCAGACACGGGCGCAGATGAAGATCATCCGCTCCGCGATGGTCCAATCCACCTGCTCATAGCCCCAGCCCTTGCCGATCGGGCCGAACACCTCCGTCATCATCTGGAAGCGCCAGGTCGGGTCGATCTGCGTGCCGCGGAAGCCGCCGGAGCGGGTGAAGGGCTTGGTCGCCTTCGGGTCGGTACGCTTCAGCCGGTTCCACAGGAACATGGTGTCGATGCGCTGCGGCTCCTCAGCCCGGCTGCCGCCGGCCGACCCCTTGGACCCTTGCGAGCCGCGGCTGCCGCCGGTCTTCGGCTCGGCCTGGGTGGTCTCCGTCACGTTGGACTCGGCTACACTGGATTCTGCGGGTTCAGTATCGGCAACGACTTGGTCGGTCTTGCTCATGCGTCCCATGATTTGGGTCCTTCTTGTCCAAACGTTTCGGCTCTCCCCTCACCCCAGCCGGCGGTCAGCACTGTTTCCAGGCTGAGTTCCACCGCGTTCGGGTCAGCGGAGGGTCCCCAGGATTGCGCCTCTGCCAGGGAACGGCGCGGCGGTGCGCCGTAGCGCAGGCTGAGCCGGCCCTCGCGGTCGCGCGCGAGATACAGGCCACCCGACCGGCCATCGGCCTGGTCAATGGCCACGAAAGCGATGCGCGCATCCTCCGGCATCAGCGCCTTCAGGGCGGCTTCGTCCTCCTTCACCGCCAGCGCCGCCGCCCGGTTGGCGACCAGCCGGTCGGCGAGCGCACGGAAGCGGTTGTGCCGCCCCATGTCGAAGACGCGGCCGTGCTCATAGGACGGAGCGTCCATCGGCAGCGGGTCCGACGGCTCGACATCGTTGACGACGTGCCACCAGAAGGCTTCCAGCGTCTCGATCAGCCGTTCGACATCGTCTTCCTGCCGATCCACCGTCATCAGGCTGTGGCCGGTCGGACGCAGGATCGACAGCAGCGCGCGGTCCAGCCCGACCACCGCCAGCTGATGCTGGACTTGCCAGTGATAGCGGCGGGCGAGGTCGGCATCGGTCTGGAAGCCGCTGTTGAACTTCGCCTCCACGATGGTGTCGAGCTCCCCGTCGGCCACGCTGCTGGTCAGGAAGTCGGGGTGGGCGACCATCCAGTCATGCTCGGCATGGCGATAGGTGTCGGGCGCCGCCACGCAATCACGGCCGGTGGCATGGGCGACGAAGCGCGGGTGCAGATGCTCGGTCGCGATGCCGATCTGCACGGCGGCGACGAGATCCAGGTTCTCGGGCTCGACCCGGCCGGTCTTCTCGCGCCACAGCGACAGCCAGTCGCCGGCCATCACGCGCGTCGCGTCCGACGACCCGATCCGCCCCGCCCGCAAGTCCCGCTGTGCCTGAGTGATCGCCATGTTTTCCCGACTTCCCGAACCCCGAAGCGCGACCGCTGCTGCGACTTTGCAGCACACTTTTCGAACCGCCTCACCGAACCCTGAATATGGGATGCGAACACGCAGCTTTCAAGAACAAAACGTGAACCTATGGCTTGGCCGTAGACCAGCCCAAAGTCCTGAAAACACGCTATATTTGGTGTCTTCTGACGAGAGTCATCACAAGACAAAACGGACGGAGTAGAGACGTCCGTTTTTGCGAGTCGCGGGGGACTGGAACGCGCGCCGCGACTCGTGCCGCAGCAGCCTTTTACATGCGAAGCGCTCGCACCACATGCACGGCGACCCCGGCCACATGGGCGCTGTCGAAGGCGGTGGGGCGGCAGTCGGGATCGGTCGAAACCGGCATCAGATGGGGCGGGAAGAAGCGGTATCCGCAGATGGTGCCCTCTCCCACCGTCACCACCACATCGCCCGTTTGCGGGGTAAGCACGTCCAGCGGTTCCAGCACCACGCAGTCGCGCGGCAGCACCCCGGCGGCGTCCAGGCTCTTGGACAGGATTCGCAGCGCGAAGGCCCGGCGGGAGGTGCGGCCGTCCATCGCGACCGACGCGGCGCCGTCCTTCAGCGTCCCGGCCAGGAACGCCTCCCCCGCCCGGCGGCCGAGGTCGAGGAAGATGTGCGCCTGCTCCAGCGTCAGCACCGGCACGCGGGAAACCGGCGCATAGGCATGATCATCGAGGAAGCGCGGCTCCGAACCGGCGATACGCGCCAGCCGGGCCAGCGTGTCGGCGCTGGGCACGCTGCCCATCACCGGATCGCGCAGGAAACGGGTCAGGTTGGTGGCGGTGACGCCAGCCAGCCGCGCCCAGCCGCCGGCGCTCCAGCCCTTCGCCTCCATGACGCCAGTCATCCAACGCAGGATGGCTCGCCGCGTGTCGTCCATCACTTTCCCCCTCGCCTGCCCCACCTTGTCCTACACGGTACGGACGGGGTGGGGGAAGGCGCGATGGACTAGAACGCCCTGCGATTTCGCAGTGCCGCCTTGGACTCTGCCTTGGCGGCCCCATCTGTGCGGCAGCGAAACCACCTTGGGAGATGCGACCATAATCGTCACCAGCACCGATTCCGTCGAAGGCCGCCAGATCACCCAATATCTCGGCATCGTCGCCGGCGAGGCGATCATGGGCGTCAACGTGTTCCGCGACCTGTTCTCCTCCGTGCGGGACATCGTCGGCGGCCGAGCCGGCGGCTATCAGGCGGCGCTTCGCGACGCGCGCGAGGCGGCCTTCGCCGACCTGGAGGAGTCGGCCCGCGCGCTGGGCGCCGATGCCGTGGTCGGCGTGGATGTCGATTACGAGGTGCTGGGGAAGGAGAACGGCATGCTGATGGTGTCGGTGAACGGAACCGCCGTCCGGCTGCGCTGACGCCCCGCCCTTCCCGCTGCCCCCACCCGCTTGGCCCTGCCCGCTTAACCGTAAGCGTCACCGATGGCGGCTGGACAGCCGCAACCTTATGGGTAGACTGCGCCACCGGAATAGAGTGTCAGGCGAACAATTCTGGAGGGGGATGCTCATGCGTGGGGTTGTCCGCGGTTCTATCTGGTCCGGCTGCCTCGGCGGCCTCGCCATGGCGGCTTGCCTGTTCGGCTCCCTGCCGGCGCTGGCATTGGACGGCATCGTCGAGAAGAAGATCTTCGAGATGCCGTCCTACACCACCACCGGCGGCGGGACGATCAAGAACGTCCGGGTCGGCTGGGAAAGCTACGGCAAGCTGAACGAGGCCAAGGACAACGTCATCCTCATCACCCATTTCTTCAGCGGCAGCAGCCACGCCGCCGGGAAATACAAGGCCGATGACGCCGCCCCCGGTTACTGGGACAGCATCATCGGCCCAGGCAAGCCGCTGGACACCGACAAATACTTCATCATCAGCTCCGACACGCTGGTGAACCTGTCGCCGAAGGACCCCAACGTCGTCACCACCGGCCCGGCCAGCATCAATCCGGACACCGGCAAGCCCTATGGCATGAGCTTCCCCGTCGTCACCATCCAGGATTTCGTCAATGTCCAGAAGGCGCTGATCGACAGCCTGGGCATCAAGACCCTGCAGGCGGTGATGGGCGGCTCGATGGGCTCGCTCCAGGCCTTCGAATGGGGGGCCGATCATCCGGAGATGGTCAAGCGCGTCATCGCCGCCATCGGCGGGCCGGAGACCGATCCCTTCCTGATCGGCTGGCTGAACCTGTGGGCCGCGCCGATCAAGCTCGACCCCAACTGGAACAACGGCGATTATTACGGCAAGGCGGAGCCGAAGGCCGGCCTGACCGAGGCGCTGAAGCTGGTCACCCTGCAGGCACGGCACTGGAAATGGGCCGACGCCGCCTTCGGCCGCAAATGGGCGGAGGACGGCAAGGACCCCAAGGCCGCGATGGGCAACCAGTACGCCATCGAAGCCTGGCTGGACAAGGCCGCCGCCGGCCGCGCCGCGGTCAGCGACGCCAACCACTTCCTCTATCTGGTGAAGGCCAACCAGACCTTCGTCACCGGCAACGGGGGCTCGCTGGAGGATGGGCTGGCGAAGATCAAGGCGCCGGTGCTGCTGATCGCGTCGGCCGACGACCTCGTCTTCCCGCCCGACCGCAACATGCGCCCGCTGAAGGACCGGCTGGAAAAGCAGGGCAACAAGGTGGAATACACCGAGTCGATCACCTCGACCCTCGGCCATCTCGACGGCGTGGTGAACATCGGCAAGGCCGGCGACACGATCGCACAGTTTCTGGCGAAGTGAGTGGGGGCTGGCTTCGAATGCCCCCTCCCCATCCCTCCCCCGCCTTCGGCGGTGGAGGGGGTTGGATGCTCGGCAGTGTGAACGGCTGGCATAGGAGCGGCGGCAGTCCCCTCTCCCGCGAAGCGGGGGAGGGTTAGGGAGGGGGCACTCGCAGCATTCCCCCTACTCCCCGATCGGAGCCCCGCGGAAGTTCAGCAGGCTCGGCGCCTTGTCGATGATCTCTTCCAGGATCAGCGAGGCGGTCTCCA
>CBFGPE010000195.1:0-10754 GCA_965650625.1 uncultured Azospirillum sp. | reverse complement strand
TGTACCTCGTGACGCCGCCGGCCCTGGAGCCGGCGGCGTTCGCGCCGCTTCTGGCGGAGGCGCTGGATGCGGGCGACGTCGCCTGCGTGCAGCTCCGCCTCAAGGACTGCTCCGAGGACGACATCCGCCGCGCCTGCGACGTCCTGCGCCCCATCGCGCAGGAGCGTGAAGTCGCCTTCATCCTCAATGACCATCCCCGCCTCGCGCGGGAAGCCGGCTGCGACGGCGTTCATGTCGGCCAGACCGACACGCCCTATCGCAACGCCCGCAAGATCGTCGGCAACGACGCCATCGTCGGCGTCACCTGCCACGACAGCCGCCATCTCGCCATGATCGCCGGCGAGGAGGGGGCCGATTACGTCGCCTTCGGCGCCTTCTTCCCCACCAGCACCAAGACGGCCGAATACAAGGCCGAGCCGGAACTGCTGAGCTGGTGGTCGGAGCTGATGGAGGTCCCCTGCGTCGCCATCGGCGGCATCACCGCCGAGAATTGCGCGCCGCTGGTCACCGCGGGCGCCGATTTCCTGGCCGTGGTCAACGCCGTCTGGGGCCATCCCCAGGGTCCGGGCGCCGGTGTCCGGGCGCTGAACGCCGCCATCGAGGCCGCACTCGCCGGCTGAGCCGGCCGATTACCTGGACGTCCCCAAAATCATGGACCTTCTGACGCCCGAGTCGCTGGGCATCCTGTTCGCCGTCGGCCTGCTGGCCGGCTTCGTCGATTCGATCGCCGGCGGCGGCGGTCTGCTGACCATTCCCGCCCTGCTGGCCGCGGGCATGTCCCCGGCCGAGGCGCTGGCCACCAACAAGCTGCAATCCAGCTTCGGCTCGCTGTCCGCCACCATCAAGTTCGTCCGCCGCGGCGAGGTCCATCCCGGCGCCATGCGCACGATGATCCTCTGCACCTTCATCGGCGCCGCCATCGGCGCCACCCTGGTGCAGATGCTGGACGCGGGGTTCCTGCGCGACGTCATCCCGATCCTGCTGATCGGCATCGCCATCTATCTGCTGCTGTCGCCCAAGGCCGGCGATGTCGACGCCCACCAGCGCATCGGCGAGCATGCCTTCGCGCTCAGCATCGGCACCGGCGTCGGCTTCTACGACGGCTTTTTCGGGCCGGGCACCGGCACCTTCTTCGCCATCGCCTTCGTCTCTCTGCTGGGCCACAACCTGCGCAAGGCGACCGCCCATACCAAAGTGCTGAACCTGACCAGCAACGTGGCCTCGCTGCTGTTCTTCATCGTCGGCGGCCATGTGTTGTGGACGGTCGGGCTGCTGATGGGGGTCGGGCAGTATATCGGCGCCCAGGCCGGCGCCCACATGGTGATCCGCAACGGCGCCCGAGTCGTCCGTCCGATGCTGGTCGTCGCCTCCATCGTCATCACCGCCAAGCTGGTGTGGACCGACGAGCACAACATCCTGCGCGAGCTTTTCACCACAGCAGCCGCCTGGATCGCCTGACGGCGCCGGACCACACAGTCGGCCACCGCGCCGTTTTTCCACTGAATTTCCTGGATAATTTTATCTCGTGACAGCGACACGGGCGTAAGCGCGGCTACCTCTGGTGGCCGCGCCGCACCCCTTTCTCCCTTTTCCGACTTCCGGAACCGATGCAGGCCCGCAACACTGCTTGCACAGCCAACAAAAAGTGGTGGGCAGATCTTTACGTAAGCGTCAGTTTGTGTATCATTGCGTCAATAACACAATTGGGGGAAGGAACGAATGTCTCCGACGACGCTCAAGACACGCCTGATGACCGCCGCTGCCGCCATCGCGGTGACCGCACCGATCGCGACCGCCTCGACCGCGTTCGCCGCCGGTTTCGCGTTGAAGGAGCAGAGCGTATCCGGCCAGGGCACCGCCTATGCCGGTGTGACCGCCGGCGGCAACGGCGACGCCAGCTCCATGTTCTACAATCCGGCGACCATGGGTCTGGTGACCGGCACCGAACTGGTGCAGACCGCCACCGGCGTCATCGTGAAGTCGAAGGTCGACGGCGCCAGCGCCACCCGCGCCCGGCGCCTGGGCGGCACCTCGATCAGCGGCAATGCCGCGCCCGGCGACATCGCCCAGGACGCGCTGGTTCCCGCCGGTTACTTCGTCTATTCGATCAGCGACGACCTGAAGGTCGGCCTGTCGGCCAACGGTCCGTGGGGTTTGGTCACTGACTATGGGGACAGCTGGATCGGCCGCTATCACGGCATCCGTTCCGACCTGCGCACCTACAATTTCGCGCCGTCGGTGTCCTACCGCATCAACCCGATGATCACCGTCGGCGGCGGCGTGCAGATCCAGTATGCCAAGGCCAAGCTGTCGCAGGCGTCCGACTTCGGCGCCAGCCGCCTCGGCCGTCCCGGCGCGCTCGACGTCAAGAGCGACGTGACCGGCGACGATTGGGGCTGGGGCTTCACGCTCGGCGCCCTGATCGAACCGGTGAAGGGCACCCGCGTCGGCCTCGCCTACCGCTCGGCGGTCAAGCACACGCTGACCGGCAGCATCTCCTTCACCGGCCTGCCGGCCTCGCTGGCCGGCGCGCTGCCCGCCCAGAGCGCCAGCGCCGACCTGACCACGCCGGACATCGCCTCCATCGGCCTGTACCACGAGGTCACCGACCGCTGGGCGGTGATGGCCGACGTGCAGTGGACCAACTGGTCGCGCTTCAAGGAATTGCGCGTCAACATCGCCAACCCAGCGCTCAACTCCGTCACGGAGGAGCACTGGAAGGACACCTGGTATTACGCGCTCGGCACCTCCTACAAGGTGACCGACAAGCTGACCCTGCGCGGCGGCGTCGCCTTTGACAAGGGCTCGGTGGACATCGATTACCGCACGCCCCGCATTCCGGAGCAGAATCGCTACTGGCTGTCGGTCGGCGCCGGCTATCAGGTCACCGACAGCCTGCGCGTCGATGCCGCCTACTCGCATGTCTTCATCCCGAAGACCTCGGTCGCCCTCACCGACGACCTGACCGGCGCCGAAGCCGGCCGCGGCAACCTGAATGTGGACTACAAGAGCAGCATCGACCTGATCGGCCTGCAGGCGAAGTTCACGTTCTAAGCGTCACCAGCCGCTTCCGTTCGCTCACAAAGCCCCTCTCCTCCTGCGGGAGAGGGGCTTTGTCATCTCCTCAGAATCCCGCCACCGGCAGCCACAGCACCTGTTCGATGTTCTCGGCCCCGCTGCACAGCATCGCCAGCCGGTCGAAGCCCATGGCGATGCCGCTGCTCTGCGGCATGCCATGCTCCAGCGCGGCGAGGAAATCCTCGTCCACCGGGAAGCGCTCGCCATAGAGCCGCTCCTTCAACACCATGTCCGCCTCGAAGCGGGCGCGCTGCACGGCCGGATCGGTCAGTTCGCCGAAGGCGTTCGCCAGTTCCAGCCCGCAGGCATACAGCTCGAACCGTTCGGCCAGCCGCGGGTCCTCCGGCTTCGGCCGCGACAGCGCCGCCATGCACAGGGGATAGTCGGTCAGCACGCAGGGCACGCCCTCGCCCAGATGCGGCTCGATGCGGTCGAACATGATGCGGAAGACGATGTCCTCCCAACGGTCGCCGTGATGGGGGGCGATGCCGATGCGCGCCGCCTCCGCCGCCAGGGCCGCCGGATCGGGATCGTGGCTGCCGTCATAGGTCGCCATCAGGTCGATGCCGGCATACTCGCGGAACGCGTCCGGCACCGTCAGCACCCGCCACACCGCGAAGGGATCGCAGGTCATCCCGCGGAAACTGAACGTCCGCCGCCCGCCGGCCTCGGCCCCGGCGCACAGCAGTTCGCGGCAATCGTCGATCAGCGTGCGGTAGCCGTCTCCGGCGCGATACCATTCCAGCATCGAGAATTCCGGCGCATGGGTCCCCGACCGCTCGCCGTTGCGGTAGACATGCGCCAGCTGCCACAGCCGCGGCACGCCCGCGACCAGCAGCTTCTTCATGGCGAATTCGGGGCTGGTGTGCAGGTACAGCGGCCGGCGGTCGTCCGGGTGCGGCCCCTGCAGAACCGTGGCGAAGGCCTGCAGATGCGGCTCCATCCCCGGCGAGACCTGCAGGGCCGGCGTGTCCACCTCGATGAAGGCCAGTTCCTCGAACACGCGACGGACGGCGTTCAGCACCCGGCCGCGCGCCGCCAGATAGGGCCGGCGGCGGGCCAGCGCTTCGGGATGCCAGGGGGGAAGTTCGCCAGAGGGAATCGAGGTGGATCGGATTGGGGCGGGCATGAAGGGCGTGCTCTTGATGGACGGTCGAAAGGGGTGCGGGCGCATCAGAGCATCCACGGCCGGCGTACTCAAGCCGGCTCGGCATTGGTCACAGCGACCTCCCGTGATACACTCCGCCCCATCGTCGGCGGACCGCGCGAACCGGACGGATGGAACACTGAACAGGGTCGGCAAAAACGTTCCAAACGTCCCGTTGCTGGAGCCATTCTAAACTGCGCGGGCCGGTTCGGCGAAGAATCGCCCGTCAATCGGCCGGAACGCACACTGTTATCGTTCCGCGCCGTTGCCTATGGGCGGTCAAGCTGGTAGGGTCCGCGCCGCCCGTATTTCTGGAAGTCACGAGTAAGCCATGAAGGTCAATGCCAACACGATGCGCCCCGGCCATGTGCTGGAGCACAACGGTAAGCTCTGGGTCATCACCAAAACCGCCATCGTGCAGCCTGGTAAGGGCGGCGCCTTCATCCAGCTGGAAATGAAGGACGTTCGCACCGGCAACAAGTCGACCGAGCGGTTCCGCACCCAGGAGACCGTTGAGCGCGCTCGCCTGGACGAGCATGAGATGACCTTCCTCTTCGCCGAAGGTGACAGCTTCACCTTCATGGATAAGGAAAGCTTCGAACAGGTCGCCATTCCCCGCGACATCATCGGCGACCCGGCCGTCTTCCTGCAGGACGGCATGGAAGTCACGGTGCAGAGCCATGAAGGCTCGCCGCTGGGCGTCGAGATCCCCGGCAAGGTCACGCTGCTGATCACCGAATCCGACCCGGTGGTGAAGGGCCAGACGGCCTCTTCCTCCTACAAGCCGGCCAAGCTGGAGAACGGCGTGTCGATCCTGGTTCCGCCGCACATCGAGGCCGGGACCCGCGTCGTCGTCGATACCGCCACCGGCGAATACGTCGAGCGCGCGAAGGACTGATCCATCCCAGGTCGGTTCTGCCATCACCGGTCTTCGCCATGCGCGGAGGCCGGTGTATTGTTTTCTGGTTCCTGCACGAAACGGTACACCAACGCCCATGGCCACCCGCTCCGCTCTTATCAACGTCATGGTCCGCGCCGCCGAAAAGGCTGCCCGCGGTCTCGTCCGCGACTTCGGCGAGGTCGAACACCTCCAGGTGTCGCGCAAGGGACCCGCGGACTTCGTGTCCGCCGCCGATCTGAAGGCCGAACGCACCCTGCGCGAGGAACTGCAGAAGGCGCGGCCCGAATTCGGTTTCCTGATGGAGGAGAGCGGTGCGTCCAAGGGCAGCGATGCCGAGGCGCGCTGGATCGTCGATCCGCTCGACGGCACCACCAACTTCCTGCACGGCCTGCCGCACTGGGCGATCTCCATCGGCGCCGAGCGCAACGGCGAGATCGTCGCCGGCGTGATCTACGCCCCCATCGGCGACCAGCTGTTCTGGGCGGAGAAGGGCGTGGGCGCCTACGTCAACCACACCCGCCTGCGCGTTTCCGAACGCCGCCGCCTGGAGGATTGCGTGATCGCCACCGGCATCCCCTTCAAGGGCCGCGGCGACCACGCCACCTTCCTGAAGGAACAGGAAGCGGTGATGAAGGAGGTCGCGGGCATCCGCCGCTTCGGCGCCGCCTCGCTCGACCTCGCCTACACCGCTGCCGGCCGATTCGACGCCTATTGGGAACGCGGTCTGGCGCCGTGGGACTGCGCCGCCGGCGTGCTGATGGTCACCGAAGCCGGCGGCTTCGTCGGTGAGATCGAGGGCGGCCGCAACCCGGTCTTCACCGGCAACGTGCTCGCCGCCAACAGCCATCTCCAGGTCCCGGTCGCCCGCCTGTTGAAGTCCGCCAAGGGCTGACCCCTGCCCTGCCCATCCGCCGCCGTCCCGAACGGGAATGGCGGATGGGTGGTTGTGGCTGGAGCGATCGATAGGCTATGGTTTGCAGGACAAAGGTTTAACGGGACACATCGTTTTGGGCCGCTGGGGACACGCCGACCGCAAGCACCTTGCCGCCGCCGCGCTGTGCGCGGTCTGGACGCTCTCTCCGGCTGCCCTGTCGGCGGCGGCCCCGGCCAACGGCCCGGCGCAGACCTCCCCCGGGCTGACGCTGGAAAATGCGGTTCCGCTGTCCGTGCCGCCGCGCCCCAACCTGCGCACCCCGCCGCCGGTCAAGGCGCCGCCGCGACTCGTCCTGCCGCAGCCGCTGGAGGCCCCGCCTCCGCCCGTCCTGACGGAAGGTCCGGCCCAGCCGGCGCCCCGCTCCACCGCCCAGACCGAGCCGGCCCCCAAGACGGCACCGACGGTGGTCCAGCCTCAGCAACCCGTTGTCCAGGCACCTGCCGCCCAGACCCCCGCTGCGCCGGCGCCCGGTCAGCCGCCTGCCGCTCCGCGAACCGACACAGCCGCGCTGCCCCCTCCCCCGGACGCGGCACCCCCTGCGGCTAACCTGCCACCTTCGAGCGTTTTGAGCCTTGTGTTCCCGGCAGACGCCACCAATCTGCCGGATGCGGCAGACGCCGTGGTCGACCGGATCGTCGAACGGCTGCGCGCCAGCGACACCGCAAGGCTCCAGCTGCGCTCCTACGCCAGCGGCACCGCCGACACGGCGCGCGAGGCGCGGCAGCTGGCACTGGCCCGGGCGCTGGCGCTGCGCGAGCGGCTGACAGCCTTCGGGATCCGCAGCACCCGTGTCGATGTCCGTGCGCTTGGCGTCGACGACAACGGCGGGCCACCGGACCGGATCGATGCAGTCTTTCTGAATGAATAGCGCCCAACCCGTGCGCGAGGTCTGATCGGAACACCCCTTCGGAGCATCATGACCGCCACAACCCCGACGACCCGACCGCTGGAGGTATCCGCCCTCATGACACGCCCGGAGCGGTTCCTGACCCGGATGATCCTGTTCCTGGTGGTGGTCGGCGCTGTGTCCGGACTGCTGTTCCCCGCCTTGCGCTCGGCCTTCCTCAACAATGCGCCGCTGAACAGCGTCATCCTCGCCGCGCTGCTGGCCGGCATCGCCTTCATCTTCCGGCAAGTGCTGATGCTCCGCCCCGAAGTGGCGTGGCTGGAGCAGTACCAGAGCGGCGTCGCCCCCGCCTCGCTGCAGGAACCGGTGCTGCTCGCCCCGATGGCCCGCATGCTGGGCGAACGGCGCGGCCGGCTGACCCTGTCGGCGCTGTCGATGCGCTCCCTGCTCGACGGCATTGCCTCGCGCCTGGACGAATCGCGGGAGCTGTCGCGCTACCTGATCGGCCTGCTGATCTTCCTCGGCCTGCTCGGCACTTTCTGGGGCCTGCTGCACACCGTTCAATCGGTCGGCAACGTGATCGGCAGCCTGTCGGTCCAGGGCGGCGACGTCGGCACCATGTTCTCCCACCTGCAGCAAGGGTTGGAAGCGCCGCTGGTCGGCATGGGCACCGCCTTCTCGTCCTCGCTTTTCGGCCTTGCCGGCTCCCTGGTACTGGGCTTCCTGGAACTCCAGGCCAGCCAGGCCCACAACCGCTTCTTCCAGGACCTCGAGGACTGGCTGTCCAGCGCCACCCGGCTGTCGAGCGGCGCCGCCGGCGGCCTCGAGTCGGGCGACCACTCCGCCTCGGCCTATCTTACCGCCCTGCTTGAGCAGACCGCCGAAAACCTGGACTCCCTGCAGCGCACCGTCGCCACCGCCGAGGAAGGCCGGCGCGCCGCCAACGCCAACCTGATGGCGCTGACCGAGCGGCTGTCGAGCCTGACCGACCACATGCGCGCCGAACAGCAGCTTCTCCTGCGGCTGGGCGAGAACCAGCTCGAGGTGAAGGGGCTGCTCGACCGGTTGGCGGAGAGCGCGGGTGGCGGCTTCGACGAAGCCTCGCGCCAGCATCTGCGCAACATGGACATCTACCTCGCCCGCATCGTCGAGGAATCCTCCAACGGCCGCGTCCAGGCGGTGCAGGAAATCCGCAGCGAGATCAAGCTGCTGGCCCGCACCATCGCCGCATTGGCCGAAGAAGCCGACCAGCAGCAGCGCTGACACTCTGACACCGTAGGCCAACGCCGGGAGTACCCATGGCCAGCATCAGCCGCCGCAACGGCCACCGCGACGCCAGCGCATGGCCCGGCTGGGTCGACGCCCTGTCGTCGCTGGTGATGGTCGTCATCTTCCTGTTGATGGTCTTCGTCGTGGCGCAGTTCTACCTCGCCACCGCCCTGACCGGCCGGGACGAGCAGCTGACCGCGCTCAATCACAAGATCGCGGAGATGAACGACCTGCTGGCGATGGAGCGGGACGCCAACGCCGACCTGCGCGTCAACATCACCCAGCTGTCGACCGAGTTGCAGACCTCCGTGGCCGCCCGCGACGACATGACCCTGACGCTGAGCCAGCTTCAGGAGGACCGCGACCGCACCGCCCGCACGCTGGAAGAGCTGCAGCGCAACGTCCGCGTTGACCGTGAGACGCTCGACCTGAAGCTGAAGGAAATCCTCAGCCTCCAGGCTGACATCAAGGCCCTGCGCGACGCCCGGCAGAAGCTGGAGGGCGAACTTGCCGCCGCCGTCGCCGCCACCAAGCTGACCGAACAGCAGCGTCAGGCCCTGCTGGCCGAACTCGGCACCACCCGCGACCGCGCCAAGGCGCTGGAGTCGGAACTGGCCTCCGCCAACGAGAAGACGATGCTGGCGCAGAAGGAGATCGACCAGCGCGACATCCGGCTGAAGGCGCTGGAGTCGCAACTGGCCGACAGCCAGACCCAGGCCCAGAAGGATCTGGAACAGCGCGATATCCGCATCCGCGACCTGATGGCCTCCCTCACTGGCGAGAAGGCCGAGGGAACCAAGAGCAAGCAGCAGATCGACCTGCTGAACCAGCAACTTCTTGCCTTGCGTGAACAGCTCGCCCGCATCGGCGCGGCGCTGGAGGCGTCGGAAAAATCTTCGGCCGAGCAGAAGGTGCAGATTGCCGAACTGGGCGCCCGGCTGAATCAAGCGCTCGCCGCCAAGGTCCAGGACCTCGCGCGCTACAAGTCGGAGTTCTTCGGCCGCGTCCGCGAGGCGCTGGGCAACCGGCCGGACGTGAAGATCGTCGGCGACCGCTTCGTCTTCCAGTCGGAACTGCTGTTCCCGTCAGGCTCGGCGACGCTGGAGGAGGCCGGCAAGCAACGGCTGGCCGATCTTGCCCACACTCTGATCGAGATCGGCAAGGCGATCCCGCCCGACATCAATTGGGTTCTGCGGGTGGATGGCCACACCGACATCAAGCCTGTGCGCTTCCAGTTCGCCTCAAACTGGGAACTGTCGGCAGCGCGCGCCATCTCAGTGGTCAAGTTTCTGATTGATCAGGGCATTCCGCCCGAGCGACTCGCCGCCGCCGCCTTCGGTGAATTCCAGCCCCTCGACCCCGGCACCTCCGACGAGGCGCTGGCGAAGAACCGCCGGATCGAGATCAAGCTCGATCAGCGGTAAGGGCGATCAACTTCGATCGACGATCCGGCAGATGCGTCCGGCTTCGAACGAGAATTCAGACTGGCCTTGAACCGACAGGATGGTTCCAGCGGATGGGCCGCCCGGGATATCCTTAGCCAACCGTCCGCTGAACGCGATCATGGCAACTGCCGGATCACTGTCCAGACGAAGCGACAGAATCCGTTGCTCGCGTTCGCTGAACAGCGCCTTTGACTGTTCGGCTAAGCGACGGAATTCATCAGCTCCGGAAGTGGAAGCAGTTACCTGATCGCCGTCAATATTCTCGAAACATATGCTGGGGGAAAGAAGCGCCAGCATGCCGTCAACGTCGAACGAATTGTATGCGGCTATGTAGCTGCCGATTATTTCCTTCTTGGCAGCATCATCCATACCGTCCCCCCGATTGCCGGATGCGGAAAGAGAGGCAATCAGCCCTGCCACTCCTCCCGCAAGATGGCATAGAGGACGTGATCGCGCCAAGCGCCGTCGATGCGCAGGTAACCGCGGGCATAGCCTTCGTGGGTGAAACCGACCTTTTCCAGCAGGCCACGGCTCGGCAGGTTGGTTGGCAGGCAGGCGGCTTCGACCCGGTGCAGCCCGAGTTGCCCGAAGGCGAATTCCAAAACCAGCCGGGTGCCGCCGGATACATAGCCGTTGCGGGCATAGGGTTGACCGGCCCAGTAACCGAGCGTCCCCATCTGGGCCACGCCGCGGCGGATGTTGGTCAGGCCGAGACCGCCAACCAGCGCGTCGGTCGCGCGGTCGAAGATCAGGAAGCTGTAGCCGAGATCGTCCCGCCATTCCTGCGCCTGCCGCCGCAGCCTCCTGGAGAAGGCTGCCCGGGTCAGGGCGTCGGCCGGCCAGGTGGGTTCCCAGGGCGTGAGAAAGGCACGCGAGGCGGCGCGGAGGTCGGCCCATTCCCGCCAGTCGCGCGGCAGTGGTGGACGGATGTAACAGTGCGGGCCGTCGAGACGGACCGCGGGCGGGCTGATGAGGCCGCTGCCGAGGAGGCGGATCATCGCGGAGGTGGAGCCGTCGGCCCCCACCCAAAACCACCCCCCCCATCGGTGGGTGGGGGGGCAGCCCCCCGATAGCCAGCTCTCCCCACACCCGCGATCGGATCGGCCGTAGGCCGACCCCGGGCGGGGGGGGGG
>CBFGPE010000194.1:0-10923 GCA_965650625.1 uncultured Azospirillum sp. | reverse complement strand
GGCTGGCCGGCGCAGACATAGCCGGCCGGCGTGTGGCGATACCAGTTGCCGGCCGACCCGGCGCAGGGGGCAAGCACCCGGTCGTTCCGCTGGGGTACGGCCGGTTCTTCTGCCGGAATCGCCACGGCATCGGCCGTATCCCTGCCGGCCATATCCCGGCCAGAAGTCGGCCGGTTGGCAATGGCGAAGGACTCCTCGTCGTCCTCGACGATCATCACGTAGCGGGTGCGCTTGGACGGATAGCGGATGCCGACGTCATAGTCGCCGTCGGCCACCCGCTCCAGGATCGCGGCGGATTTTTCGCCGCCGAGCGGGGCACAGCTCGCCCCGGCAAGCAGGACCGGCAGCAGTGTCGCCGCGGCGAGCCGGCGGCAGGGGAAGGGGCGCGTCATCGGAATGTTCCTGCTCATGCCGGTATGGCCGTGACGGTGCCGGTAACGGCGCCGATTGCAGCACCCGTCTCCATCAGGTCGGGCGGGGTCGGGTCGATGCCCGCGTCGGCCAGCGTGCGGTAGACGGACCGCCAGACCAGTTCCGGCACGGCGAAGCTGGCGTCGTGGTCCTTGACCCAGAAGAACAGGTTGTACTTGCACAGCCACTGGCCGTTGACGGCGCGGAAGCCGTCATAGCGGACGAAAGGCAGGCCGCCGGTCGCGCTGGGCATCACCCGATCGGTGGCGCGCAGCGCACCGGTCAGCAGGCCGCCCATCCGGCCGGGGTCGTGACCCGCGTCGGCGAAATATTCCAGCTTCATCGAGACCCGCTCGACCGCGCTGAAATTGACGACGGTAGCCTCCGACACCTTGGCGTTGGGCATGGCGACGATGAAGCCGGCGACGTTGCGCACCCGTACCGTCCGCCATGTCATGTCCACCACGACGCCGCGGACGATGTCGGTGATCTGGATGCTGTCGCCGATCTGGAAAGGCCGCTCGATGTTGAGGACGATGCCGGAGAAGACGTTGGCGATGTTCGCCTGGATGGCGAGGCCGACGACCATGCCGACGAGGCCCGATGCCGCCAGCAGGCTGGTGATCGGCTGCTTCAGCACGAAGGCGATGATGCCGCAGCCGGCGAAGCCGAAGACGATCAGGGTGGAGAAGCGGCGGACGATCGCCGGGATCCGGCGCCGGGTGCGGATCTCCAGTGGGGTCCAGACGAAGCGTTCCAGCGTGCGGTCGACCAGGATGGCCGGCACGATCCACCACAGCACGTTGATGCCGTTCACCACCATGGCGATCCCGCTGGCCGGCAGCGTCGCCACCGCCTGGTCCAGCGCGATGTTGCCGGCCGACATCAGCAGAAGCGGCCAGGACAGGATGCGCATGAACAGGGTCTGGATCTTCCAGAACTGGCCGCGGTCGCGCCGGTCCATGAAAGCGGCGAACACCGCCAGAACGGCGCTGAAGATGGCGATGTAGACGAAGAAGTCGCGATGGATGAAGTCGCGCGCCGCCGGGGCGTCCGGCGTCGCCACCACGCCGAAATCGACGCGGGAGAAGTCCGGCTGCGGCCGGCCGAAGCCGACATAGTTGGGGTCGCCCTCGCTGCTCACGCTGGTGACGTCCTGGGAAATCCAGGCGCGCGCCAGCCGCCAGCCGGGCGACGGGGCCAGCACCCGCCGGGCGCGCAGCTGGTCGAGCAGGGTGGAGCTTTCGCTTTCGCCCTCCATCGCCCGGCGGAAGCGGCCGGCGAGGCTGAGGTCGGCGGCCGAGGCGGTTTCCGCCGCCGCCATCGCCTTCAGCTTCTCCACGAAGTCGTTGGTGTTCACCAGCGACATGCCGAGCACGTCGGTGACGAACATCACGGTATTCCGGTTCTGCGTCCGGTGGCGGAAGCTGACCCCCACCGAATGGCTGCCGTAGGGCGGGCGCTGGTCGGAGAAGTTCAGCGAGAAGCGTCCTTCGATCCGGTAGGCGACGTAGGTGGTGACCTCGCCGCGCTCCTCGCGGTAGGGCTTGCCGAGTTCCACCGGCTTGACCGCGTTGGTGAAGACGACGTCGGCCGGATTGAAGGCGCCGCGGTAGCGGAACCAGATGGTCAGGTTCAGCGTCGCTTCGTTGGCATCGGGATTGAGGTCGCGGATCTCGTGCAGCTGGACGCCGGTGTAGATGACGTCCGTCTTGTACATGAAGCGGTCGTTGACATAGAGCGCCCGTCCCCGCTGCACCTCCTCCAGGAAGTTGGAGACGCCGGCCTCGCGGATCGGCTGCAATTGGGTCAGCGCCGCCACCGGGTTCAGGCCGTTGTAGGTCGCCATCATCACCGGCAGCGTCGCCTGCCCGCGGGCATCGAAGGTCCAGGCGCCGGCATTGGCCTGGAAGGCGTTCTCGGTGCGGTCATGGCCGGCGATGGCGATGCGCAGAGCGTCGCCGTCAGGCTTGCCGGCGCTGGCGGAGGATGCCGCGATGGCGCCGGCGATCAGG
Organism: uncultured Azospirillum sp.; assembly: GCA_965650625.1. Taxonomy (GTDB): domain Bacteria; phylum Pseudomonadota; class Alphaproteobacteria; order Azospirillales; family Azospirillaceae; genus Azospirillum. The sequence goes on along the minus strand of CBFGPE010000194.1, from coordinate 8,497 downwards.
TCGACGCCGTCGGCCCCCAGCGCCGCCGCCCAGTCGGGCACCGCATTGAATCGCTTGACATACTGGCCGTAGAAGCGCTGCGCCCGCTCGTTCGCCGTGTCGAACAGCACGGGCGAGGCGACCAGCAGGCCATGGCCATAGGCCTCCGGCGTCAGCGCCTTTGGATTGGCCTGGGTCTGGGCGACGATTTCGGTGCGGAAAGATGCCGTCGCCATCTCGGAACCGCCGGCGATCAGGTTGCGCACGCCGGCATCGCGCAGCGCGACCACCACGCGGGCGCTGTCCACCGCCGAGCCGATGACGACGACGGCGCCGGTCGGCATCTTCTCCTTCACCGCCTGGGCGAGCGCCGGCAGGGCGCCGGTCCCGCCGCGTCCGGCGGCGTAGGTCCACTGGCCGACAAGCTTGGTGCCGAAGCGCTGGAGGATGGTGTCGAACTGGCCGGCCAGGGTGGCCGCCTGCTCGCTGTCCTCGCGGATGACGGCGACCATCGGCTCGCCCACCACGTTGCGGACATAGTTGGCGAGGAAGCGGGTCTCGTGCGTGCGGTCGAAGGCGATGCTGAACAGCCAGGGGCTGGGCGCCGCATCCGCCGGGCGGACCAGCGGGCGCGGGGCGATCAGCGGGATCTTCTTCTGGGCATAGATGGCGGCGGCGCTGTCGGTGGCCTCCGGCGTGTGGCCGATCACCGCGACGATGTCGGGGTCGTTGGCGATGCGCCGGGCGATTTCCAGCGACTTGCCCTTGTCGCCCTCGTCGTCGAAGGGCCTGATCTCCACCGGCCGGCCGCCGATGCCGCCCGCCGCGTTGATGGTGTCGGCACGCAGGGCCGCGCCCTTGCGCAGCGCCAGCCCCAGCGCGGCGTCCGGTCCGCTCAGCGGCCCCACCACGGCAAGCGTCAGCGGCTCGCCGTCGCGTTCGCCGAGGAAGCCGGCGCGCACCACCAGCGACACCAGCACGGTAACCAGCATCGCCGCCGCCAGGATCATGGCGAAGCGCGCCTTCTTGGTCATGTGCGACCAGCGCAGCGGCGGCCGGGAACGGGGCTGCAGCGAACTCAGCATCGGGTGAACCTCGGGGGAGGGGAAAGTCGTGCCGCGCGGATCATCCTCACCGCTCCTGCATCGCGTGCTGGAGGCCGTTCAGAACCGGCGAGAAGACGTAGTCGAGGATGGTGCGGCGCCCGGTCAGGATGCTGCAGGTCACCCGCACGCCGGGGAACAGTTCGTAGGTCTTGCCGCCATAGTCGAAGCGGGTCACCGGCAGCTCGACGCGGACCTTGTAGTAGGACTGCTTATTGGCATCGAGCAGGGTATCGGGGCTGATCGTCCGCACCCGGCCCTCGATATGGCCGAAGCGCGAGGCGTCGCTGCCGGCGAGCGTCACCACCACCGGCTGGTCGGCGCGGACATAGCCGATGTCCTGCACCGGCAGGCGGGCGTCCACCACCAGATTGCCGTCGCGCGGCACCAGCTCCACCACGGTTTCGCCCGCCTTGACGACGGCGCCCTTGGTGGAGACCGCCAGCGTCTTGACGATGCCGTCCATCGGCGCCCGCATGCTGGAGCGGTCGAGGCTGTCCTGGTAACGGGTCAGCCGTTGCGACAGTTCGCTGTGGTTGCGCCGAGCCTCGTCGAGCGCGTTGCGGCCCTCTTCCTCATATTTGCGGCCGATCCACACCAGCTTGCTGCGGGCCTCGGCCAGAGCCGCTTCGGCCTGGGCCAGCGTGGCGCGGTCCTCGGAGATGGAGCCGGTGATGCGGGCGTCGTCTCGCAGCAGTTCCAGATGCTTCATCCGGTTGGTGATCTCGCGCTTCAGCAGGCTTTCGCTGATGGACAGCTGTTCGCGGATCAGCCCCTGCGCCACCTGGGAGCCGGCGATGCGGGCGCGGACGGCGGCCATCTGCTGTTCGCGCTGGACGATGTCCTGGCGCTGGATGTCGATGTCGGAGGCCAGCCGGTCGCGCCGGGCGCGGAACAGGTCGCGGGTCTGCGCCACCAGATCCGGCCGCTCGCGGCTCAGCTTGTCGGGAAAGTCGATGCTGTCGCGGCGCGCGACCTCGGCCTCCAGCCGGGCGATGTCGGCGGAGAGCGAGCCGAGGCGCAGGCGCAATTCCTCAAGGTCTGCGCGCGTCTTGGTCTGATCCAGCTCGACCAGAACCTGCCCGGCCTTCACCGAATCGCCTTCCTGCACCAGGATGTCGCGGACGATGCCGCCTTCGAAATGCTGGACCGACTGGTTGTAGGCCAGCGGTACCACATCGCCGGGGGCGCTGCTGGAGACGTTCAATTCGGCGACCGACGCCCAGCCCACCGCCGCCAGGAAGGCGGCGATTCCGACGGCGAACAACCCGTCGCCGAAGCGGCTCTCGGTCTCCGGCGCCGTCGCGGTGGTGAAGGGCAGCGCCGGTGCCGTTGCACCCGCCAGGGGGAGGGCGGGGGGCAGGGCAGGGCCGGCGGCCGGCTTGCGGGTCAGCAGGGGAAGCGGCTTCATGACGCCACCATCGCGGCCGTGTCGGGGGTTGTCGCCGTGTCCTGCGGGCGGTCGAGGTCGAGCACCAGCGAGGCGCCCTGGAGGATGCGCGAATCATGCGAGGCGATGACCACGGTGTGGCCGGCGCGCGCCAGCTCGATCAGCGTGCGGTAGACGACGGCGGTTCCTTCAGCATCCAGCCCGTCGGTCGGCTCGTCCAGCAGGATCAGCCGTCCGCCGACCGCGAGTGCGCGGGCGAGCGCCAGCCGGCGCCGATGGCCGACCGGCAGTTCCTGGCCGAAATTCCGCAGCGGCGTGTCCAATCCCTGGGCGCAGTCGGCGACAGCGCGCTCGGCGCCGGCACGGTGAAGAACGGCCTGCAATTCCGTCTCCGACAAACGCGGGTTGGCGACCAGCAGGTTCTCTCGAATGGTTCGGTTGAGAAAGATGGGCTCCTGCGGCAGATAACCGATCTGCTGACGCCACCAGAGCGGGGCGAATTTGCGGATGTCGACGCCGTCGGCCAGCACTGCCCCCTCCTGCGGATCGACCAGCCCGGCGACCAGGCGGATCAGCGTCGATTTGCCCGACCCGTTCCGGCCCTTCAGCACCAGGATGTTGCCGGCGGGCACCGACAGGGAAAGGCGGCGCAGCAGCGGGGTGACGGCGCCGGCCGGGGTGTAGGTCAGGTCGCGCAGTTCCAGCGTTCCGCCATAGCGGGGCAGGCTGGTGCCGGTCGGCGGTTCCACGGCCGTGCGGGCGAACTGCTCCAGGCGGAGTTGCGCCTGTCGTGCCATCGCCAGCGATTCGCCGATCTGCGCCAGCCGGGTGAAGGGCGCCAGCGCCCGGCCGACCAGCAGGTTGACGCCGATCAGCGAGCCGACATCCAGTTCTCCGCGCACCACCAGCGCGGCGCCGGTGGCGATGACCGCAACACCCTGGAGCGCCTGCAGGCTCTGCGCCATCGATTGGGCACGCCCCTGCCGCATCGACATCCGCTCGCGCATCGCCCGCATCGCCTTCGCCGCGCGCTGCCACTCGCCCAGCAGCGGCTTCGCGCCGCCGAACAGGGCGACCGCGTCGCGGCCGACGATGGCGGAGGTGACCAGCCCCTGGACGTCGGCGCCGGCCTGGGCCAGATCACGGCCGACCGCCCGCTTGTCGGCCTGGGCCAGCAGGCCGGCGCCGATCGACAGCAGGGTGAAGAGGACGCAGATCGCTGCCAACGGCCAGGAAACCAGCGCGACCACGACGATAAATCCCAATGCGAAGGGCAGGTCGAACAGGGTCGCCAGATTGGCGGACCCCAGTGCCGCGTCGATCTGTTCTGGTGCCCGCATCGCCTCGCGGCGGGCGGCGTCGCCTTCCGCCGAACCGGCGCCGCTCCGTGCAGTCAGCAGGATGCCGAAGGCGCCTGTCGCGAGGCGTTCATGCTCGGCACGGCCGATGCGGCCGGCGATGCCCAGCCGGACATGGCGGAACAGATGTTCGAAGGCGATAGACAGCATGACGCCGACGGTCAGCGCCACGAGCGTGGAATCGACGCCGTGCGTCACATACCGGTTCAGCACCAGCATGGTATAGAAGGAGGAGGCGAGGCCGAGCAGGTTGGCTGCGAATGACGCCGCGAAGACGCGGGTCGTCAGCCGCAGATTTGCGCGAAGCCGCAGAAGCAGCAGGCCGATGGCGCCGCCGGTCATTGCTGATCTCCCTTCCCGCGCTTGCGCTTCGAATCCCGGTTGGCGGGAGGTGCCTGTTCCTGCTTGCCGCGGTCGTCGAACAGGCCCCGTCCCATCGCGGCCAATTTTGGCATCGGCTTGGTCTGGATATCGGCGGCGCTGAGCCGGCCCATGGCAGCCAGCAGGCGGTAGCCGGCGAGAACCAGTTCCGTCTCGGCTGCTGCGGCGTCGCTGCGGGCGTTGATCAGCGTCGTCTCGCCCGACAGGATGTCGATGAGCGACCGGGAGCCCAACTCGCGCTCCGCCCGCGCCACGTCGAGGAAGCCGGCGGCGAGGCTCGCCTGATCGTTCAGCAGCTTCACCTGCGACCGGGCGCTTTCCAGCCGGTTCCAGCTGTTGCGGACGGTTTCCAGCACCGTGCGCTCCTGATCGGCCCAGTTGGCGTCGGCGGCGCGCAGGTCGGCCTCAGCAAGCCGGACGCTGTTGATCGCGGTCAGGCCGGTGTTCAGCGAGAAGGTGACCTGCAGCTTGAACAGAAGTTCGTTCTGCCGACCGGGCTGACCGGCGACGTCGCGCTTGATGTTGCGCTCGACATAGCCTTCGACCCGGGGATAGAGGCTGCGGCCGCGCACGGAGGTCACGGCTTCCTCTGCCGCCGCGGTGGTCAGGGCCAGTTCCTGCAGGCGCGGATTGTGGCGGCGCGCCTCCTCCACCGCCGCGTCCATCGAGGCGGGCAGGGCAGCCCTGGTCATCGCCAGGACCTGGGCGCCGTCCAGCCGGAAGGACACATGGCCGAAATAAGCCTGGAAGCGGCTCAGCGCGGTCTGCATCGCCTCTTCGGCCGCGACGCGGCGTGCCTGGGCGCCGGCAAGTTGGCTCTTCGCCTGCAGGACGTCGGTGGAGAAGCCGTAGCCCTCCTGAAGGCGGACCTCTTCAAGGCCGGTCTGGCGGCGGATGTTGTCTTCCGATTGCCGGGCGAAGGTGAGCAGCCGGTGAGCGCGGACGAGGTTGGCGTAGGCGGACAGGCCCTCCACCAGCAGTTCCTGGCGGGTGCGCTCCACCGCGATGTCGGCGCGGACGACCGAGACCTGCGCCCGCCGGATGTCGGCATTGGTCGCGTCGAAGTCCCAGATCAGCTGGGTCGCGCGTATCGAAAGCTGGCCGGCGTTCATGTCGGTGTTGGGAAGGCCCGCCGGCTTTTCGGTGGTTTCGCGTCCGCCGTTGGCCGACAGGCTGAGGGTCGGATACCAGCCGCCATGGCTGATCCGCAGGCCATTGCGTGCGGAGTCGGCTGCCGCCTCCGCCCCTCTCAGACGGTCATGCGTTTCCGTCGCCTTGGCAATCAGCGAGATCACGTCTTCGCGCGGTGACGCAATCGAAGGTTGCGTGCCTCCGCCAAGAAGCGTAAGCCAGGCCGTGGCGTAAAAGAGAAATTTGCGCATAAGGGTCCTGAGAAACGCTGTCGGCTGAAGCTTTAGGTTTATTGCGCTGGCGAATATAGCCGACCGCTCTCGTCAGAAATTAAGACAAAACAGTGTTCAATTGCTTAATAAATCCTCTAAATCCGACATTTCTATTAGGACCCGTTTATGTGATGCACGTTTGACGCATCACTGTTTTGCAAATGATGTTGATCGGGAGCGTGCGACTCCAGGCTCCATGCGAGCAAATGAGAGGATTCCGGCTGCAGCACAACTCCCGCGTCGGTGGGCAGGCCAAGGCCGGACGCCAGAAGACTGGTGAAGTTGGTCCCTGGCACCGCATTGTGAGCGGCACTGGTCGGGGCGAACGCCGTCGGCTGGATCTGGACCTGTGCCGCGGAGGCGGCCTTTACGTCGAACGCGACGCCGGCCACCATTTGGGTGCTGCCGTCGGCCATCGTCATGCTGGTGGTGCCCAGGATCCGGCTACCGGCGAGGCTCGCGTCGCTTGGTGTCGATGTGGTGGCGATGGAGCGGATGCCCGCTTCGGAGAGGTTCCGAAGTTCACTGGGCTGGCTTATTCCGTCGCCGTTGACATCCTGCCAGACCTTCAGTGTGGCGAAGGCGTCGTCTGTCAAATCCAGGCGTCCGTCATGGTTGCGGTCGAGGGATGCCATCGCCTCCAGGCTGCTGTTGAAGCCGGTGCCGAATTGCTCCGATACCAGTTCGTGCGCGTCGTTGATGCGGCCGTCGCCGTTGCTGTCCTGCACCAGCAGGGCGTTGCCGGACCCGATCCAGCCGGTGCTGTCGGCGACGCCGTCGCCGGTCACGTCGAAATGGATGCCGTCGGACAGCGGACGCAGGGCCAGCCCCTGACCGGTCATGTCCAGCACGATGGGATCGCTGGCGACGGTGGTGAGCTTGATGTTGTCGACGCGCAGGATCGGGTTGACGCTGTTGTCTCCGGTGTCGGAGGTGCCGAAGCCCAATGACAGGGTGCTGTTGGCCGAAACCACCACGCTGAAACTGCCGCTGGCGCTCGCCTCCTTTGCTAGCAGCGTCACCACGCCGTTGACGCTGACAAAGGCGAAGTCGTGATAGGACGCGTTGTCGGTGAAGGTGAAGGACCAGTCGAAGGTCAGCGTCGTGTCCTGTGTCACCGTCACGGTCGTGCCGAGCTTCATAGCATGTCCAGCGGACGGCACAGTCCCGGTCGCGGTGGCGATGGAGCCGTGGGTCAGGCCGAGGAAGTCCTCCAACTGGGTCGGCGTCTGGCCGCTCGCCGAGGTGATGGTGCCCTCATGACCGTCCCCGGTCGGGCCGACGCTGGTGCCGCCGGTGTAGGTCCAGCCGCTCAGCCCATTGTCGAAGGAGCCGTTCGGGACCAGCACGCCGGGGTGCAGTGTCACGCTGTCGGTGGCGGTGGAGAAGGCGCTGCCGGCGCTTGTGTCCATCGCCACCTTGGTGCCCACGGTTCCGCTGGTCTGGTCCCAGGCATGGATGGTCAGGGCACCGCTGACGGTGGCGGGCACCGACGCGTTGGGCTGGAAATAGAGCCGGTCGGTCGGGCGCAGGAGCAGGGCGGAGTCGCTGTCGTTGACCGTGCCGACCAGGGTCCAGGTCGTGCCGCCGTCGGTCGAGAACCACCAGTGCCCGTAGTTTTCGTTGGTGCCGACCAGGGCGATGCCGGTCACGGACCCCGCATCGCCGTCGGTGACATTGGCCGGTCCGGTCCCGTTCAGGCCGACCAGCGTCGATACGGCGATCCCCGCGGTGCCGGAAGTGGGCGGAGCCAGCGCCTCCGCCGCGACGGAGAGGGAGAGATCGGTGTCGATCAGGACCGGAGAGGCGTTGGGCGGCGCTACCGTGACGGCGACCGATGCGCCGGCGGTCAGCGGCCCACCCGCTCCGCCGCCGCCCTGGTCATCCACCTGCATATGGATGCTGTCGGCGCCGCTGTAGGACGTCGCGGTATAGAGAAGCCCGTTAGTGGCGCCCAGCAGGCTGTTGATGGTGGCAAGCGTCGCCCGGACGGTGACGGTGTCCGTCCCGTTGCCGGTGATGACGGCATCCAGCCCGCCGTCCGCCAGGGTCAGCGTCCCATGTCCGGCGGACAGGGTGACCAGAATCGGCGTCGAACCGGCGTCGATGTCCGACACCGACAGCCCGGTGACCGCGACTGACACACCCTTCACCGTCGACAGAGACGGTGTGGCGGCGGTGACCTGCGGCGCGTCGTTGACCGGCGTGACGCTTCCGGTCAGCGCGATGGTTTCGGCACTGTAGACCGTGCTGCCGCCGACGCCCTGCGTCAGGTCGGCATGGCTTCCGGTCAGCGATGTGCCGCCGCCTTCTTCGATCAGTCGCACGGTCAGCGCCGGGGTGGTGCCGTTCCAGTCGGCCGCCGGCACGAAACGCAGGCGATCGGCGGCGGCGACGACCAATGCCGATCCATCGGACACCGCACCCACGGCCGCCCAGGCGATGCCGGTCCAATATTGCCAGACGCCTTGTGCGGCGGTCGCCGCATTGCCGACGATGGCGATCCCGGCAAAGCCGTTGGCCGACGAGCCCCCGGCCACGGCGTCGGTCGCGTCGGAGAAGAGGCCGCCGAACAGGCTGGTGACGGTCGCTCCGGCCGGATCGGCGGTGTCTTCCGCGATGTCCGGCAGGGTTGCGGCGGAGTTGGTGGCGACGGGAGCATCGTTGACGGCATCGACGATGCCGGCCAGCGTGATGGTGGCGGCACTGAAGCGGCTGGTCCCTCCGCCGGTGGTCTCGGTGACACGCCCGCCGCTGGCGAAGCTGCCCAGCGAATCATCCGCCAGCCTTACGGTCAGAGCCGGCGTCGTACCGTTCCAGTCGGCGGCGGGCAGGAAGCGCAGAGCGGGGCCGGCCGCCAGCAACTGCCGGTTGCCGTCGCCC
>CBFGPE010000193.1:0-10927 GCA_965650625.1 uncultured Azospirillum sp. | reverse complement strand
GAGCGCTACAATGGCATTGTAGAGGTCAGGAGTTCGATCCTCCTTGGCTCCACCACTTCTGAAGGTTTGAGTTTGGTTTAGGTCTTGTCTGTCGGGGTGAAGCCTTGTATAAGGCGCCGCTCCTCAGCGCGGGTGTAGCTCAGTTGGTTAGAGCGCCGGCCTGTCACGCCGGAGGCCGCGGGTTCAAGTCCCGTCACTCGCGCCACTTTGCGGGCGTAGCTCAGGGGTAGAGCACAACCTTGCCAAGGTTGGGGTCGAGGGTTCGAATCCCTTCGCCCGCTCCATGATCTGGAGCGACAGTTTCTAAGTTCCCGTGGTCTCGTAGCTCAGCGGGAGAGCACTACGTTGACATCGTAGGGGTCACTGGTTCAATCCCAGTCGGGACCACCATTCTGAAGGCCGCTAACCGGAACGGGTTGGCGGCCTTCGCCATTTCGGGACTGCAGCCTGCCTCCCCTCGATGCGTCCGGTGTAGCGCGCGGTTCGGGCGGCTCTCCACGCAAATGTCTGCCGCATCGGCTGTGCCGAAGTCGTTGATCGGCGCATGGTGCTGGTTGGGCGTGATGATGCCGCCCGGACGGGTGCCCGGCGCCTTTCCCGTTACTGCCAACACTGCCGCTCAACGTTCCGAGCGCAATCGATCGCTTCAGAGAACTCGTAGAGTACGACGTTGTATTTCAAGAAAGCGCCCACAGCTCTGGTCAGAAAGTCATTGTCCTGGTGCATCATGGCACTTCCGACACCTGATATGCCGCCCTTGACCATTGATGCGAGCACCGCATCGGCATTGATCGTTCCATTCTGCAGTCCCGAGGATGCGGCAGTGCAGATTGCCGATGTCGCCACGCTGGTGAGGACCACGCCGGCTTCAGATTTCTCCCCGAGCAAGTGCTGGCAGGCCGCCTCACCAGCCAGAGCAACAAAGCAAATGGCCTGCTTGTTCAGGATCTCATCCGAAGAACAGCGGCGGCGATTGCCGGACGGAGATGTATAGACTGCTGCCGTGGAGAAAGAAGATGCCGGCGCATTCAATCTCATCGGTCTTTCGACATTTCCCGGCAGTTCGTCAGCGTTGTGGTACATTCTCAGAACATATCGGTGTCCTTTGGTGGTGTAGGGTCCCTCCGCAGCAATCACCGGGTTCGATGCTTTCATGTCTTCAAGAATGGAATCTGCCTCGTATGCCTGGAAGGGACCGGATACCACCGCGTACCAACCATTGAGCGCCAACAGAACGATGTAAGGTCCATGCTGTGGAGCCTGCTGTTGCAACAGGGAAGCGATTGCAATTGCTTCGTCCGCGGTCGAGCGGCTGGCCAGTTGCACCCATCGCATTCCTTCCTTTTCCCATGCGCCCGGTGAAAAGGTCAGACTTGCCAATGAATTCAATGCATGTATTCGCCCCTTATAGGTCGCTTCGACGCATGAGCGATCGACGTACTGTCCGCCTGACCTGCACCGGTTGTTTCTGTCCTTGACCCAAGCGACCTCTCCCTTCTTCAGGAGTGTTGCTTGATCAGAAGGCAAGGTGCTGATGTATGCATGGTAAGATCTGCTTAGGTCACGATCCAGCGCTGCGAGAGCCCTGTCGTTGCAGACGAACACCTCCACCGCGTCGGTAACCAACGAGCAGTCGTAACTGGGAGAGTAGCTTTGTGCCATGGCCGGAGTGGCCGCGATGAATACAAAGATACTCAAAAGCCATGCAGCAATTTTCATAGTCTCGAAGCTCCCGGCCCACATTTGCCCGACGGGAGCAAACTCTAATGCATCTAATGTCCCTGATGAAAGCTACGGATGCATAGATTTAAGAAATTCAATCTGTGATAATATAAAAAGAGAAAATTGCCATTAAGAGTTGATTCTTGAAGTGGGAACGGGTAGGGCTGGCGTGTGTGGATGCTCGGTTCCGACAAGCGTCGCGATTTCAATCGCTACCTCTCTGATCCACCCTGCCCATGCGTTCCTCAGATCATCGCCAGCGGCTGCTTTCGCTTCGGCGGCGGGAAGGCGCGGTCGATCTCCGCGATGTCCTCGCCGGTCAGCGTCAGCTTCACGGCCTCGGCATTCTGCAGCGCATGCGCCGTGGTTCCCGCCTTGGGAATCGCGATCACGCCCTGCTGGCGCAAGGCCCAGGCAATCGCCACCTGTGCTGGGGTGGCGTCGTGGCGTTTCGCCACCGACAGCAAAGCCGGGGAGCGCAGCAGGCGGCCACCCTGGCCGATGGGGGAATAGGCCATCACCGGCATCCGCGCGGTGTGCTGGAAGGGCAGCAGGTCGTACTCGATCCCGCGATGTTCGGGGTTGTAGAGCACCTGATTGACGGCGCAGCCGTGCAGGTCGGTGATGTCCGCCAGCTCCTCCAGATCGTCCACGTCGAAGTTCGACACGCCCCAGCGGGCGATCTTGCCGGCCTGGATCAGCGATTGGAACGCCTCCACCGTCTCCTCCAGCGGCACGCCGCCGCGCCAGTGCAGCAGGTAGAGGTCGATGCGATCGATCCCCAGCCGCTTCAGGCTGCGCTCGCAGGCCTTCACCGTGCCGATGCGGGACGCGTTGCTGGGCAGCACCTTGGTGACGATGAACAGGCCGTCGCGGCGGCCGGCGATGGCCTCGCCGACCAGCTCTTCAGAGGCGCCGTCGCCGTACATCTCGGCGGTGTCGATCAGGGTCATGCCGCGGTCGATGCCGGCCCGCAACGCGGCGATCTCGGCGGCGCGGTCGCCGCGCCCTTCCGCCATCATCCAGGTGCCCTGGCCGAGAGCCGGGACCTCGGTGCCGTCCGGCAGGGTCACGCGCTTCATCTTGGTCTCCCTCGTCCGTCATGCCGAAAGACAACAAGCTGGTCCCGCGGGGCCAGCTTGTCGATGGGTCTTCGGTGGGCTTTCCGGGGAGTGGGACGCCGGTCACGCCGCCTTTTTCGGCGCCCCGGCATGGCCGCCTTCGAGGAAGTTCAGCAGCTCTTCCCGGTAGTCGTAATAGCGCGGGTGCTCCAGCAGGGCCTGACGGGTGCGCGGATGGGGAATGTCGACGTTGAGGATGTGGCCGATCTTCGCGTTCGGGCCGTTGGTCATCATCACCACCCGGTCGGCCAGCAGCAGTGCCTCGTCCACGTCATGGGTGACGCAGACCGCGGTCACCTTGGTGCGCGCCCAAACCTCCATCAGCACCTCCTGCAACTCCCAGCGGGTCAGGCTGTCGAGCATGCCGAAGGGCTCGTCGAGCAGCAGAAGCTTGGGCGACAGGGCGAAGGCGCGGGCGATGCCGACGCGCTGCTTCATGCCGTTGGACAGCTCCGACGCCTTCCGGTCCATGCTGTCGCCAAGACCGACGCGGGCGAGGTAATAGCGGGCGATGTCGGCGCGTTCGCCCTTGTTCGCGTGGGGGAAGACGCGGTCGACGCCCAGCATGACGTTCTCGTAGGCGGTCAGCCAGGGGAACAGGCTGGGGGCCTGGAACACCACGGCGCGGTCGGGGCCGGCCCCGTCGACCTCCTTGCCGTCCAGCACGATACCGCCGCTGGTCACGTCGGCGAGGCCAGCCACCATCGACAGCACGGTGGACTTGCCGCAGCCGGAATGGCCGATCAGCGAGACGAACTCGCCCTTGCGCATTTTCAGGTCGAAGCCGTCCACCACGGTCAGCGGACCCTTCGGGGTGGCGAAGGTCTTGGTCAGGCGGGTGAATTCGAGATAGCGGTCCTCCATCCCGCGCCCGCCCATCGCCTCGATATAGGCGGCGGGCGGCGGGGCGGCGGTGATCGGCTTCACGTCGGGCAGGACGAGGTCATCCTCGCCGCCGGTGCCGCGGGCGACGCCGACCTCCATCAGATAGGCGGTGACCTCGGCGCGCAGGCGCTTGAAGTCCTCGTCATGGTTGACGGCGGTGCGGTCGCGCGGACGCGGCAGATCGACGGTGAAGGCGGGGCCGAGCGTGGCGTTGGGGCCGGGGGTCAGCGGGATGATGCGGTCGGCCAGCAGGATCGCCTCGTCCACATCGTTGGTGATGAGGATGACGGTCTTGCGGTCCTTGCGCCAGATCGCCTCGATCTCGTCCTGCAGCTTGGCGCGGGTCAGGGCGTCGAGTGCCGACAGCGGCTCGTCCAGCAGCAGCATCTCCGGGCTCATGGCGAGCGCGCGGGCGAAGCCGACGCGCTGGCGCATGCCGCCCGACAGCTCCTTCGGCCGGCGGTCGGTGGCGTGGCCGAGGCCGACCGTCTCGACCGCCCGGCGGGTCAGCACGCCGCGCTCGGCGCCGCCCTTGGCCTTGTGGACGGCGTCGACCGCCAGCGCGACATTCTCCTTCACGCTGAGCCAGGGCATCAGCGAATAGGACTGGAAGACCAGACCGCGCTCCGGACCGGGACCGGTGACCGGCTTGCCGCGATAGAGCACCTCGCCGGCGTCCGGCATCGCCAGACCGGCGATCAGGTTGATCAGCGTCGACTTGCCGGAGCCGGAGAAGCCGACGATGGCGACGAACTCGCCCTCTTCGATCGACAGGTCGATGTTGTGGAGCACGGTGTTGCCGCCGTAGGACTTCGACACGCCGTTCAGGTCCAGGATCGCCATGGTCGTCGTCTCCGTGTGTAGAAGGGCTTAGCGGGCGGGGCTGTGGCTGACGGCGGACTGCAGCGCCAGCATCACGCGGTCGAGCAGGAAGCCGATCAGGCCGATGGTGAAGACGGCGACCATGATCTTGGCGAGCGAGCTGGAGGAGCCGTTCTGGAACTCGTCCCAGACGAACTTGCCGAGGCCGGGGTTCTGGGCCAGCATCTCCGCCGCGATCAGCACCATCCAGCCCACGCCCAGCGACAGCCGCAGGCCGGTGAAGATGTAGGGCAGCGCCGAGGGCAGCACGAGGCGGCGCACCATGGTGAAGCCCGACAGCTGCAGCACCTTGCCGACATTCATCAGGTCGCGGTCGATGGACGACACGCCGACGGCCGTGTTGATGAGGGTCGGCCACAGCGAGCAGAGCGTGACGGTGATGGCGGAGGTCAGGAAGGACTTCTCGAACAGCGGGTTGTCGCTCGCCACCGTGGCGCTGACCACCATGGTGACCAGAGGCAGCCAGGCCAGCGGCGACACCGGCTTGAAGATCTGGATCAGCGGGTTGATCGCGGCGTTGACGGTCGGCGACAGGCCGCTCGCCACACCCAGCGGCACCGCCACCAGGGCGCCCAGCAGGAAGCCGGTGAAGACCGTCTTCAGGCTGGTGACGATCTGGTCGAGGTAGGTCGGCTTACCGGCATAGGGCAGGGTCTTCACCTCCGCCGCCGGGTTCTTCGCCAGCTTTTCGGCGTTGCGCTTTTCCTGGCGTTCGTAGAAGGCGGCTTCCTTGGCGCGCTCGGCCTTGTGGTCGGCGTAGAGGTTGGTGGCCTGCTCCCACACCTGTGCCGGGCCGGGGATGGCGCCGAGGCTGGTGTGGACCTGCGGGGCGGCCCAGCTCCAGGCGGCGAGGAACAGCAGGATGGCGGTCAGCGGGACGCCCATCTGGCGCCACAGCTCGATCCCCTGCTGGCGCGGGTTCTCGCCGGCGGCGAGCCGCAGCAGCGGCGCCAGCCAGCCCAGTCCGACGGTGGTCAGGACGGAGGCGATGCGGTTGAGGGTGTGGGCGCGGCGCGCCTTGCGTTGGGCGCGGGCGAGGTCGGCGGAGGTATCGGTCAGGCTGGTCATGGCGGGGGACTCCTGGCTGGCGGTGGTGGGGCGACGTGGGGGCGGTTACCCGCCCACCACCTGACCGCCTTCGACCTTCTGGTCGCCCTTCAGGCCGATGGGCTGCTTGGCGAGGTAGTCGTTCGGCTTGTGGCCGTCGTACGGGATGCCGTCGATGAAGCCGTTGTCGACCGGCTTGTAGCCGTCGCTCTTCCACGGGAAGTCGGCTTCCTTGGCCTTGCCTTCCTCGACCAGCAGCTTGGCGGCCTGCAGGTAGATGTCAGGCTTGTAGACGCTGCGCGCGGTCTGGTCGTACCAGCTGTCGGGCTTGGCCTCGGCGATCTGGCCCCAGCGGCGCATCTGGGTCAGGTACCAGACGGCGTCGGAATAGAAGGGGTAGGTCGCGTTGTAGCGGAAGAAGACGTTGAAGTCGGGAACGTCGCGCTTGTCGCCCTTCTCATACTCGAAGGTGCCGGTCATCGAGTTGGCGATCACCTTGGCGTCGGCGCCGACATATTCGGACTTTGCCAGGATCTTCACCGCTTCGGCGCGGTTGGCGTTGTTGTTCTCGTCCAGCCACTGGGCGGCGCGGATCAGCGCCTTGACGACGGCCAGATGGGTCTTGGGGTTCTTCTTGGCCCAGTCATCGGTGACGCCGAAGACCTTTTCCGGATTGTTCTTCCAGATCTCGGTGTCGGTGATGACGGGGACGCCGATGCCCTTGACCACCGCCTGCTGGTTCCACGGCTCGCCGACGCTGTAGCCATAGATGGTGCCGGCCTCCAGCGTCGCCGGCATCTGCGGCGGCGGGGTGACGGAGAGAAGCGCGTCGGCGCCGATCTGGCCCGACACGTCGGTCGGGCTGTAGAAGCCGGGGTTGATCCCGCCCGACGCCAGCCAATAGCGCAGTTCGTAATTGTGGGTCGAGACCGGGAAGACCATGCCCATGTTGAAGGGCTTGCCCTCCGCCTTGTACTGGGCGATCACCGGCTTCAGCGCGTCGGCCTTGATCGGGTGGGCCGGCTTGCCGTCGGCGCCCTTCGGCACATTGGCCTTCATCTTCTGCCAGACCTCGTTCGACAGCGTGATGCCGTTGCCGTTCAGGTCCATGGAAAAGGCGGTGACGATGTGCGCCTTGGTGCCGAAGCCGATGGTGGCGCCCAGCGGCTGGCCGGCCAGCATATGGGCGCCGTCCAGCTCGCCGGAGATCACGCGGTCGAGCAGGACCTTCCAGTTCGCCTGCGGCTCCAGCGTGACGGAGAGGCCTTCATCCTCGAAGAAGCCCTTCTCGACGGCGATGGCGAGCGGCGCCATGTCGGTCAGCTTGATGAAGCCGAGTTTCAGCTGGTCCTTCTCAACATCGAGCGGAGCGGCATGGGCAGAGACGCCTGCGGTCAAGGCGACGACCGCAGCGGCGGAGGCGAGAAACTGGCGGAGGGTGGTGCGGGAAGACTGGGCCACGTCGGTTGCTCCATCTCTACTATCCGGGCCAGCGGCCGGGTGGGGCGACACCGGTCTCGAACTTTGTCGATTTTCTGGGCAGGTCCCGGACTGGCTGTTTTTCAGGCAGATGGCTCTTGCGCACCTTGGCCGTCGAAAGCGTCCAGCGGGATCGACCGGAAAAGCTTGTCGATACCGGGGTCGGCGACACTGCCGGGGGCTGGCCCATCATTGGACGCTTGGGATGCACGCACCGTCGTTGGCGCGTCTCTGGCCTCCCTCTTCGCAAGCCTCATGCCAAAGGATGGGTTTTGCCGAAAATCGGGCCGCGGAGGTTGATTCTGCTGGTCATGACCCGGCGGAAGGTATGAAGCACCTAACCCGGCCCACACCCCACCTGCCGTTTTTTGCGGCGCACACAAGTCTGCATGGTCATCCTTTGTGCAGCACCTAAGGATGATCTAAAAACAGGCACCTAGGTCTTGGGTGTGAATCCAGGCAGGACCCCGCGGATTCCCTGGAGTTTTCCCAGGCCGGTCGGCTGGCGCGGCGATTGGCACGCGGATTGCGAAGGGATTGGCGAGACAACAGCGGGTGCCGGCAACGTCGCCGAAACCCGCGACATCGGCCGAAGCCGTGCGACGACGCGCGGAATTGGCTCTGGTTCGACGACGAACCGCCCGGACAACGGCGTCCGAACAGGTCTGCACCCTCCTTCGCGATCCACGCGCGGGGCAGGGAGACGACCCGTTCGGACGCCTTTCTTTTTGGCCCCGTGCCTGACTTTGCGGCAGGCCGGACACGATTGACGAGGCAGACGCGCCATGGACATGCATCTCTCATCGAACAACGGGCCCGTCGTTGAACTTAACGAGGCCGAACTGCGCACCGCCGGCCCGGCCAAGGAGCGGCTGGTGGTTGTGGGCAACGGCATGGCCGGCATGAAGACGGTGGAAGAGCTGCTGGCCAAGGCGCCGGGCCGCTATGAGGTCACCGTCTTCGGGGCCGAGCCGCATCCGAACTACAACCGCATCATGCTGTCGCCGGTGCTGGCGGGGGAAAAGACCTTCGACCAGATCGTGCTGAACAGCCGCGAGTGGTACGACGCCAACGGCATCACCCTGCTGACCGGCGAGCCGGTGGAGGGCATCGACCGCGAGGGGAAAACGGTCGTCTCACAGTCCGGCCGCGTCGTTCCCTATGACAAGCTGCTGATCGCCACCGGCTCCATGCCCTTCATCATCCCGGTGCCGGGATCGACCCTGCCGGGCGTTATCGGCTTCCGCGATCTGGCCGACGTGGACGCCATGCTGGCGGCGGCGGCGAAGGGCGGCCGCGCCGTGGTGATCGGCGGCGGGCTGCTGGGTCTGGAGGCGGCGAACGGGCTGCGGGTCAAGGGGATGGAGGTCACCGTTGTCCACCTGATGCCGACGCTGATGGAACGCCAGCTCGACCCGTCCGCCGGCATGCTGCTGCAGCGTGAACTGGAGCGCCGCGGCATCGAGGTGCTGACCGGTGCCGACACGGCGGAAATCGTCGGCGACGACTGGGTCAGCGCCGTCCGGCTGAAGGACGGGCGCGAGCTGCCGGCCGACATCGTCGTCATGGCGGTGGGCATCCGCCCGAACATGGCGCTGGGCAAGGCGGCCGGGCTGGAGTGCGGGCGCGGCATCCGCGTCGATGACCAGATGCGCACCAGCGACCCGTCGATCTACGCGGTCGGCGAGTGCGTCGAGCATCGCGGCGTCACCTGGGGCCTCGTCGCCCCGCTGTTCGAGATGGCCAAGGTGCTGGCCCACGACCTCGCCGGCGGGGAGGGTGCCGCCTATACCGGCTCCGTCACCTCGACCAAGCTGAAGGTCACGGGCGTCGACGTGTTCTCCGCGGGTGACTTCTCGGGCGGGGAGGGGACCGAGGACATCGTGTTCCGCGATGCGGCGCGCGGCGTCTACAAGCGGCTGGTGCTGAAGGACGGCAAGCTGCTGGGCGCCGTGCTGTATGGCGACACCAAGGACGGCGCCTGGTACTTCTCGCTGCTGAAGGACGGCGCCGACGTGTCGGCCGAGCGCGACACCATGATCTTCGGCCAGGGCTTCGGCGGTGCCGATGCCGGCGATCCGAACGCCGCCATCGCCGCGCTGCCCGACTCTGCCGAAATCTGTGGCTGCAACGGCGTCTGCAAGGGCACCATCGTCAAGGCGATCACCGAAAAGGGCCTGACCAGCCTGGACGAGGTGAAGGCGCACACCAAGGCGTCGGCCTCCTGCGGCGGCTGCTCCGGCACGGTGGAGCGGCTGCTGGCGGTGACGCTGGGCGACGGCTTCACGGCGGCGCCGAAGGTCAAGCCGATGTGCAAATGCACCCACCACACCCACGACGCGGTGCGGTCGGCCATCGTGGAGCATGGGCTGAAGACCATGGCCGACGTGTTCCAGGCGATGGAATGGACGACGCCCGACGGCTGCGCCTCCTGCCGGCCGGCGCTGAACTACTACCTGCTGTGCGCCTGGCCGGGCGAATACCGGGACGATTACCAGTCGCGCTACATCAACGAGCGCGCCCACGCCAACATCCAGAAGGACGGCACCTATTCGGTCGTGCCGCGCATGTGGGGCGGCCTGACCAACGCGGCCGAGCTGCGCGCCATCGCCGACGTGGTCGACAAGTTCGCCATCCCCACCGTGAAGGTCACCGGCGGCCAGCGCATCGATCTGTTCGGCGTGAAGAAGGAGGATTTGCCGGCGGTCTGGGCCGATCTGAACGCCGCCGGGATGGTGTCCGGCCATGCCTATGCCAAGGGGCTGCGCACGGTGAAGACCTGCGTCGGGTCGGAATGGTGCCGCTTCGGCACGCAGGATTCGACCGGGCTGGGCGTCAAGCTGGAGCGGATGACCTGGGGCACCTGGACCCCGCACAAGGTCAAGCTGGCGGTGTCCGGCTGCCCGCGCAACTGCGCCGAGGCGACGATCAAGGATCTGGGCGTGGTGTGCATCGACAGCGGGTACGAGTTGCATGTCGGCGGCAACGGCGGCCTGCATGTCCGGGCCTGCGACCTGCTGGTCCGTGTCGCCACCGAGGAGGAGGTGCTGGAATACACCGGCGCCTTCATGCAGCTGTACCGCGAGGAGGCCCGCTATCTGGAGCGCACCGCGCCGTGGGTGGAGCGGGTGGGCCTCGACCACATCAAGGCGGCGTTGGTCGATGATCCGGAGCGGCGGCGGGCGTTGAACGCGCGCTTCCTGTTCTCGCAGACCTTCTCGCAGGACGACCCGTGGGCGGAGCGCGCCGCCAAGGGCGTCGACCGTCACGAATTCAATCTGCTCGCCGAAGTGGGGTAAGGGATCATGGACAGCATCATCATGGAAAACGCCGCTGTTGAGACTGTCTGGACCCAGGTCGGCAGCATCGACGACATCCCGGTGCTGGGCTCGCGCGTCGTCCGCACCCCCGATGGCGACATCGCGCTGTTCCGCACGGCGGCCGACGAGGTCTTCGCGCTGGAGGATGCCTGCCCGCACAAGCAGGGGCCGCTGTCCCAGGGCATCGTCCATGGCCGCCGCGTCACCTGCCCGCTGCACAATTGGGTGATCGAGCTGGCGACCGGCGAGGCCGTCGCCCCCGACGAGGGCCGCACCGGCCATGTTCCGGTGCGGGTGGAGGGGCGCAGCGTCTCCCTCGCACTGGGTGAGGCCAAGCTGTCGCGCGGCGGCTGCCGCAAGGCCTGCGGCCATGTTTGATGGAGCGGAGCCTGCCTCCGGGCCGAAACGGGAGGTGAAGACCACCTGTCCCTATTGCGGGGTCGGGTGCGGGGTGATCGCGACGGTGGCGGC
>CBFGPE010000192.1:0-10963 GCA_965650625.1 uncultured Azospirillum sp. | reverse complement strand
CCACGAGATGACGCTGGGCTATGCGCTGGCGGTGGTCGGCGGCTTCCTGATGACGCGGCTGTCGCGCCCGATGCTGGCGGCGGCAGGCCTGTCCTGGCTCGCCGGGCGGCTGGCGCTGCTGACCGGGCTGCCGGCGGCGCTGGCCCTGCCGCTCGACTTCGCCTATCCCGTGCTGCTGTTCGTGGTCGCCGGGCTGCCGTTCCTGCGCACCAGCCGCAGCGGCCACAACGCGGTGTTCGGCCCGCTGATCGGCGCCTTCCTGCTTGCCGAGGCGCTGTTCTGGGCCGCGGAGCTTGGCATCGCCCCGGCCGGCGGCCAGCCGGTCGGCCTGCTGCTGATCGCCACGCTGCTGCTGACCATGGGCGGGCGCGTCATCCCCGCCGCGACCGCCGGCGCCCTGCGCCGCCAGGGCATCACCCTGACCCGGCGCGTTCAACCGAGGCTGGAGGCGATGGGCATCGCCGGCGCCGCCCTCTGCCTGTTATCCGCCGCCACCGGTCTGCTGCCCTCCCTGGGCGCCGCTGGTGCCGCGATGGCGGGGACGAGCGCGCTCCTCCGCCTCGCCCGCTGGAAACCTTATCGCCTGCTGCGCCAGCCGGAGATCGCCAGCCTGCATCTGGGCTATCTCTGCCTTGGCGCCGGCTGGCTGCTGGTTGCTGGTGCGGTGCTGTTCGACCTGCCGCCTGCCGCCGGCTGGCACATGCTGGGGATCGGCGCACTCGGCATCCTCGCCAGCGCCATGACCATCCGCACCACCCTGCAGCGGGAGGCGGAGCCGGAGCGCTTCCCGCCCGCCGCCACCGTCGCCGTCGCGCTGATGGCCAGCGCCGCCGCTCTCCGCGTGGCGGCAGTCTGGTGGCCGTCGATGCCCCTGCTGACCGCCGCAGCGACCACCTGGACCCTGGCCCAGCTTCTGACCGCAGCCGTTCTGCTCACCCGGCCCAGGCGGGAAAGGCGATGACCCCTCACCCCCGCTGCCAGATCCCCTTGCCGGGCAGCCGGTCGCGGTCATGCGGCCGGTCGAAATCCAGCGCCGGCCCCTTCGGCACGATCAGCGTCGGGTTGATGGCGGGGTTGGTGTAGTAGCCGGCCTTGATGTGGTCGATCCGCACCGTGTCGCGGGTGCCCGGCCACTGATACAGCTCGCGCAGATAGGCCGACAGGTTCGGGTAATCCTCGATCCGCCGCAGGTTGCACTTGAAGGCGCCGTGATAGGCTGCGTCGAAGCGCACCAGCGTCACGAACAGCCGCCAGTCGGCCTCGGTCAGATGCACCCCCGCCAGATAGCGGCTGGCGGACAGATGCGCCTCCAGCCGGTCGAGCGTGGCGAACAGCCCGTCGAACGCCTCGTCGTAGCTGGCCTGCGACTTGGCGAAGCCGCAGCGGTAGACGCCGTTGTTGACGCTGGCATAGACCGCCTCGTTCCAGCGGTCGATCTCCGGCCGCAGCGGCTCGGGATAGAGGTCCAGCCGGTTGCCGGTCAGCCGATCGAAGGCGCTGTTCAGGATGCGGATGATGTCCGCCGACTCGTTGTTGACGATCCGCCCCTCCTGCCGGTCCCACAACACGGGCACCGACACCTTGCCGGTGTAGCTCGGGTCGCTCGCCGTATAGAGGCTGTGATGGTGGCGGAAGCGGCCGACGCGCGGCCCGCCGTCCTGCTCCTCGGCATAGACCCAGCCATCCTCGCCCAGCACCGGCTCGGCCACCGACAGGCCGATCACCCCCTCCAGCCCCTTCAGCACGCGGAAGATCAGCGTGCGCGAGGCCCAGGGACACAGGTAGGAGACATAGAGGTGATAGCGCCCGGCCACCGCCGGCAGGGTGGGGCGTCCTTCGGCATCCGGCGCGCCGTCCGGCGTGATCCAGCTGCGGAAGCGGGTCGGCTCGCGGTGGAAGGCGCCGGCCTTGATCTCGCCGGCCGCGATGTCGCCCTTCACCCAAACGCCGTTCACAAGCTGCGGCATCGCGTGTCCTCCTGTCGATGATCCGAATAAGCGAAGGGGCCGGCGAACCGGCCCCTCCATCCGGCAACAGCCGAAAGCCGCCGGCGATCAGGACTTGACCGCTTCGACCTCGATCAGCAGCTGGATGTCGTCGCCGATGGCCGGGACGCCGTACTTCATGCCGAACTCGCTGCGCTTGACCGTGCCGCGGGCGGAGAAGCCGGCGGTCTCCAGCTTGCTGGCCGGGCTGACGCCGTCCTTGTTGAAGGTGACGTCCAGCACCACCGGCTTGGTCACGCCCAGCATGGTCAGGTCGCCGTGCAGCTTGCCGGTCTTGTCGCCGGTCTTCTCGATCTTCGTGCTCTTGAAGGTCATCTTCGGGAACTCCTTCGCATTGAAGAAGTCCGGCGAGCGCAGATGCTCGTCGCGCTTGGCGTGGTTGGTGTCGACACTGGTGGTGTCGATGGTGACGTTGACCACGCTCTTCTCGACGGCGTCCTTGTCGAAGGTCACGTCGCCGCCGACCGTGTCGAAGCGGCCGATCACGTTGGAGAAACCGACATGGTTGACGATGAAGGCGACGGCCGTGTGCGCCGGGTCGATCTTGTAGCTGACCGGGGCGGCGAAGGCGGGAGCCCCCATGGAGATGGCGGCGCCGACGGCGGTCGCGGCAAACAGGGCGGCGGCGAGCAGGGTCTTCTTCATGAACGGAACTCCGAAAGCAGATTTGAATGATTGGGAAAGGGGGGGGATCAGTAGGGCGACGCCTCGCCGCCGGTCAGCGCATAGGCCGCACCGATGGCGACCAGCGCCGGAAGGACCGCGACCACCGTGACGGCGGCCGCCGACGCGGCACGGCCGATCAGGCCGTCGCCGCGGGGAATGAAGCGGCGCACCCGTCCGGCCAGCAAGGCGGGCAGGGCCAGCAGCAGCACCGCGGCCTGGGTCTGGGTGAACAGGGCCAGCACGGCGGCCAGCAGCAAAGCGATGCCGGTCGCCACGCGGCCCGACAGGCCCCAGCCATGGCGCTCCACCGGCCAGTTCCACAGCAGGAAGGCGCCGGCCGACGCCGCCAGAGCCAGCGCCATCTGGGCGATGGAGGCCGACGAGCCGATCAGCGCGGTGCCGCCGACGGCCAGCGCCAGCGCCAGCAGCGTGGCGGCCGGCGCCGTCGGGCTCTCCACCGTCTCGGAACCGCGGGGCTCCGAACCGCGGGCAAAAGCGACCCACGCCGCAGTGCCGAGCAGGACCAGCACACTGACGACCGCCGCCACGGAATCGAGCGCCGGCAGGGCGATCCACAGCAGCGAAGCAGCCAGCCAGACCGCCAGCACCACCGAAGCGACCCGGCCACGGACACCCGCCGCGTCGGCAACCACGCCCAGCAGCAGCCCGGCGGCCGACGTCCAGAACAGCTTGCCCATGCTGGACGGCGGCGGCAGGGCCGGCAGGCCGATCACCAGCGCGAAGACGACCAGGAAACCGGCGGCGATGCCGGCCGCCGCCAGCGACCGGCGCAGCAGATGCAGGACGCCGACCAGGACCAGCCCGACCAGCAGGGGCAGCACGCTGGATTGAACGAAGGGGTCTTGAAGCAGCTCGGACATGGGGAGACAGCCGGGTTTCGATGGGGTGGCGCAGGTTGCGCTTGGCCCGAGACCCTAGCCTGTGCTCTGGTAAGCGCGAATTCGGGAGATTTGCAAAAAGCATCTGCATGGATGAGCGGGAATAAATGTTAAGTAGCAGCAATTGGGATGATCTTCGCTTCCTGCTGGCCGTGGCGCGGCACGGCTCCCTGTCGGCAGCGGCGCGTGTCCTGGGGGTGAACCACAGCACCGTTCTGCGCCGGGTGACCGCGCTGGAGCAGGCGATGGGCGCCCAACTGTTCGACAAGCTGCCCGGTGGCTATGTGCTGACCGCGGCCGGCGACGAGATGCACCGGGTGGCGCAGAAGATGGAGGAGGATCTGGCCGCCGCCAACCGGCTGCTGTCCGGCCGTGACACCCGGATCAGCGGCAGCCTGCGGGTGACCACCGTCGACATCCTGACCCTCTACATCCTGCCGCGCCATGTCGCCGCTTTCCGCCGGCTCCACCCCGAACTGCGCGTCGATCTGGTGGCGGCGGAGGCATCGCTCAGCCTGACCCGGCGCGAGGCCGACGTGGCGATCCGCGCCACCAGCAGCCCGCCGGAGAATCTGGTGGGCCGCGCCATATCCGGCCTCGCCTTCGCCGTCTACGGCGCCACCACCTATCTGGACGGGACGGACCATGCCGACGATCCGGGCCGCCACCCCTGGGTCGGGCTGGACGAGTCCTTCGACCACACCAGCCTCGCCCACTGGATGAAGCGGACGGTTCCCGAGGCTTCCGTCGGCTACCGCGTCAACTCGGTGGCAGGCGCGGTGGAGGCGGTGCGGGCGGGGATCGGCCTTGGCCTGCTGCCCTGCGGCGTGGTCGACCGCGACCCCGCCTTCCGCCGCATCGGCGACCCGGTGCCGGAGGCCGACGCCAGGCTCTGGCTGCTGACCCACGAGGACCTGCGCCACATGGGCCGCGTCCGCGCCTTCCTCGACTTCATGGCCGACGCCCTGACCCGCGACCGCGACCTGCTGGAAGGGCGGTGTCCGTGGCGGGAATGACCGAAAACGCCCTCTCCCGCCTCTCGCACAAACTTCGTTTGTGCTGACGGCGTCAGGCGGATCGAAGATCCGCTGAGAGCCCTGGGAGAGGGAGGGGACCCGCCGAAGGCGGGGAGGGTGAGGGGTGATTCAAGAAACCAGAAGCGCATGGCTTCGTGCCTCGCCCCTCACCCTTCCCACCGCTTCGCGGCGGGCCCCTTCCCTCTCCCGGGGCGGGAGAGGGAGTTGTAAGGGATTGCCGCCCCCCGCCGCCGCGTCGACCATGTAAACTGCGGATCGTCGACGATCAGGTGCCGGTGGTCCGACAGCCGATTGCGCTCCAGCCAGCCGACCGTCGCCTCCAGCTCCGACAGCGTCATTTCGGAGCGCGCCTTCTTCATCAGCCGCTTCAGCACGGCGTTGTAGATGTGGTAGCCGGTCGGCCCCTCGGCAACGAGGTTGTTGTCCTCGTCCTCGATCACCTGCGCGGCGACCAGTTGTCCGATGCGCTGGCGCAGGTGATGCTCCGCCGCGCTCGGCGTCAGCGGAAGTTCCCCCGGATCGCGCCCCTGCGCCCCGAAGTCCGGCCCCGGCGCCACCACGGCGAAGCTCAGCGCCGTGGCATTGGACTCCAGCGGGATGATCTCCGGCTCCCGCTCCGCCGACCGCTCGAACGGCAACTCCTGCTGCGGGCGGCGGGTCTTCACCATGGCGCGGGTGCCCTGCTGGGTCTCCACCATGGTGCGGAACTGTTCGAACAGCGCGTCGGAGGGGTGGTAGATCAGCGCCCGCTGCCGGTCATAGGGTCCGCCATGCGGGTCCACCCGCGTCGCCCGCGCGATCGCCTGCTCCAGCCAGGGGCGGGAGCGGATGTGCGTCAGGCAGGCGACATGGGTGATCGACGGCGCGTCCAACCCCTCATAAGCCATGGCGACGGAGACCAGAACCGCCGGCTCCGGCCGCAGCCGGAAGGCGGCGACCACCTCCTGCGCGTCGCGGCAGTCCGAAATGGCGAGCCGCGCCATGCGCCCGGCCTGCTCCTTCGGCATCCAGCCCTGCAGAGTCTCCAGATAGAAGCGCGCCGTTCCCTGGTCCGGCGCGATCACCAGCAGCTTGCCCAACCCCGGATCGTCGCGCCCTTTCGGCAGTTTCAGCTCCGCCCGCCGCTTCGCCCGATGCTCCCGGCAGGAGCGGTAGGCCTCGCGCAGCATAGCCTGGGCGAAGCCGGTGCGCAGCGCGGTGAACAGGGCGTCGCGCGTGTTCTCCCCCGCCTTGGACAGCGCATCGACCCAGCGGTTGGTCCGCTCCGCGTCCAGCCAGGAGGCCGAGCCGTCCATCGCCCCGAAGGTGACGGGCAGGATCGCCTTCTCCGCCAGCGCCTGCCGGCGCGAATAGCCGACCACCGCCCAACCCGGCGCCTTGAAGTCGATCTCCCGCACCTTCCGCGTCCCCTGCGGCGCGCGGTAGGGCAGCCACAGGATCGGCCGGCCGTCGGCACGCTCCAGCGTCCCGCTCATCAGCAGCCGGGCCGACGCATTCTCCAGCAGCGGCAGGATCGACCGGCTCCAGGCCGTTTCCTCCTCGACCGCCGCCATGCGGTCGGTGTCGAACACCGCCGGCAGATGGTGCAGCTCGTCCACCGCCAGCAGGTAGCGGTGACGCCTGAACTCCTGCAGATGCAGGTCCGGCGCGGCGGCCACCGCCTGATAGGTCGTGATGTAGCCCTGCAGGCCGCGGCAGAGGTCGCGCCCGTTCTCCGCCGCCCGCAGGGCGATGGTGTGTCCCAACAGCTCGCGCCAGCGCGGATCGACGAAGGCCTCCTCCGCCTGCTGGCGCAGGCTGTCGCGCGGCACGATCCAGCAGACGCGATCGATCCGCCCTGCCTTGTGCAGCGCCGCCGCCATGATCACCGGCAGCAGCGATTTTCCCCCGCCGGGCGTCACCGCCGCCAGAACGTCGCGAACCTCCGTCTGCTGCTGGCCGATGGCGTTGGCGATGGCGCTGACCAGTTGCTGATGGGTTCTCAGCTGCGGCATTCCACCCTGCTGGCTGTGGCACGAGGGAGGAGCAAGCCTAAATTCCCGCGAGTCCCCCCGTCATGGGTGCAATCGAAGGTGTCGAACCCCATCGGGAGTAGCGCAGTCTCCGGTCGGGGACAGCGATTCGCGCCGCCTAAGCCCTATGACGGCGGCAACCCGCAGCATACTGACGTACGCACCTTAACGCTCCAGACGGCAACTGGCCCAACCCTGGCAGGGATCGGCCAAAAGACAGAGGGACGGCGGCACCTCTGTTTTTGAGTTGCGTACCTCATAACCTCGGCATATGTTCGCGGCATGAACAATCAAGTCAACGATGCACCCCTGACCTTGCGCGATGTGGCCGCCGCGGCTGGCGTCAGCCTTGCCACCGCCGACCGGGTGGTCAATGGCCGCCCCGGCGTCAGCGCCAAGACCGCGACCAAGGTGCAGGAGGCGGTGCAGCGTCTGGGCTTCCGGCCCTTGGCTGCCGCGGCGGAGCTGGCGCGGGCGCGCTCCTGGCGCTTCGCCGTGGTTCTGCCCGGCGGCGGCAACCGCTTCATGATGGACATCGCCGACAACATCCGCGCCCAGGCAGACTGGTTCCGCGCCCGCCGTATCGGGGTGGAGATCGTCGAGACCGACGTGTTCGACGCCGACACCCTGGCGGCGGAGCTGTCCACCCTGCCGGGCCGCTTCGACGGGGTGGCGTTGGTGGCTCTCGACCATCCGCGCATCCGCGCCGCCATCGACGATCTGGTGGAAGCCGGCGTGGCGGTGGTGACGCTGGTGTCGGACGCCCCGACCTCGCGGCGCCAGCATTATGTCGGCATCGACAACATCGCCGCCGGCCGCACCGCCGGGTCGCTGGTCGGCCGCTTCCTCGGCCCCCCACGGAATGGCGAGCCCGGCGGCTCCGTCGGCATCGTCACCGGATCGGGCAGCCTGCGCGACCATGCCGAACGCCGTTTCGGCTTCGGACAGGTGCTGGCGGAGGAATATCCCCACCTCACCCGCCTGATTCCGGTGGAGGGACGCGACGATCCGGAGCGCAACCGCGATCTGGTCCGCCGCATGCTGGCCGACACCCCCGATCTGGTGGCGATCTACAACACCGGCGAAGGCTCGGTCGGCATCGGCGAGGCGCTGGCCGAGGCCGGTCTCGCCCGCAAGATCCTCTGCGTCGGTCACGAGTTGACCCCAGCCACCCGCCGCATGCTGCTGGACGGCACCTTCGCCGCCCTGGTCGCCCAGGATCCGGGACACGAGGCGCGCTCGATGGCACGGGTGCTCCACGCCCTGGTCACCGGCCAGGAGATCGTCACGGCGCAGGAACACATCCGGGTCCAGGTCATCCTGCGCGACAACCTGCCCTGAAAGACATCAAGCCCCACGGGCATCAGATAAGGTCGACAGTCATGTTTCTCGGGATCGACATCGGCACCTCGAGCGTCAAGGCGGTGCTGACCGACGCCGACGGGGCCGTCGCCGGCAGCGCGTCCCGCCCCTGCACCGTCTCCCGCCCCCATCCCCTGTGGTCGGAGCAGGAGCCGGAGGACTGGGTCGCCGCCGCCATCGCCGCGGTGGACGAGCTGGCCGAACGCCAGCCGGCGGACCTCGCCGCCGTGATCGGCATCGGCTTCTCCGGCCAGATGCACGGCGCGGTTCTGCTGGGCGCCGACAACCGGGTGCTGCGTCCGGCCATCCTGTGGAACGACGGCCGTTCCCACCGCCAGTGCGCGACGCTGGAGGAAACCCTCCCGACGCTCCGTTCCATCAGCGGCAACATCGCCATGCCCGGCTTCACCGCCCCGAAGCTGCTGTGGGTGGCGGAGGAGGAGCCGGAAATCTTCGCCGCCCTCGCCAAGGTCCTGCTGCCCAAGGCTTACGTCCGCTGGCGCCTGACCGGCGCGATGGTGGAGGAGATGTCCGACGCCTCCGGCACGCTGTGGCTGGACGTCGCCCGCCGCGACTGGTCCGACGACCTGCTCGCCGCCACATGCATGACCCGCGCCCATATGCCGGAACTGGCCGAAGGCTCCGATGCCGTCGCCCGGCTGTCGCCCGAATTGGCCCGCCGCTGGGGCATGCCGACGCCGCCGGTGGTGGCGGGCGGGGCAGGGGATTGTGCCGCCAGCGCCGTCGGGCTCGGCGCCATCACGCCCGGCGACGGTTTCCTCAGCCTCGGCACCTCCGGCGTGGTGTGGCGGACGACCGACCGCTTCCTGCCCAACCCGGCGATGGCGGTCCATGCCTTCTGCCACGCGCTGCCCGGCGTCTGGCACCAGATGGGCGTCATGCTGTCGTCGGCCGCCTCGCTGGCCTGGGCCGCCTCCACCCTCGGCGCGCCGGAGACGGAGCTGCTGGCCCCGCTCGGCGATGCGGTGGACGGCCCGTCGCCGGTCGCCTTCCTGCCCTACCTGTCGGGCGAGCGCACTCCGCACAACGACGCCACCGTGCGCGGCCTGTTCGCCGGCCTGTCGGCGGAGACCACGCGCGACGCCATGGTCCAGGCGGTGCTGGAGGGCGTCGCCTTCGCCTCCCGCGACAACCTCGTCGCACTCGGGGCCGACACGCCCAACTCCGCCCCGACAGTCTTCGACCTCGCCGGCGGCGGTTCCCGCTCCCGGCTGTGGGCGCGCATCTGCGCCGACGCCATCGGCGTCACCATCCACCGCATCGAGGATGGCGAGGTCGGCGCCGCGCTGGGCGCCGCCCATCTCGGCCGCATGGCGGCGACCGGGGAATCCCCCGCCACCGTCTGCCGCAAGCCCCGCCGTCTTGAGACCTTCACCCCCGATCCGGCCCGCGCCGAGGCGTACAGCCAGGCCTGGCTGCGCTGGCGCCGGCTCTACCCCCTTGCCAAGGAGTTCGCGTCTTGAGCACCGCCTCTTTCTTCGGCGACCTGTCCCCGGTCACCTACCGCGGACCGGACAGCCGCGACCCGCTGTCCTACCGCTGGTACGACAAGGACCGCGTGGTGCTGGGCAAGCGGATGGAGGACCATCTGCGGCTGGCCGCCTGCTACTGGCACAGCTTCTGCTGGCCGGGCGGCGATCCCTTCGGCGGCGAGACCTTCCAGCGCCCGTGGATGCGCCCCGGCCAGGACCCGATGGCGGCGGCGCGCGACAAGGCCGACGTCGCCTTCGAGATGTTCCGCCTGCTCGACATCCCCTATTTCTGCTTCCACGACCTCGACGCCGCGCCGGAAGGCGCCACGCTGGCCGAAAGCACCGACAACCTGAAGGCCATCACCGAGCTGTTCGCGGCCAAGATGGAGACCGCCAAGGTCCGTCTGCTGTGGGGCACCGCCAACCTGTTCTCCCACCGCCGCTACATGGCCGGCGCCGCGACCAACCCGGACCCCGACGTCTTCCTCTATGCCTGCGGGCAGGTGCGCGCGGCGCTGGAGGCCACACATGCGCTGGGCGGCGCCAACTACGTCATGTGGGGCGGCCGCGAGGGCTACGAGACGCTGCTGAACACCGACCTGAAGCGCGAGCTGGACCAGATGGGCCGCTTCCTGGCGATGGTGGTGGAGCACAAGCACAAGATCGGCTTCGACGGCCCGATCCTGATCGAACCGAAGCCGCGCGAGCCGACCAAGCACCAGTACGACTTCGACGTCGCCACCGTCTACGGCTTCCTGGAGCGCTACGACCTGCTGGCCGACGTGCGGGTGAACATCGAGCAGAACCACGCTATCCTCGCCGGCCACAGCTTCCAGCACGAGGTGGCGCTGGCGCTGGCGCTCGGCATCTTCGGTTCGCTCGACATGAACCGCGGCGACGCGCTGTTGGGCTGGGACACCGACCAGTTCGCCAACGATGTCGGCGAGCTGACGGTGGTGATGCACGACATCCTCAAGGGCGGCGGCTTCACCACCGGCGGCCTGAACTTCGACGCCAAGATCCGCCGCCAGTCGCTCGACCCCGCCGACCTGCTGCACGGCCACATCGGCGGCATCGACACCTGCGCCCGCGCCCTGCTGCAAGCCGCACAGATGCTGGAGGACGGCGCCCTGACCAAGCCGCTGGCCGAACGCTACGCCGGCTGGGACGGCGCGGAAGCCCAAGCGATCCTGTCCGGCGGCCGAGACCTCGCCACGCTGGCCGACCGCGCGCTGTCCGGCGGCATCAACCCCCAGCCGCGCTCCGGCCGGCAGGAGTATCTGGAGAACATCGTCAACCGGTACGTCTAACCCCCGCGACAGTATCCCCTCTCCCCCCCTGGGAGAGGGTTAGGGTGAGGGGGTCGCGCGGCGGCCCTCCGACAAGATTCCAGCATGTGCAGGGCCCCCCCCCCCCCCCCCAAACCCCCGGGGGGCGGGGGGTTTTTTACAAAAAACACCGCTAAAAAAACCCCCCCCCCCCCCCCCC
>CBFGPE010000191.1:0-10981 GCA_965650625.1 uncultured Azospirillum sp. | reverse complement strand
CAGGTTTTCCCGTTCCCACGAGCTGATGACGCGGTTGTAGGCCTCGTACTCCGCCTCCTTCACGCAGGCGACGGCGTCGATGAAGCGTTCGCCGAGGATTTCCTTCAGCGGCTTGCAGGCGTTGAACTTGGTCAGCGCCTCCGACTGGTGGCGCGGCAGGGTGAAGGCGAGGCGGTAGGCGGAGCCCTTGATCGGGTCGTTCGGCTCCAGTCCCTGGATCATGCCGATATAGCCGCAGGCCAGCGACGCGGCGATGGCGAGATAGGGGTTGGCGTCGGCGCCGGCCACCCGGTTCTCCACCCGGCGGGCGTCGGGCTGGGAAACGGGAACACGCAGGCCGGTGGTGCGGTTGTCGCGGCCCCAATGCACGTTGATCGGCGCGTCGGAGTTGGGGACCAGCCGGCGGTAGCTGTTGACGTTGGGCGCCAGCAGCGGCATCGCATAGGGCAGGTATTTCTGAAGCCCGGCGATGTGCGACATGAACAGGGCGCTGTCGGTGCCGTCGGGATTGGCGAACAGGTTGCGGCCGCTGTCGGTGTCCACCACGGATTGGTGGATGTGCATGGCGCTGCCGGGTTCGCCCTGCATCGGCTTGGCCATGAAGGTGGCGTAGATGTTATGGCGCATCGCCGCCTCGCGCGCCGTGCGCTTGAACAGGAAGGCCTGGTCGGCCAGTTCCAGGGCGTCGCCATGGTTGAAGTTGATCTCGATCTGGGCGGCGCCGGCCTCGTGGGTCAGCGTGTCGATGTCGATGTCCTGCTTCTCGCAGAAATCATAGACCGCCTCGAAGATCGGATCGAATTCGTTGACGGCGTCGATGCCGAAGGCCTGTCGGCCGCTTTCCATCCGGCCGTTGCGACCGACCGGCGGCACCAGCGGATAGTCGGGGTCCTTGTTGACCTGGACCAGGAAGAATTCCAGCTCCGGCGCCACCAGCGGCTTCCAGCCGCGCTCCTCGTACAACGCCAGCACGCGCTTCAGGACATGGCGGGGCGACACGTCGACCGGCTTGCCGTCGGCATAGACGCAGTCGGTGATGACCTGGGCCGTCGGCTCGTTGTACCAGGGGACGAAGCGGATCGTGCGTTCGTCCGGGATCATGTAGATGTCGGAATTCTCGTCCGAGGTGATGTCCTCGTCGTCGGGAAATTCACCGGTCACGGTCTGGACGAAGATCGCCTCGGGCAGGCGCAGGCCACGGTCGCGCAGGATGCGGAGGAACTTCTCGGCGGGGACGATCTTTCCCCGCGCGATGCCCGACATGTCGGGCACAAGGCATTCGACTTCGGTAATGCGGTTCTTCTTGATGAAGTCTTCCATAAAACCCATGGGTATGGCGGACCGCTCCGGGCGATGGGCAGCCCCCTCCGTGCTGTGAACGACAGCGACACTATGACGCCGTTCCGGCGGACCGCGCCAGAGGGTTCCGCATGACGCTTCGGTGAAAAGGCCGCCTTTCCGTTGACCTCCCCCATCGGCTGGGACTTAACTGCGGCCATGCCGAAAGCCACATACCTGAACAGCTGGTACGCGGCCTCCGCCGCGCCCCGTGCCGACCATCCCGTCCTGGAGGGGGAGACCGCCTGCGACGTCTGCATCGTCGGCGGCGGCTATACCGGCCTGACCGCGGCGCTGGAACTGGCGGAGCGCGGCTTCGACGTCGTGCTGCTGGAGGCCGAGCGCTGCGGCTGGGGGGCGTCGGGCCGCAACGGCGGGCAGATCATCACCGGCTACAACAAGCCGATGGCGGCCATCGAGGGCTGGATGGGCAAGGAGGACGCCCACCGCCTGTGGGAGTTCGGCGAGGAGGCCAAGGCCCAGCTGGCCGAGCGTGTGGAGCGCCACGCCATCGCCTGCGACCTGACCTGGGGCTTCGCCTATGCCGCGCTGAAGCCGCGCCACATGCAGGACGTGGCGGCGCTGGAGCGGGAAATGCGCGACGACTACGGCTATGACCGGGTGCAGCGGCTGGACCGCGCCGGCATCCGCGCCCATGTCGGCAGCGAGGCCTATATCGGCGGCCTGCTGGACGAGGGCAGCGGCCATCTGCACCCGCTGAACTACGCGCTGGGCCTCGCCCGCGCCGCCGATGCCGCCGGGGTGCGCATCTTCGAGAACAGCCGCGCCCTCGCCATGGACAGTGGCGCCGCGCCCTGGGTCCGCACCGAGCGCGGCCGGGTGACGGCGAAGCACCTGATCCTGGCCGGCAATGCCTATTTGGGCGGGCTGGCCCCGGCGCTGGACCGCAAGATCATGCCGGTTGCCACCTACATGATCGCCACCGAGCCGCTGGGGCCTGAGCGGGCCGCCGCGCTGCTGCCGACGAACATCGCGGTGTCGGACATGAAGTTCTCGCTGGACTATTTCCGCCGCTCCGCCGACCACCGGCTGCTGTTCGGCGGCGGCGTCAGCTATTCGGGGGTGGACGCGCCGGGTCTGAAGCAGGCGATGCGGCTGAAGATGCTGGCGATCTATCCGGAGCTGAAGGACGCCCGCGTCGAGTATTTCTGGGGCGGGCGGGTCGCCATCACCATGAACCGCATGCCGCATCTGGGTCGGCTGTCGCCGACGACGCTGTATGCCCACGGCTATTCCGGCCACGGCGTGGCGCTGGCCGGCATGGCCGGACGGCTGATGGCGGAGACGGTGAGCGGCACCGCCGGGCGGTTCGACGTGTTCGCCCGCATCCCCCACATGCCGTTCCCCGGCGGGCGGCGATTCCGCACGCCGGCGCTGGTCCTCGCAATGATGTGGTTCCGTCTGCGCGATCTGCTGTAGGCTGCACAAGCAATCGACAGCCCCCTCCTCCGGCCTTTGAGTCCCCTCCCCGCCCATGACCGATACCTCCAGCAGCGACGAGACCACCCCCTCCTCGGAAGCCGTCCCGGAGACGGACGCCAACCCGGACGCCGCTTCCGACTCCGGCGTCGCCGAAAAGGCCGCGCAGGAGAATGTTCTGGTCCAGCCGATGCGAGACACGCATTTCGATTTCCAGCACAAGGTCTTCAGCCTGCCCGGCGCCTTCTTCTGCCAGGAGCCGAACAGCAAGGAACCGGTTCTGAACATCCTGCTGGGTGACCTGAAGGCGGCGCTGGCCTTCCCCACCCTGATGGAGTCCTTCCAGATCGAGGACGGCACCCACGACGCCCGCCTGCTGGAGATCATCGAACAGGGGCTGGCCTTCGTGAAGCAGATCCGGCCGGGCGAGGAAATTCCGGGCGAACTGCTGGACGGCCGCGCCTCGTGGTCGGTGGAGGACAGGCACCGCATCACCGCCAAAGGGCGGCTGACCATGCAGATCGTCTCCTCCTTCACCGGCAACGAGATCATCGTTTCCGACCAGTCGCAACTGGAACAGCTGCTGGATGATCCGCAGACACACGAGAAGATGAAGGCGGCCTTCGCCAAGATCGCCGAGCGGCTGAAGCTGACCACCAACGCCGAACAGTATCTGACCGACCGAATCGACGATCTGGCGCAGGAACTGTCCTACATCGAGGCGCTGCGCGACCGCTTCAGGCACATCCGCCGCATCGATCAGGCGATGGCGAAGCTGGCCACCATCTATCGCACCGACCGGACCTTCTGCAGCGAACTGAACCGCATGCAGGGGCTGATCCGCAAGCCGCTGCGCGAATACGACATGATCTTCGATCAGGCCGACGCCCAGACCGGCGACATCGTCGGCGCGCTGCGCAACTTCCACCCCACCGTCCAGTTCATCCGCAAGATCCGTGACGATCTGCGCGCCAAGCTGCTGGAATGGGAGGAGTTGCTGCAGGGCTGGGACGAGATCACGATGGAACGCTCGCCCAAGGTGGAGGCGTTGCAGAAGCAGACCTACCGGTTCCTGGCAAGCCGCTACATCGAGACGACGGTGTGGAAGCGGGGCGGATAAACGAAAGGGGCGCCGCCAACCGGCGACGCCCCCTCCATCACTTCAAACGCAAGACTTACCAGCTCTTCGCACGGGCCGCCGGCTTGCCGTTGCCGTGGGCTTCACGACGGGCATGGCCATGGTCCGGACGGGCGTCGCCGCGGTGGTTGTCATTGCGGGCATAGTCCGGACGCGGACCGCGCGGGGCGTGCGGCCCCTTGGACTCGCCGTTGCGGTGCCACGGCTTGCCGCCGCCACCCGGACGGCCGCTGCGCCCGGCCGGACGGCCGGCACCACCGGTGGTGAAGGGGCGCGTCGGCTCCAGGCCGGGCACCACATGCACCTCGAGCGTCGCCTTCGTGTAGCGCTCGATGCGGACCAGGGTCTCGCGGTCGGCGCGGGCGGCGAAGGAGATCGCGACGCCCGAGGCGCCGGCGCGGCCGGTGCGGCCGATGCGGTGGACATAGTCCTCCGCCGAGCGCGGCAGGTCGAAGTTGATGACGTGGGTGATGTCGCGCACGTCGATGCCGCGGGCGGCGACGTCGGTGGCGACCAGCAGGCGGACCTGACCGGTGCGCAGACGCTGGAGCGTGCGGTTGCGCTTGGTCTGGTCCATGTCGCCGTGCAGGGCGGCGGCGGCATGGCCGGCGGCGCTCAGCTCCTCGGCCAGCGTGTCGGCATCACGCTTGGTGGCGGCGAAGATGATCGCCTTGCCGACCTCTTCCTGGGCGGCGAAATGCTGCAGCAGGCGGCGCTTGTGGTCCAGATCGTCGGCATGGTGCAGACGCTGTTCCACGTTGATGGCGGTCGCCTGGCTTTCGACGGCCACGCGCTCCGGGTTGCGCAGCAGGTTGCCGGCCAGATGCGCCATGCGGCGGTCCAGCGTGGCGGTGAACAGCAGGGTCTGGCGCGTCGGCGGGCAGCACTTGGCGATGGTCTCGACATCGTCGAGGAAGCCCATGTCCAGCATGCGGTCGGCCTCGTCGAGGATCAGCACCTCGACCTCGTCCAGCGCGATGCGGCGGCGGGCGACATGGTCCAGCAGGCGGCCCGGCGTGCAGACGAGCACGTCAACCGGACGCGACAGCAGGCGCAGCTGCTCGCGGTAGGGCATGCCGCCGACCACGTCCACGATGTTCAGCTTCATGAACTTCGCGTATTTGCGGGCGGCGTCGGTGACCTGCTTGGCCAGCTCGCGGGTCGGGGCCAGAACCAGCACGCGCGGGGTGGCGGCGCCGTTCAGCGGCAGCTCGGCGGTGCGGGTCAGCGCCGGCAGCATGAAGGCGGCGGTCTTGCCGGTGCCGGTTTCGGCGGTGGCGAGGATGTCGCGGCCCTGGAGCGCCGGCGGAATGGCGGCGAGCTGGACCGGGGTCGGGGTGGTGTATTCGAACGCCTCGAGGGCCTTCAGGACGAGCGGGTGCAGGCCGAGTTCGGAAAACGTCAAGTCGTAACAACCTTCTCAAAGCAACACGGCACGGCCCCGCGCGCCCCGATGGCGGGCGTGGGACATACCGGCGGACTCGCCGGGAGGAGGTCGATAGAGGGAGAGGCGTCTATCCGATGCAGCGGCCAGAGCGTCCCTAGAACCTTGGGACGTTTGCCCCCTAAGGAGCTGCCGTTGCGCAATCACAGCGCGTCTCGCTCAAGAGACGCGCGAGCCTCCAGCGATCAAGACGCCCTACATAGGCTATTGCGCCGCACAAGACAAGGGGGATCGCCGAACGAGCCCCGCGTGCGTCACTTGACGACCATGCGTTCGATGTAGATGTCGCGGACCAGCCCGGTCCCCGCCTCGCGGTTGACGGCGTCCCGGATGCGCGCCTTCAGGAAGGTTGCGGAGCCGGGGCCGGTCAGGATTTCGCTGTCGACTTGGCTGACGGTCTGGAACAGGCGGTCGGCGATGCGGTCCTGGTAGCGCAGCACGCGCTCGGCCTTCACCTTCGGCGCCAGCACCAGCGAAACCTGCATCTCCACCGCCCGCGACCCGCCCAGCGGCACTTCGATCGCCGGCAGTTGGGCAAGATGCGGTTTCGGCCCCATCCGCGCCTCGATCCGGCGCTGTTCGAGGATCCGGTCCACCGCGATGCCGCCGCCATAGGCCAGCCCGGCCAGGGTCAGCAGCGAGATCAGGACGATGATCAGCAGGCGGGTGGGATGGGCCGTTTCCGGATCGGCGGCATGGCGCGCCGACAGCTCCTCACGCATCGGCTCGGGAGGCGGAGTCGGGTACGGCGTTCCGTGCAGCGTGCGATGCGTGGCCATGGTCGGCCTCATCCGGAGCGGCGGGGGCATCAGGAAGTGTAGTGCGGTGGGGGTTAAGATTCGGTGGAGGGGACGTCGTGCGACCACCTCACCGCACGCAGTCCGCCAGCCCGTCCCGCCGCACCACCGCCATCCGCCGCTCGATCACCCCGGCCCGGCGGGCGACATAGGGGCCGGGGCGAGACGGCGACCAGTTGCGCGGGTTCGGCAGCACCACGGCCAGCAGCGCCGCCTCGCGCCGGGTCAGCGCCGCCGCGGACTTGTGGAAATGATGCCGCGCCGCGGCCTCGGCGCCATAGACGCCGTCGTCCCACTCCACGATGTTCAGATAGACCTCCAGGATACGGCGCTTGCTCCACAGGCTTTCGATCAGCAGGGTGAACCACGCCTCCGCCCCCTTGCGGGTCCAGCTGCGGTCGGGCCAGAGAAAGGCGTTCTTGGCGGTCTGCTGGCTGATCGTGCTGCCGCCGCGCAGGCGCTTGCCCTCTTCGTTGTCCTCGAAGGCGCCCTCGATGGCCGCCCAGTCGAAGCCGCCATGGCCGCAGAAGCCGGTGTCCTCCGACGCGATCACCGCCTCTGCCAGGGCCGGCGAGATGCGCTCCAGCGGCTCCCAGTCGTGCGACAGGCCGGAGCCGCCCAGCGCCCGGATCAGCATCAGCGGCGTGGCCGGCGGCGGCACGATCCGGTAGATCGCCGCCCACAGGATGGTGAAGGCCATCAGCCCCGCCGCCCCGATCAGCGCCCAGCGCAGCAGTTTCCGCATAAGGTCCCGTCTCCGCTTGGCTCCCCGGACTTCCCTCAATGGGGGTGAAGCGGCGGGCCGTCAACATCCGGCGCTCGCTTTGCGGCATGCCGCCGCCATATAGTGCCGCCGATGGACCTGACCGCCGACCCCACCCCGCTCCACAGCCTTGACGATGCGCCCGCCATGGTGGCCGGTGCGCGCCGCGTCGTATCGCTGACCCTCGACGGCGAGGTGGAGGAGCTGTCGCTGGCCGCCGCCGCGTCAAAGGTCCGCCGCCAGCTGCCGCTGGTCTGCCATGCCCGCGCCTTCGCCCGCCGGCTGGGGATCGACGGCTTCCCGGCCTTCGACGTGCTGGAGCTGTTCGCCTTCGTCCACCCCGCCCGCTTCTGCGTCCCCACCCCGCGCGGCATCGCCGAGGCGCTCGACCTGCCCACCCCGGACGGGCACGAGGCGGAGGCGCTGGCCCTGCAACGCGCCGTGCGCCGCCTGCTGGGCGACCTGGGTGCGGCGGGTCGCGAGGAGTCCTCCGACCCCGTCGCCTTCGCCTGGGAGATGGGGCGTGCCGGCTGGCCCTGGGCACCGGCGGTTCTGGCAGCGCTCGGCAAACCCGACGGGCCGGAGAAGGGCGCCGCCCGCTCGGGCTTGCGCGTCTGGACCCGCATCAAGGAGTGGGAAGAAGGCGCTCCGCCTCCCCCGCCTGCCCAGAACCCGGTCGACCCGGATGAGGCGCGCCGCCGCCTCGCCGCCATGCTGTCGGCCAATGTGCTGGGCAAGGTGGCGGAGCCGCGGCCGCAGCAAGCCGATTACTCCAGCGCGGTGTCCGCCGCCTTCGCCCCACGCCAACTGCCCGACACCCCGAATGTGGTGCTGGCGGAGGCCGGGACCGGCGTCGGCAAGACGCTGGGCTATCTGGCGCCGGCCACGGTCTGGGCGGAGAAGAATGGTGGGACGGTGTGGATTTCTACCTACACCCGCAACCTCCAGCACCAGATCGACGCGGAACTGGACCGTCTCTACGCCGACCCGGCGACCAAGGCGCGCAAGGTGGTTCTGCGCAAAGGGC
Source organism: uncultured Azospirillum sp. (assembly GCA_965650625.1). GTDB lineage: Bacteria > Pseudomonadota > Alphaproteobacteria > Azospirillales > Azospirillaceae > Azospirillum. Next base: position 3,034 of record CBFGPE010000191.1, on the reverse strand, counting down.
GCGAGAACTACCTGTGCCTGCTGAACCTGGAGGAGGCGGTGCGCGCCATGCCCTTCCAGCCGCACAACGCCATCGGCGTCGGGCTGATGGCGCGTTGGGCGGCGGCGACCCGCGACGGTGACATGACCGGCGGCGACTTCCCCGGCTGGCTGGTCGACATTGCCGGACGCGGCCCGACCATGGGGCTGGCCGACCGCCGCGGCGAGTGCATCTATTCCGCCTGCGACCATTACGCCCGCTGCTACATCGAGAAGAGCGTCCGCCGCGCCCGCCGCGCCGACATTGTCATCGCCAACCACGCGCTGGTGATGGTGCAGGCGGCGCTGGGCGGCGGCGAGGAGCCGACCCTGCCCAGCCGCTATGTCTTCGACGAGGGGCACCATGTCTTCGACGCCGCCGACAGCGCCTTCGCCGGCCACCTGACCGGGCGCGAGACGCAGGAGTTGCGGCGCTGGCTGCTGGGGGCCGAGGAAACCGGGCGCAGCCGCGCCCGCGGCCTGAAGCGCCGGCTGGAGGACATCGTCGCCGGCGACGAGGAGGCTCTGCGCCACCTCGACGACATCCTGATGGGAGCCCGCGTGCTGCCCGGCGACGGCTGGTCGGCGCGTCTGGCCGCCGACAACCCGCAGGGGCCGACCGAGCGTTTCCTGTTGCTGGCCCGCCAGCAGGTCTATGCCCGCACCGCCGGCCAGGGCGGCCCCTACAGCCTGGAGGCCGACAAGGCTTACCCGGTGGACGGGCTGCTGGAGGCCGCGACGGAGCTGGAACAGGCGCTGGTCCGCCTGTCCGAACCGGTGGAGGCGCTGGCCCGCCGGCTGGCCCAGCGGCTTGAGGACGAAAGCGCCGAACTGGATTCCGACCAGCGCCGCCGTATCGACGCGCTGTCGCGCAGCCTGCACCGCCGCGGCACCCTGACGGTGGAGGCGTGGCGGGCCATGCTGCGCACCTTGCCGACCGAGACCCCCTCCCACTTCGTCGACTGGTTCGCGGTGGAGCGGATCGACGGCCGCGACGTCGATGTCGGGCTGTACCGCCACTGGGTCGACCCGACCGTTCCCTTCGCCGAGGCGCTGGCCGGTCCGGCCCATGGCTTGGTGGTGACCAGCGCCACGCTGACCGACGGCACCGGCGACGTCGGCCAGGACTGGCGCGCGGCGGAGGACCGCTGCGGCGCCAGCCACCTGCCGGCCCCGGCGATCCGCGCCCAGGTCCCCTCCCCCTTCGACTATCCGAACCGCACCCGCGTCTTCGTGGTCAATGACGTGCGCAAGGATGATCTCGGTCAGGTGTCGGCGGCCTACAAGTCGCTGTTCATGGCGGCGGGCGGCGGCGGGCTCGGCCTGTTCACCGCGATCAGCCGCCTGCGCGCCGTGCGCGACCGCATCGCCGAGCCGTTGGACCAGGCGAACATTCCGCTCTATGCCCAGCATGTCGATCCGCTGGACGTATCCACTCTGATCGACATCTTCCGCAACGAGGAACACGCCTGCCTGCTGGGCACCGACGCGGTGCGCGACGGGGTGGACGTGCCGGGCCGCTCGCTTCGCCTGATCGTCTTCGACCGCGTGCCGTGGCCGCGCCCCGACATCCTGCACCGTGCACGGCGCGAGGCCTTCGGCCGCCGCCGCTACGAGGACATGATCACACGGCTGCGCCTTAAACAGGCCTTCGGCCGTCTGGTCCGCCGCGCCGACGACACCGGCGTCTTCGTCCTGCTCGACCCGATGATGCCGAGCCGCTTGGCCGGCGCCTTCCCGGAGGGGGTGGAGATGCGCCGGGTCGGGCTGAAGCAGGCGGTGGAGGAGACGGCGGAGTTCCTGCGGGGGTGGTGAGGCGTAAGCTCACCCTCCAGGCGCATAAACCGCCAGCAGCGCCGACAGCGTCACCACGCTCAACACCGTCGAGACCAGAATGGCCGAGGACGTGCGCTCGACATAGGTCTGGTACTGACTTGCCACCACGAAGGTGAGCGCGCCGGTCGGCAACGCTGCCAGGATCACCGCGCTGCCGGTCCAGAAGGGGTCCATCGGGAACAGCGTCTGCGTCAGCACCCAGGCCAGCGCCGGGTGGACCAGCAGTTTCAGCGCGCTGATCCATCCCGCCTCCGCCAGCCCGGCGGTCAGCCGTTGCGAGGCCAGGAACAGGCCGATGGCGAACAGCGCGCAGGGGCCGGCGGGGGAGCCCATCAGCTCGCAGAAGGTGGCGATCGGCTTCGGCACCGCCACGCCGGGCAGCAGCGCCGACCAGGCGAGGCCGGCGGCGGTGGACAGAATCAGCGGGTTCTTCGCCAGCGCCCGGCCGACGTCGCGCAACGCCTTGCCCAGCCCGCCGCCGTGGCTGTTGGCGAACTCCATCCAGATCACGGCGATGCCGACCATGATGGCGCTCATGATGACGGTCGCCAGGATGGTGGGGGCGAGATGGTCCGGGCCGAAGGCGGCCAGGAACAGCGGAATGCCCATGTAGCCGGTGTTGGAAAAGGCGGAGTTCAGGCCCTGCATGCACTGGATCTGCGTACGCTCCCGCCGCAGAAACCGGCCGATGATCGCACCCAGCGCGTAGACCATCAGCATCGACCCAAGGAAGGCGCCGATGAAGGGGCCGTTGAAGATCTCCGGAATCGACCGGCGGGCGGTGCCCAGGAACAGCACCGGCGGCAGCGCCATCCAATAGACGAACTTGTTCAGCGCCTCCGACGAGGCGGCGCCGAGCAGCTTCGACTTCCCGGACAGGAATCCGGCCAGAATGATGGCGAATACGGGAAATGCGACATTGAGGACGACGTTCATGGTGCGCGACAATAGGCAGACCCAACCGTCGCGTCGAGCGGCCGACCTCTCCGCGCCAAGCATGGCACCCTTGACGCCGCGCAGGCGGCGTCAAACTCTGACAACGGCGCGGAAGCGGCGTCGGATGCCAAAGCTTGACGCCGCACCGGCGGCGTTCGAGATTGCCGACCCGACTTGCGACCACTCCTCGAGGGGAGACCGCCTCATGAGAAAGCCGACCGACGCCATGATCGACCACCACAGCG
>CBFGPE010000190.1:0-11070 GCA_965650625.1 uncultured Azospirillum sp. | reverse complement strand
CTCGAAATCGCGGCCGGGCAGCGCATCTGACGGCTTGCGCCGGCAACCGGTGTTTTTACCGCATCCACTCCGAACGCAGGAGAACTCGGCTTCATGGCTGATTGGGCCGGCTATATGGGCTTGATGCTGGACGGCGCGCTGGTGACGGCGAAGCTGACCGTGCTCGGCTGCGCGCTGGCTCTGCCGGCCGCCTTCCTCGCCGGGCTGGGCCGGCTGTCGCGCTTCTCCGCGGTGCGTGCCGCCTCGGTCGCCTATATCGAGTTCTTTCGCGGCACGTCGATCTTCGTCCAGCTGTTCTGGGCCTATTTCGTCCTGCCGCTGATGGGAGTGACGCTGACGCCGCTGCAGGCCGGCGTGCTGGCGCTGGGGCTGAATGTCGGCGCCTATGGCGCGGAGGTGGTGCGGTCGGCGGTGCAATCCATCGGCCGCGAACAGCACGAGGCCTGCGTCGCCCTGAACCTGACGCGCTGGCAGAGCCTGCGTCACGTGCTGCTGCCGCAGGCGGCGGTGGTGATGGTCCCGACCTTCTGCAACAACGCCATCGAACTGCTGAAGGCGACCTCGGTCGTGTCGCTGATCTCGCTCAGCGACCTGACCTTCCAGGCGCAGGTGGTGCGTTCGCAGACCGGCAGCACCGCCATGCCGTTCCTGACCGTTCTGGTCATCTACTTCGCCTATGCCAGCCTGATCTCGTTCGGCATGAAGGCCCTGGAGCGCCGCATGACCCGCGGCCTCGACGGGCTGCGCACCTGAGGAAACCGGCCATGGAATGGGATTGGGAATTCGTCCGCGAGATCATGCCGACGCTGCTGGACGGCCTGCGCATCACGCTGTTGGCCACGCTGCTCGGCTCCGTCCTGGCCGCCGCCGCCGGGTTGGGCTTCGCCCTGCTGCGCCGGTCGAAGAGCCGGGCGGTGGCGCGCACAACCGGCTTCGTGGTGGAGTTCATCCGCGGCACGCCGCTGCTGGTGCAGCTGTATTTCCTGTTCTACGTGCTGCCGGAACTGGGTGTGCTGCTGTCGCCGCTGACCGCCGGGGTGGTGGGGTTGGGCCTCCATTACGCCACCTACACGTCGGAGGTCTTCCGCGCCGGCATCGACAACACGCCGCGCGGCCAGTGGGAGGCGGCGAAGGCCTGCAACCTCACGCCGTACCAGACCTGGCGCCATGTCATCCTGCCGCAGGCGATCCCGCCGATGATCCCGGCACTTGCGAATTATTTCGTCGCGATGTTCAAGGAAACGCCGCTGCTCTCCGCCATCACGGTGATCGAATTGATGAGCGAAGCCCGCAGCGTCGCCAACAGCAACTACCGCTATCTGGAGCCGATGACGCTGGTCGGCATCCTGTTCCTGTGCATCAGCCTGATCGCCGTGCCAGCCCTGCACATGCTGGAACGCCGGTTCCGGCCCACCCGCTGATACGCTGACTCCGGAGTTCCCGAGCCATGCCCTGCATCCCCATCCTGCGCTCGGACACCGCGCTGGACTTCGACGACCGCCCGGTCGAAAAGCGCGTGGGCCTCGTCGTGCTGGCGACCGACCACACGACCGAGCCGGACTTCCGCCGCATGGTCGCCAGCGAGCGCATCGGCGTCTACACCGCGCGCATCGCCTACGCCAACCCGACGACGCCGGAGAATCTGCGCCGCATGCAGCCACGCCTCGCCGAAGGGGCGGCGCTGATCCTGCCCGACGAACCGCTCGACGCCATCTGCTATTCCTGCACCTCAGCCAGCGTCGTGATGGGCGACGACGCCATCGAGCAGGCCATCGCCTCGGCCAAGCCCGGCGTTCCCGTCATCACGCCGCCCGCCGCGGCCCGCGGTGCCCTGACGGTGCTCGGCGCCCAGCGCATCGCCGTGCTGACCCCCTATACCGAACAGACCAGCCGGCCGATGGCCGCCTATTTCGGCGTGCATGGCTTCGACATCGCGCGCTTCACCTGCTTCGGGCTGGACGACGACCGCGAGATGGCGCGCATCGCCCCGGCCAGTCTGGTGCGCGCCGCCGTCGACGCGATGGCGCCCGACGCCGACGCGCTGTTCATCTCCTGCACCGCCCTGCGCTCGGCCGGCGTGGCCGCGGAGATCGAAGCCGCCATCGGCCGCCCGGTGGTCACCAGCAACCAGGCCACCGCCTGGGCCACCCTGCGCCTGTGCGGCGACGACCGGCCCCGTCCCGAAGGTGGGCGGCTGATGACCCTGCCGCTGCCGCAGGATGCATGGTCATGAGCGGGCAGGACATCGGCCTGAAGGATGTCTTCCGCGCCCGTGCGCGGCTGGCCGGACGGATCGCGGCCACGCCGACCGTTGCCTCGCCCAGTCTGACCGCCCGTTGCGGCGTCCCGGTCTTCCTGAAGCTGGAGACCCGCCAGACCACCGGCAGCTTCAAGCTGCGCGGCGCCACCAACGCGCTGTCGGCCCTGCCGCGCGACGCGCTGGCGATGGGGGTCGCGGCGGCGTCCACCGGCAACCACGGCCGGGCGCTCGCCCATGCCGCAGCCCAAGCCGGCGTCCGCTGCGTCGTCTGCATGTCGGCGCTGGTGCCATCCAACAAGGTCGAGAGCATCCGCGCGCTGGGCGCCGAGATCCGCATCGTCGGCCGCTCCCAGGACGACGCCCAGGTCGAGGTCGACCGGCTGGTCCGCCAGGAGGGGTTCGCCACCGTCCCGCCCTTCGACCATGCCGACGTCATTGCCGGGCAGGGCACGTTGGGGCTGGAGATCATCGAGGCGGTTCCCGACGCCGAACTGCTGCTGGTGCCGCTGTCGGGCGGCGGCCTGATCGCCGGAGTGGCGTTGGCGGCCAAGGCGCTGCGGCCCGGATTGCGGGTGGTCGGCGTGTCGATGGAGCGCGGCGCCGCCATGCATGCCAGCCTGAAAGCCGGACGCCCGGTTTTGGTCGAGGAACTGGAGACGCTGGCGGATTCGCTCGGCGGCGGCATCGGCCTCGACAACCGCTACACCCACCGCCTCGCCGCCAGCCTGCTCGACGACGTGGTGCTGCTGACCGAGGACGAGATCGCTGCCGGCATCGAGCACGCCTATTCCGCCGAGCAGGAGATCGTCGAGGGCGCCGGCGCCGTCGGCATCGCAGCATTGCTCGCCGGCAAGGTAACGCCGCGCGGCCCCACCATCGCGCTGCTGTCCGGCCGCAACATCGCCATGGACCTGCACCGCCGCATCATCACCGGAGCCCATTCATGCCCCGCATGACCATCCTGACCGAAGCGGAGTTGCGGAGGATCGTTCCGCTCGACCGCGACGCCGTCGCCTGTGTCGAGGACGCCTTCCTGGCCCTGGCCACCCGTCCGGTGGCGATGCCGCCGATTCTGCGGCTCGACATTCCCGAATATCGCGGCGAGGTCGACGTCAAGTCCGCCTATGTCCCCGGCCTCGACGGCTTCGCCATCAAGATCAGCCCCGGCTTCTTCGGCAACCCGGCGCTCGGCCTGCCCAGCGTCAACGGCCTGATGGTGCTGCTGAGCAGCCGGACCGGACTGGTCGAAGCCCTTCTGCTCGACAACGGCTATCTGACCGACGTGCGCACCGCCGCGGCGGGTGCGGTCGCGGCCAAGCATCTGTCGCGTCCCGACAGCGCCGTCGCCGCCATCTTCGGCGCCGGGGTGCAGGCGGCGTTGCAGCTGGAGGCGCTGACCCTGGTCCGCCCGATCCGCGAGGCCCGCCTCTGGGCGCGCCAGCCCGAGCGCGCCACCGCCACCGCCGCCCGCCTGTCGGAGCGGCTGGGCATCCCTGTGCGCGCCGTGGAGGAGGGCAGGGCGGCGGTCGCCGGCGCCGACATCGTCGTCACCACCACCCCGGCCGACCGGCCGATCCTGATGGCGGACTGGCTCGAACCCGGCCAGCATGTCACCGCCATGGGATCGGACGCCGAGCACAAGAACGAACTCGATCCCGCCATCCTGTCCCGTGCCGACCTCTATGTCGCCGACCGCCTGACGCAGACCCGCCGGCTGGGCGAACTGCACCACGCGATTGCCGCCGGCACGGTCGCCGCCGACCGGGAGTTCCCCGAACTGGGTGCCGTCATCGCCGGGCAGGCCGCCGGACGCCCCTCCACCGACGCCATCACCGTCTGCGACCTCACCGGAACCGGGGTGCAGGACACCGCCATCGCCACGCTGGCGCGCAGCCGGGCCCAGGCGGCCGGCGCCGGCACCGCCTTCGACGCCTGACCATCCCTCCTCTTACGAGAGAGACCCCGACATGCTGGAACCGACGCTGAACTTCAGCCGGGCCGAATATGCCGCACGGCTCGACAAGACCCGTGCCGCCATGGACAAGGCCGGCATCGAGCTGCTGATCGTCACCGATCCGTCGAACATGGCTTGGCTGACCGGCTATGACGGCTGGTCCTTCTACGTCCACCAATGCGTGATCGTGCCGCCGCACGGCGAGCCGATCTGGTACGGCCGCGGCCAGGACGCCAACGGCGCCAAGCGCACCGCCTATCTCGCCCATGACAACATCATCGGCTATCCCGACCATTACGTGCAGTCGACCGAACGCCACCCGATGGACCTGCTGTCGGCGGTCCTTGCGGAACGCGGTTGGGACAGGCTGTCCATCGGTGTCGAGATGGACAATTACTGGTTCACCGCCGCCGCCTTCCAGTCGCTGACCACCCATCTTCCGAATGCCCGATTCAAGAACGCCACGGCGCTGGTCAACTGGCAGCGCGCGGTGAAGAGCCCGCAGGAACTCGACTACATGCGCAAGGCCGCCCGCATCGTCGAGGCGATGCACGCCCGCATCGTCGAGCGGGTCGAGCCCGGCATGCGCAAATGCGACCTCGTCGCCGAGATCTATGATGCCGGCATCCGCGGCATCGGTGGGGCGGACGGCTTCGGCGGCGACTATCCGGCCATCGTCCCGCTTCTGCCGTCGGGGGCCGACGCCTCGGCACCGCACCTGACCTGGGACGACCGGCCGATGAAGCTGGGGGAGGGCACCTTCTTCGAGATTGCCGGCTGCTACAAACGCTACCACTGCCCGCTGTCGCGCACCGTCTTCCTCGGCACGCCGACGCAGGCCTTCCTCGACGCTGAGAAGGCGACGCTGGAGGGGATGGAGGCTGGCCTCGCCGCCGCCAAGCCGGGCAACAGCTGCGAGGACATCGCCAACGCCTTCTTCGCCGTCCTGAAGCGCTACGGCATCACCAAGGACAACCGCACCGGCTACCCGATCGGCCTCAGCTATCCGCCGGACTGGGGCGAGCGCACCATGAGCCTGCGCCCCGGTGACCGCACCGAACTCCAGCCCGGTATGACCTTCCACTTCATGACCGGCTTGTGGCTGGAGGATATGGGGCTGGAGATCACCGAGAGCATCGCCATCACCGACACCGGCGTCGAATGCCTCGCCAATGTGCCGCGCAAGCTGTTCGTGAAGTCCTGACCATGGCGCCCGTCACACTTGCCCCGTCCCCGATAACCCCGACGGTCGATTTCGACCGCGACGGCGTGCAGCACGGATTTTTGCGGCTGCCCTACAGCCGCGACGATTCGGCCTGGGGATCCGTGATGATCCCCATCACCGTGGTGCGCAACGGCAGCGGGCCGACCGCCCTGCTGACCGGCGCCAACCATGGCGACGAGTATGAGGGCGCAGTCGCCCTGTTCGACCTCGCCCAGACTCTGACCGCCGACCGGGTTGCCGGCCGCGTCATCATCGTCCCGGCGATGAACTACCCGGCCTTCCAGGCGGGCACCCGCACCTCGCCCATCGACAAGGGCAACCTGAACCGCAGCTTTCCCGGTCGCCCGGACGGCACGGTGACGCAGAAGATCGCCGATTACTTCAGCCGCGAACTCCTGCCCCTGGCCGATCTGGTGATGGACATTCATTCCGGCGGCCGGACTCTGGACTTCGTTCCCTTCGCCGCCGCCCACATCCTGCCCGATAAGGACCAGGAGGCGCGCTGCTTCGCCGCGGTGGCCGCCTTCGCCGCGCCCTATTCCATGCGCATGCTGGAGATCGACGCGGTCGGCATGTACGACACCGCGGCGGAGGAGCTGGGCAAGACCTTCGTCACCACCGAACTCGGCGGTGGCGGCACCGGCCGGGCGGAGACCATCGCCATCGCCAAGCGCGGCGTCCGCAACGTCCTGCGCCACGCCGGGATCCTGACGGACGGTCTTCCAACGAACGATCAACCGGTGGAAGCGAGCCGCTGGCTCGACATGCCGTCGGCCGACTGTTTCCGCTTCGCCGAGGACAGCGGACTGATCGAGGCCTGCGTCGATCTGGGCCAGCCGGTGCGGAAAGGCGATCTGCTCGCCCGCATCCACCCCATTGGCCGCACCGGACTGGCGCCTTCCGAATACCGGGCGGCGCTGGACGGCATCCTGGCGGCCCGCCATTTCCCCGGCCTCGTCAAGGCCGGCGACTGCATCGCGGTGGTCGGAACGGTCGAGGACTGACCGCCGCCTGTCGGAACCCGCCTCGGCAGAAGGCGGGCATGTTGCAAGAACGGTAACGACACCGACCGAACAGGGGCCGGCGTGCCGATGGGGCCGCCGGCCGGGCACTCACCAAGTCACGAAAGAGGGACGGCAGACATGAAACACCGAGCCATGAAACACCTCAAGATCGCCCAAAGCTTCGGCATCGCCGCTGCGCTCCTCACGCTCGCCGCGCCGGCCTTCGCCGCCGACACGCTGGAGACACTGCGCGAACAGGGGTTCGCCCGCATCGGCATCGCCAACGAACCGCCCTACACCGCCGTCAAGCCGGACGGCACCGTGTCGGGCGCCGCCCCCGACGTCGCGCGCGCGGTGATGAAGAAGCTGGGGGTCAACGATGTCGTCGCCTCGATCTCCGAATATGGCGCGATGATTCCCGGACTGCAGGCCCGCCGCTTCGACGTCGTCACCGCCGGCCTGTTCATGAAGCCGGAGCGCTGCAAGGCCGTCGCCTATTCCGAACCGATCCTCTGTGACGCCGAATCCTTCGCCCTGAAGAAGGGCAACCCGCTGAAGCTGACCTCCTACGAGGACATCGCCAAGAACCCGAACGCCAAGATCGGCGCGCCCGGCGGCGGCACCGAGGAGAAGCTGGCACTGCAGGCGGGCGTGCCGCGTGACCGCGTGATCGTGGTCCCCGATCCGCAGAGCGGCCTGAAGATGCTGCAGGATGGCCGCATCGACGTCTATTCACTGCCGGTGCTGTCGATCCATGATCTGGTCGGCAAGGCCAACGACCCGAACATCGAGGTGGTCGCCCCGGTCAAGGGCGCGCCGGTCTATTGCGACGGCGCCGCCTTCCGCAAGCAGGACACCGCGCTGCGCGATGCCTTCGACAAGGTGCTGGCCGAGATGAAGGCGTCCGGCGAGTTCGCCAAGATCATCGAGCCCTATGGCTTCTCCGCCGAGGCCGCCAAGCAGACCTCCCGCGAGAAGCTCTGCGCCGCGTCCAACTGATCGGGCCGGCCGGCCGGCGGCCGTCATAGCTTCAGGGAGTCGAGCAGAACGTCCAGAAAGCGCGCCGCCATCGGCGACAGGATCGCGCCGTGGCGGCGGACGACGCCGATCGTCCGGGAAATCTTCGGGTGACCCAGCGGCAGGGTCATGATGATCGGATGGCCGGAGGAGGGGGTGGCGAGCTTGGGAAGCACCGCGACGCCAAGCCCCGCCTCCACCAGTCCGAGCGAGCTTGCGAGATGCGTGATCTCGTAGGACCAGTTTAGTTTCAGTCCATGCTGCGCCAGGGCGTTGTCGATCAGCGCCCGGTTGCCGCTGGTCCGCCCCACGGTGATGACCCGGTGGGCGGCCAGTTCTTCCCAATTCACCACCTTGTGCGACGCCAGCGGATGATCGTGCCGGCAGGCGACGACGAACGGATCCTCGGCCAGCGGCGTGAATTCGATGTCCGGGTGCGAGGCGCCGATGAAATTGATGCCGAAATCCGCTTCGCCGCGCCCCACCGCCTCCAGCCCCTCGTTGGCGCCGAGATCCAGGATGCGGATGCGGATCCGCGGGAAGGCGATGCTGAAACGGCTGATCGCGTTCGGCAGGAAGTAGAACACCGCCGTCGGAACGGAGGCGATGGTGATCTGCCCGCCGCTGCGTGCGCCAAGATCGCTGATTCCAAGCAGCGACGTTTCGAACTCGTCGAGAAAACGCCGGACCTTCGGCATGAAGTCGCGCCCGACCATGGTCAGGGCGACATGGCGGGTCGAGCGCTCGAACAGCGCCACCCCCAGCGTGTCCTCCAGCTTCTGGATACGGCGGCTGAGCGCGGGCTGCGACAGGTTCAGCAGTTCGGCGGCGCGATTGAAGCTGCCCAACTCCGCCACCGCGATGAACGCCTTCAGATCGACCAGTTCGAAGTTCATGCCCGGCTCCGCGCGGCGTTCAGATTGATGCGTATAATGGAATAATAGCGCGAATCATTGCATTTCACAAATACGGTTCGTGATCGGAATATCGGCGCATCGGCTTTCTTCGCCAACCGGCGGAACCAAGAGAAACCAAGCGCCATGACCCATCTGATGAACCGCCAGATCGGCATTCCCTGCGTGATGATGCGCGGCGGAACCTCCCGCGGCCCCTTCTTCCTGGCGTCCGACCTTCCCGCCGCTCCGATGGAGCGCGACGCCCTGCTGCTCTCCGTGATGGGGGCGGGGAACGATCTCGGCATCGACGGCATCGGCGGCGGCAACCCGCTGACCAGCAAGGTCGCCATCGTCGGTCCCGCCACCCGGGCCGGTGCGGACGTCGATTACCTGTTCGCCCAGGTGCGGGTGCAGGAAGGGGTGGTCGACACCTCGCCCAATTGCGGAAACATGCTGGCCGCCGTCGGGCCTTTCGCCATCGAATCCGGGCTGGTTCCGGCGACCGACGGCGTCACGGTGGTGCGCATCCACAATGTCAACACCGGCAAGCTGATCGAGGCGCGCGTCCAGACGCCCGGCGGGCAGGTGGCTTATGAGGGCGAGGCCGTGATCGACGGCGTGCCCGGCACCGCCGCCCCCATCCATCTCGCCTTTCTCGACGCGGCCGGCGCCAACACCGGCCGGCTGCTGCCAACCGGATCGCCGACCGACCGGATTGATGGGATCGAGGTCTCCTGCATCGACGCCGCCATTCCGGTGATGCTGGTCCGCGCCGCCGACCTCGGCAAAACCGGCTACGAGCCCATCGACAGCTACCGCTCCGACCGGGGTTTCATGGCCCGGCTGGAAGCGCTGCGCGTCGAGGCCGGCCGGCGCATGGGCTTCCGCAACGCCGCCGGGATGGTGATCCCGAAGCCGGTGCTGCTGGCCCCGCCGACGCGCGGCGGCACCCTGTCCGTACGCTATTTCATGCCGCACGACTGCCACCGGGCGATGGCCATCACCGGCGCCGTCGCCACCGCGACCGCCTGCACCATTCCGGAAACCGTGGCCGCCGCGCTGGCCGGTCGGCTGGCCCTGCCCGGCGACGTCACCTTCGAACATCCGGCCGGGCGGCTGACCGTCCGCCTTGACCCGGGGGCCGCCCAGTCTGCCCCGACCGCCAGCATCCTGCGCACCGCAAGGCGCCTGTTCGAGGGAACCGTGTTCGCACGGCCGTCGCCCCCGTCGCGAACCGCCCTTGCAGCCTGACGCCCCAGCACAAGAGAGGAGGAAACGCCATGCGTCCACAAACGGGAGATCAAACCCAGGCGCCGGCCCCGTCGAAAGCCTTCTACAAGGCCCTCTATTTCCAGGTCGTCGTCGGCCTGGCCCTGGGCATCCTGGCCGGCCATTTCTGGCCCGACATCGGCGCTTCGCTGAAGCCCTTGGGCGACGGGTTCGTCAAGCTGGTCAAGATGATGATCGCGCCGGTGGTCTTCTGCACCATCGTCAGCGGCATCACCAGCCTGAACGATACCCGCGAGATCGGCCGGACGATGGTCAAGTCGATGGCGCTGTTCTACGCGCTGACGGTGGCCGCGCTCCTCATCGGGCTGGCTGCCGTCATGATCATCGAGCCCGGCAGCGGCATGCATGTGTCGCCCGCCTCGCTCGACCCGACGGTGGCGGCACGCTACGCCAAGCAGGCGGCTCCGGTCGGCTTCGTCAGCTTCCTGCTGCACATCATCCCGCATTCCTTCTTCGGTGCCTTCGCCGAAGGCGAGGTGCTGCCGGTGCTGCTGATCTCCGTCCTGGTCGGCTTCGGGCTGACGCGGGTCGGCAAGGCCGGCGAGCCGGTGGTCCAGGGCATCGACGCCTTCTCCCACGTCCTGTTCGCCGCCTTCGGCTTCATCATGAAGCTGGCCCCGATCGGCGCCTTCGGTGCGATGGCCTTCACCGTCGGCAAATACGGTATCGACAGCATCGGCTCGCTCGGCCTGCTGATCCTCACATTCTACATCGCCTGCGGCGTCTTCCTGGTGGGCATCATCGGCACGCTGGCACGGCTGCACGGCTTCAGCCTGTGGAAGGTCCTGCGTTACTTCCGGGAAGAACTGCTGATCGTTCTCGGCACCTCGTCCTCCGAACCGGTCCTGCCGCGCGTGCTGCAGAAGCTGGAAGCGCTGGGCTGCAAGAAGGGCGTCTCCGGGCTGGTGCTGCCCATGGGCTACTCGTTCAATCTCGACGGCACGGCGATATACCTGACCCTGGCCTCCCTCTTCATCGCCCAGGCCTGCGACATCCACCTGTCGGCCGGCCAGATCTTCGCCATGCTCGGGATCATGCTGCTGACCTCCAAGGGTGCGGCCGGGGTCACCGGCAGCGGCTTCGTCGCCCTGGTCGCCACGCTGACGGTGATGCCGGACCTTCCGGTGGCGGGCGTCGCGCTGCTCGTCGGCATCGACCGCTTCATGTCCGAAGCCCGCGCCCTGACCAGCATCATCAGCAACTGCGTCGTCAGCATCGTCGTCTCGATCTGGGAAAATGCCTGCGAGCGCGAGGTTCTGCAGCGGGAACTGAACCAGGGTGACGCCGCCGCCGAACGGTCCCTGGAAGGGGAGGGTGGAATCGCGGTCATGCCGTTGACCGCCCGGGCGCCCGCCCAACCGTCGCACTGATCCTCCCGATTGGACCAGAGCGCGCCGCCCTGCCGACCTGTTCGGGTCGGCAGG
>CBFGPE010000189.1:0-11248 GCA_965650625.1 uncultured Azospirillum sp. | reverse complement strand
GCCCTCTCCCGCCCCGGGAGAGGGAGGGGACCCACGAAGTGGGGAGGGTGAGGGGGAGCCCAAGACTCCCGAAGCGCATGGTTCCTTGCACCACCCCTCACCCTTCCCACCGCTTCGCGGCGGGCCCCTTCCCTCTCCCGGGACGGGAGAGGGGAATACGAGATCCGATCCCCCGCCCGTCCTAGGACCCGCGACCGGGGAAGGCCCGGCTGGAACCTTGGGATGAACAGGACGTTATGGCTTTCGGAAAGTCGCCCGGTCCGACACCGGGGGTATCTTGAAGTGAAGACCAGTCACCCCAACCTGTCAGTCGTCATGCCGACCCCGCCTGCGAAAAGCAAGGTGGGCGTCATCCTGAGAAAAACATCGGATGACCCGCCCGCGAAGCAGCTTCTGACGCAGAGTCCGAGGCAACTTCCGCAGGGGCGGCATGCCGCAGGTCTGCCCGGCATTCAGCCGGCGGCCAGCCAATTCAAGAGGAAACCATGGATCGCCAGGAATTCTGGATGAAGGACCCGGAGCTGAAGGCCGCCTACGAGGCTCTCGGCCCCAACTTCCGCCGCGAGGTCGAACAGGCGCAGGCGCGCCGCAGCCAGCGCACCCTGCAGGGCGCCGCCATCGCCTCTCGCGGCCGCTCGTCCCGTCCCCACCAGCCCCATCCGGGCAGCACAGCCCGCCGCTAAAGCCGGTTTTTCGCGCCTTATCGGCCTCTTCGGGCCAGATCTGCGCGAGCGTGGCTGGACCTGCGGAGAAAAACGGACCTAAACTCGGCCCCCTGCCGTTTCATCCGTCCTTCTCCCCCGCTTCCGGCCCCATTCCATGCCTTCTGCCAATCGCCCGCACCACCCGCTGCCCAACCGGCTGCGCCGGCCCCACCATGTCTGGATGTCCCCCAGAAACTGGCGGCGGCGCCTGCTGTTCTGGTCCGGTGCCGGTGCGGTCGGGCTGGTCGCCGTCCTGTTCGCCGTCGCCGCGGATTACGCCCAGCAGCTGTTCCGGCTGGTGGAGTCGGCATCGCCCTGGCTGCCCTTCCTGCTGACCCCGGTCGGCCTCGCCTTTTCGGCCTGGGTGGCGTTGAAGGTCGTGCCGGGATCGCAGGGCAGCGGCATTCCCCAGGCCATCGCCGCGCGCCATGTCCAGGATCCGGCGGCCAAGCGCCGGCTGCTGTCGCCGCGCATCGCCGTGGGCAAGATCCTGCTGACCCTGGTCGGGCTGGCCTGCGGCGCCTCCATCGGGCGCGAGGGGCCAACGGTGCAGGTCGGCGCCTCGATCATGCTGCTGGCCGGCTCCCTCGCCGGGCTGGGACGGGAGCCGGGTCTGATCCTGGCCGGCGGGGCGGCCGGCGTCGCCGCGGCCTTCAACACGCCGCTGGCCGGCATCGTCTTCGCCATCGAGGAGATGGCCCGCAGCTTCGAGAAGCGGACCAGCAGCCTCGTGCTGATCGCGGTGGTGGCGGCCGGTCTGGTCGCCGTCTCCATGCTCGGCAACTACGCCTATTTTGGCCACACCGCCGCCTCGGCCAGCTGGCACGACTGGAAGGCGGTGCTGGCGACCGGGATCATCGGCGGTCTGGCCGGCGGCGGGTTCAGTTCGCTGCTGCTGTTCCTGACGCGCTGGATCCGCTGCGGCCTCGGCGGGCGGGTGGCCCGCCGCCCGGTGCTGGTCGCGCTGGTCTGCGGGCTGGCCCTTGCCGTGATCGGCACCGTCACCGGCGGCCTGACCTTCGGCACCGGCTACGAGCAGGCGCGCGCCCTGCTGGACGGGGTGGAGACGCTGCCCTGGTACTATGCGCCGGCCAAGCTGCTGGCGACCGTGCTGTCCGGCATCTGCGGCATTCCCGGCGGCATCTTCTCGCCCTCCCTGTCGGTCGGGGCGGGCATCGGCTCGATCGTCAGCGGGCTGCTGCCGGACAGCTCGCTGGGCGCCGTGGTGCTGCTGTCGATGGTGGCCTATTTCGCCGGCGTGGTGCAGGCGCCGCTGACCGCCGTCGTCATCGTGATGGAGATGAGCGCCTCGCCCGAGATGCTGCTGCCGCTGATGCTGAGCGCCGCGCTGGCCACCACCCTGTCACGGCTGGTCTGCCCGCACTCGGTCTATCACGCCATGGCCGACGCCTTCCTGGCGGTGCTGAGAACGGACGCGGCCGGCAAGCCGGCCCCGTCCAAAGCGGCGGCGATCCCCACTCCTTAACGCCCTCTCCCGCCTCTCGCACAAACTTCGTTTGTGCTGACGGCGTCAGGCGGATCGAAGATCCGCTGAGAGCCCCGGGAGAGGGGGAATCCCACCCCCTGTCCAGCCGCCTCAATAAGCACTGGCCCGATCCAGCCGCACGATGTCCTCGACATCCAGCCGAAGATTGGCGGCGGCGATCAGGTCGCCCATCTGCTCCGGCTTCGACGCGCTGGCGATGGGCGCCGTCAGGCAGGGCCGGGCGATCAGCCAGGCGAGCGCCACCTGGGACGGCGTCGCCCCATGCCGCCCGGCGACCTCGTCCAGCGCCGCCAGGATGGCCCGGCCGCGCTCGTTCAGGTACTTCGACACCACCCCGCCGCCGCGGGCGCTCTTGCCGGCATCCTCGGCCGAGCGGTACTTGCCGGTCAGGAAGCCGGCGGCCAGCGAATAGTAGGTGATGACGCCCAGCCCGTTCTCCCGGCAAATCCCCTCCAGCTCCGCTTCGTAGCCCTCGCGGCTGTAGAGGTTGTATTCCGGCTGCAGGGTCTCGTAGCGCGGCAGGCCGGTGCGGGCGCTGACCTCCAGCGCCTCGCGCAGGCGCGGCGCCGTCAGGTTGGAGGCGCCGATCGCGCGGACCTTGCCCTGGTCGATCAGCTCCTTGTAGGCGCCCAGCGTGTCCTCGAACGGCGTCTCCGGATCGTCCCAGTGGGATTGGTAGAGGTCGATGCGGTCGGTCTGAAGCCGGCGCAGCGAATCCTCCACCGCCGTCCGGATCCAGGCCGGCGACAGCCCCTTCCTGCCCGGCCCCATCTCCGACCCGACCTTGGTCGCGAGCACGATGCGGTCGCGGTTGCCCCGGCTCTTCATCCAGTTGCCGATGATGGTCTCCGACTCGCCGCCGGAGTTGCCGGGCGCCCAGGCCGAATAGACGTCGGCGGTGTCGACGAAGTTGAAGCCGGCATCGACGAAGGCGTCGAGCAGCCGGAAGGAGGTGGCCTCGTCGGCGGTCCAGCCGAACACGTTGCCGCCGAAGCAGAGCGGGGACACCGTCAGGCCACTGCGGCCAAGCGGACGTTGATCCATTGCGTCTTCTCCTTTGAAGGTCACCGGTCAGGCGGCGTGCCGCCCACGGAATTCGGTCAGGTAGAACAGCAGGCCGAGTGCCGGAAAGGCGAAGCCGATCCAGGTCACCGGCGCCCATCCGCCGACGGCGAAGGCATAGCCGGCCAGCGCCGAGCCCGCCGCCCCGCCCAGGAAGAAGATCGCCATATAGATGGCGTTCATCCGGCTGCGAGTCTCCGCCCCCAGCGAATAGATGGCGCGCTGCCCCAGCACCATGTTCATCTGCACGCCCATGTCGAGCAGCAGCCCGGCCAGCACCAGCAGCGCGATGGACCCTTCGCCCGCCCGCGCGACGAAGAAGGACAGGGCCGCCATCGCCAGCGCGAAGCCGGTGGCCGGCCGGGTCCAGCCGCGGTCGGCGACGCGCCCGGCGATGGGGGCGACCAGCGCGCCCGCCGCCCCCGACAGGGCGAACAGCGCGATCCCCCGCTGGCTGAGGTGGAAGGGCGCCCCCATCAGCAGCAGCGGGACGGAGGTCCAATAGAGGCTGAAGGACGCGAACATCATGGTCTGGTAGAAGGTCCGCCGCTGCAGCACCGGTGTCCGCACCAGAAGCCGCCCCAGCGAGCCGAGCAGCGCGCCATAGCTGGATTGCCCCTTCGGCCGCCGCTGCGGCAGCACCCGTCCCAGCAGCACGGCGAAGCCGACCATCACCACCGCCGACAGGGCGAACACCGCGCGCCAGCCCAGGCTGTCGGCAATCAGGCTCGACACCGGCCGGGCCAGCAGGATGCCCAGCAGCAGCCCGCTCATCACGTTGCCCACCACCTGCCCGCGCGAGGCCTCCGGCGCCATGTGGGCGGCCAGCGGCACCAGCATCTGCACGGCGACCGACGTGACGCCGATCAGGAAGGCCGCCGTCAGGAACAGCGAGGCGGTGGGGGCGACGGCCGCCACCAGCAGCGCCACCACCGTGCTGCACAGGGTGACCACCACCAGCCGGCGGTTCTCCAGCAAATCGCCCAGCGGCACCAGCAGCACCAGCCCGGCGCCGTAGCCGATCTGGGTCAGGGTGACGACGAGGCTTGCGGTCTCCGGCGACAGCCCAACCGCCGGTCCGATCAGCCCGACCAGCGGCTGGGCATAATAAATGTTGGCGACCACCACCCCGCAGGCCAGCGCCATCAGCAGCACCAGCGAGCGGGACAGGGCAGGGTGGGCGGTGTCTTCAGCCGAATGGGGAACAGCGGTTGGCGGCATCGCGCGGTCCTGTAGGGTCGTGACTGCTTGGAACGGGCACAAAACAGCGCGCAGCCTAAGTCGGCACCTGCGGCCCGCGCATCGGTCAATTGCGCCGCCCGGCCATGCGCCACCTACTCCACTTCAGCGCACACCGCATAGAGCCAGTCCCGGAACGGCGCAAAGCCCCCATCCTCGCGGCGGGAGGCGCGATAGACCAGATACCAGGAATGGACCATCGGCACCGCCAGCCCGAATGGCGTGGTAAGCCGCCCGGCGGCGATGTCGTCCAGGATGTAGAGCCGCGGCGCCAGCGCCACCCCGACGCCGTCGATGGCCGCCTGCAAGGTCATGGCATAGCTGCCGAAGGACAGCCCCCTTATTCCCAAAGGCGCCGACGGCTCCGCCACCCCGGCGGCGTCCAGCCAGCGCGGCCAGTCCTCCCCCCAGTGCGACACGTGCAGCAGGGTGGCGCCGGCCAGATCCGCCGGCCCGCGCAACTCCGCCGCCAGCCGTGGCGCGCAGACCGGCTGCAGGCTGGAGGAGAACAGCCGCTCCGCCTCATAGCCCGGCCACTGGCCGTCGCCCAGCAGGACGGCGCAGGTCCAGTCGTCGTTCATCGGCGCCCCCGCCCCGCCGGTGGCGATCCGCACCTCGATCTCCGGATGATTGATGTGGAAGCTCAACAGGCGCGGAATCAGCCAGCGCACCGCCACCGTCGCCCCCATCCCCACCGTCAGCACCGGCCCGGCCCGCATCGCCGACACCTGCTCCACCCGCCGGGCGATGCCGTCGAAGGCCTCGGTCAGTGCCGGCTGCAGCGCCCGGCCGCGTTCGGTCAGCACCAGCGCGTTGGCCCGCCGGTCGAACAGGGCGAAGCCCAACCGCTCCTCCAGCAGTTTCACCATCCGGCTGATCGCGGCCTGCGAGACATGAAGCTCCGCCGCCGCCGCGGTGAAGCTGCCGTGACGGGCCGCCGCCTCGAACGCGCGCAGGCCGTTCAGCGAGGGCAATCGGCGCATGCGTCCATCCTTACTTGACCCCAACTTTTCCTGATCCTCAGCATCGAACAATGCCGTTTGCGGCGCAACCGCGCGCGTGCGAGTTTTTCCGCATCATCTCTGACATTCGGGCTTATCCATGCTGACGCTTCCGCTGATGGTGGGGCTTGGCCTCACCGTTCTCGTGACCTCGTTTCTGTCGGGCCTGTTCGGCATGGCCGGCGGCATGGTGCTGATGGGCCTGTTGCTGATTCTGCTGCCGGTGCCGTCGGCGATGCTGCTGCATGGCGTGACCCAGTTCGCCTCCAACGGCTGGCGGGCGTGGCTGTGGCGCCGCCATGTGGTCTGGCCGATCATCCTGCGATTCGCGCTGGGCGGCTCGGTGGCCGGCCTGCTGTTCGCCCTGGTCGGCGCCGTGCCCGACCGTGCGGTGTCGCTGCTGATTCTGGGACTGACGCCCTTCCTGGCGCTCGCCATCCCCGCCCGTTGGGCGCTGAACGCGCAGAAGCCGCTGCACGGCGTGCTGGGCGGCTTCCTCTGCATGGGGATCCAGCTGCTCGCCGGAATCTCCGGCCCCTTGCTCGACGCCTTCTTCATCCGCAGCGCCATGACCCGCCAGAGCGTGGTCGCCACCAAGGCCGCCATCCAGTCGGTTGGCCATCTGGTGAAGATCGCTTACTTCGCCCCGCTGGTGGCCGGCAGCGCCGATGAGACGGTGGAAGCGACCGTGATCCTGATGTCGATCGCCATGGCCCTGCTCGGCACGAATCTCTCCCGCCGCGTTCTGGATCGCATGAGCGACGCCCAATTCCGCCTGTGGAGCCGCTATCTGGTGATGGGAACCGCGAGCGTTTATCTCGGCCAGGGCCTGTTCCTGCTGGCAGCCCATTGAGAAAAACATTTCAAATCAATCTACTAGCCTGTTCTCCGATTTCCATCCTTACTCCCTGGGGGGCCAGATCCCGCCCCGCTATCATCGATAAGCCCGCCTCTCCAATCCTTACGGCTTGGGGTCGGGCTTCCTTACATCCTGGGGGCGGTTAAGCCCTTGAGACTCCTGACACGCTCCAGAATCGAACTCCCAACGCCGCAAACTCCCGTCATCCTTACCTCTCGGGGGCCTGGATCCGGCATCGGGTGCCCCCAAGCCGTAAGGATGGCGCTTGTCCACCGACCCCCGAACAGCAAAAATGCCCGAACGCCCCCAGGCAGTAAGGATAGAGCACGCCCCCTGACGCCGCTCCGCAGACTCGAGTCGCCGTGATTCGCAGTATGCAGACCTCCCGACCGGCCTGTCCGGCTGAGATTCGCAGATCGGAAGCCTCGGCAGATCCGGCACTTAGCGTGCACTCGCCTCTCCCTTTCCCTTTTAAGAGGATTCGTCGGCGCGAAACCCCAAGAGAGCCCGCGAGTCGCATCGAATCTTCCTTACAGGGTGGGGGAAACAGCCTTACCGGGTGGGGGCGAGTCGCACACCCCCCGGGGCGTAAGGGTTCCGCCCCCAGGATGTAAGGATGATCGGGATTCTTCGGCGCGACCCTTTCCTTACTTGTTTTTGGGGTAAGGATTGATTTAGCCTCGCTCGATTTCGCGGGAGGACGGCGATGGCGGGTACGGGGCGCAGGAAGGCGCGCGGTGCGGTGGCGGAGGAGTCCGTCCCGTCGGACGCGGCTGCGCCCACGAAGGCGAACATGGCCAACACGGCGAAGACCGCCGCCGCGAATCTCGTCGTCCTGGGTCCGGAGGATCTGGCCGGCGGCGCGGTGATCGACGGCGACGGCGCCGCGGCCACCCTGCCGGCGGTCGGTCCCGAATCCGCCGCCCCGGTCGCCGGCCTGACCGCCCGCGTCGCCAGCGCCACCTTCGAGCGCGACGGCTACAAGCATCTGATCAAGGCGGCGGAGGCGGTCTACAGCTATCCCGCCAACGGCACGCGCCTGTCGCTGCCGGCGCAGAAGATGCTGAACTTCATGATCCATCTGGCCGGCAGCCAGAATTTCGCCAACAAGCTCTACCGCCTGCCCAAGCGCGTGGTGCGCGGCAACCACAAGGGCAACGAGCGGATCTTCGACGCGCTGAAGGAGATTTTCGACTCCAGCCTCGTGGTCATCGGCCCCTTCCGCGGCCGCCGGTCGCGCGCCGAACTGCGCATCCTCTCCAGCTATGTCCGGCCGGAGGAGGAGGAGGACAGCGACGCCGCCGACATCCATTTCCAGTTTACCGACGCCTTCCTGGAAATCCAGCGCTCGTCCCAGCTGTGGGCCAAGCTGTCCGGCCCGGCGATGGTCAAGGTCACCAGCACCTATGCGCTGAAGCTCTACGAGATCGGCATGCAGCGCTACCAGATGGACTATCCGTCGCTGGAGCTGGACATCGACACGCTGCGCAAGCTGATGAACGTGCCGGAGGGCGCCTACAAGGATTTCGGCATCCTGCGCACCCGCACCATCGACCGCGCCATCTCCGAGGTGAACCAGCTCGCCCCCTTCCGCGTCAGCATGCCGGAAGACAAGATGAAGCGGAAAGGCCGCAAGATCGAGGCGGTGACCCTCGATTTCGACGCCAAGGACGAGGAGGAGGCGGCCGAGACCTATCTGGAGCGCGAACGCCACAGCGCCGGCCGCCGCGCGCGCCGCATCGGCAAGGTCGACACCGTCGCCCCCGCCGATCCCGTAGAATCCGGCCTCGCCGACCTCGGCCCGCTGCCCGACGCCGATGACGTGACCGCCCTGTGGGCCGCCGTCCTGCACGCCCTGAAGGGCAAGGTCCCCGCCCCGCTGCTGGCCGAACTGGAGCCGGAACGGGTGGAGGAAGCCCCCCAGGGCGGCCGCCGCCTCGTCCTGAAGGCCAAGAACGCCGCCGTCGCCGACACCGCCCGCATGAACCACTGGCCGAGCCTGAAATCGGCCCTGTCCTCCCTCACCGCCGGGATGATCGAGGACGTCGCCTTCGAGGTCGCGGCCCGCAAGCCGAAAGCGGCGAAGGCGGCCTCCCCCGAGACGTAAGGATTGGGGGGATGTCGAGCCGCTTCCCGCCGAATCACACCACGCGCCTCTCTCAGCCGTCATTCCCGCGCAGGCGGGAATCCAGGCTTAGCAAGCCTTTGCACCGGAAACTCTGGATCCCCGCCTTCGCGGGGATGACCGCCGAGGGACGCCATTCCGAGGACCAGCGCTGATGCAGCTCAGACCATTCAGCTCTGCCGCGGGTTCGCCGGCACCCTGCTAAATCGCCCCAATCCTTATCGGCGACGGTGGCCCTTAGGGACAGGGGGATTGACCACGCGACGCGTCACCTGTATATACATTTGCATTGCGCAAACGCACGCCGATACAGTAGCGCAATAGCGGCGCGGGAGGGCGAGCCCCGCTGCTCAATCAAACTGAAGGGAAGAGTGAAATGGGAAATTCACGCAAGTCAGGATGGCTGTGCGCCGTCCCAGGGGAGAGTGCAGAAAATGGATTTCGAGTGGGACGAGCGTAAGCGCGACGCGAACATTATTAAGCACGGCATCGATTTTGAGGATGCCATCTACATCTTCGAAGGCCTTGTGCTGGAGAAGAATGACCCGCGCGATCACAACGGAGAGACACGCATCATCGCCTACGGCGAGGTGGATGGCCGGCTGCTGGTGATCGTTTACACTTGGCGCGATGGCGCCCGCCGCATCATCTCAGCAAGGAAAGCCAATGGACGCGAACAACGAGCGTATCACGCGACGCTCTCTGGCGTCGCCCCGCAAGCGGACGGCTGACTGGTCGCAGGCCGACCGCCAGACCGATGCCGACATCGACGCCGCCGTGCGCAGCGATCCCGACGCGGCACCGCTGGTCGACGAAGCATGGTTCGAGACCGCCCGCATCGTCGAGCCGCCGGCCAAGCAGGCGATCAGCATCCGCCTGGATTCGGATGTGTTGGAGTGGTTCCGTACGAACAGCGACCGCTACCAGAGCAAAATCAACGCCGTGCTCCGGGCTTACATGGAGCACGAGCGCGCCAAGAAGCGCGCCTGAACCTCCCACTGATCCGGCAGCAGCACCCTGGGCAACCAGTGGTGCCGCTTTCTCATCTTGTATGTTATTTAAAGAATTTTATAAGATTTGAATAATTCCATTGCCTGTGTATCAAGTCTGATCGTATCCAATATCCATGCCGCCCCTTCTCGAAGAATTTTATCAATCTCCTTGCCCTGGTGTTTGTTCATCGCATTACAGACGATGTGCAACAATGAGTTTCGAGCGGGACCAATGATTGTGGACATGGACGGCGGTAGTGGTCGATCAAGGTTAGACGGCGTGGATGCTATTTGAAAATTCCACATGGTCAAAGAGTCTGCAATGTTCTCTCCGGACAAAATCGCGGGAGACGAAACAATTCTAAAACCCTCTCGAACCTGATATGTGGGCTTCGCACGCAGCACTTCTGCAAAAGATTTCCCGGTGAATTCGAGGAGCTCTGGGTTAACGCTGAAGTCCGTACCGACAACCCAGTCAATGCCGATCGCGCAGCGCCGAAGACTAAAGACAAGGCAGTCAAGTTTCACAAGATCACTTGGGCGGTTAAACCACGATGTCATTCCATATCGACTGTTCGGGTTTCCTTGCTGATAAAGAAATCGGAGAAACTGCCCCGGATCTTCATCGCTCCAGAGTTCTTGCGGAAACTCCGCCGGACGCTCAAAGCGCTGCACCACCAATTCGCCAAGCTTTTTGCAGCATCGATTGAAAAGTTTCTCAATATTGTGGCCATAACTAATGACACTATCCCCGTTAAGTACGAGAACTGCCTTGCAGTATTTCTCAATTGCTTGAACTGCCTGCCAGTAGAATTCCCGGTGAAATCCATGGATTTTCGCCCACCGAGCCAACTGATAGTTTTGGTCTGCCGGTTCAACGAAAAACTCATTTGCAAGCACGGACTTGAAGTGATTCAGGGTATAAAACATCTATGATCTCCAACGATAATCAATGAAATTTCAGCAATCGAAAGATATTATACAGATGATAGAACAATCCCCTGCTGGCAAGCCCGGTCTGGCGATCTAGTTTTTTTGGCGGTCTGTCGGATGGTGGGCGGAAGCAGCTTACGACCCTGCTGCGCCGCCTGGAAGGAACACTCACCACCAGCGCGCAATGACGGGTTCCAGGGTAATGGCATCAAGCTATTGATCGCGGCGGATTTTGCACAAAGCTCCCCGCTAACGGACAATTTTCCTATACCCTCTCCGCACCCTGTCCCATCACCTTGCGGAGCGACGCCATGCCCCTCGACAGCCGTACCCTCGCCAACGACCACTTCCCCCTCTGGGCCGAGGAGCCGCCGGTGCCGTCCGAAGGCTCGCTGGTTCCCGGTTCGCAGTTTCATGAGGAGCAATGGATCATGGCCGCCGGCATGCTGGCGCGCGGCAGCAGCTTCCTTTACGTCGCCCGCGCGATGGGGTGCAGCCGCACCACCCTGTGGCGGGCCTATTACGGATCCAAGGATTTCCGTCACAGGGTCTGGTGGGAGCGGCAGGCCCTGAACCGCGAGGCCGACCTGCGCATCTCTTCGCTGCGCAGTCTGGTCGTCGAGCAGATCGAACGGCTGGTCTCGGCCGGCGATCCGTCGACCGTGCGCTGGCTGGCCGACCGGCTCGGCATCCTCGACGGGCTCGGAGCCCCGTCTGCCAAACAGCCGCAAACCCGGCAGCCAGCCGACTCTGCTCCTGCGCAGCCGTCGGAAGACCCGTCCGCCGAGATCGTCCCCGAACTCGACGATGACAGCATCCCCGGCGC
>CBFGPE010000188.1:0-11418 GCA_965650625.1 uncultured Azospirillum sp. | reverse complement strand
TGCCTCGTCGGCCCGCCCGGCGTCGGCAAGACCTCGCTCGGCAAGTCGATCGCCAAGTCCACCGGCCGCAACTTCGTCCGCATGTCGCTGGGCGGCGTCCGTGACGAGGCCGAGGTGCGCGGTCACCGCCGCACCTACATCGGCTCGATGCCCGGCAAGGTCATCCAGGGCATGAAGAAGGCCAAGTCCTCCAACCCGCTCTTCCTGCTGGACGAGATCGACAAGCTCGGCGCCGACTGGCGCGGCGACCCGTCGTCCGCCCTGCTGGAGGTTCTGGATCCGGAGCAGAACGGCACCTTCAACGACCATTACCTGGAGGTCGACTACGACCTGTCCGACGTGATGTTCGTCTGCACGGCCAACACGATGCGCATGCCGCAGCCGCTGCTGGACCGCATGGAGATCATCCGCGTCGCCGGCTACACCGAGGACGAGAAGGTCGAGATCTCCAAGCGTCACCTGATCGAGAAGCAGATCGAGGCGAACGGCCTGAAGAAGGGCGAGTTCACCATCTCCGACGATGCGCTGCGCGATCTGGTCCGCTACTACACGAGGGAGGCCGGCGTCCGTTCGCTCGAACGCGAGATCGCCAACCTGTGCCGCAAGGCGGTCAAGGAGATCCTGCTGAAGAGCGGCGGTAACGCCAAGGTCGCGGTCACCCGCCGCAACCTGGACAAGTATGCCGGCGTCCGCCGCTTCCACTATGGTGAGGCGGAGCTGGAGGATCTGGTGGGTGTCACCACCGGTCTGGCCTGGACCGAGGTCGGCGGCGAGCTGCTGTCGATCGAGGCCGTCGGCCTGCCCGGCAAGGGCCGCGTCACCACCACTGGCAAGCTGGGCGACGTGATGAAGGAATCGGTCCAGGCGGCCGAGAGCTACGTTAAGTCGCGCGCCGTCGCCTTCGGCATCAAGCCGACGCTGTTCGAGAAGAAGGACATCCACGTCCATGTT
The DNA here is from genome assembly GCA_965650625.1 of uncultured Azospirillum sp. GTDB lineage: Bacteria > Pseudomonadota > Alphaproteobacteria > Azospirillales > Azospirillaceae > Azospirillum. The sequence goes on along the minus strand of CBFGPE010000188.1, from coordinate 10,467 downwards.
CCCGAGGGCGCCACGCCGAAGGACGGTCCGTCGGCCGGTGTCGCCATGGCCACCTCCATCGTCTCCGTGCTGACCGGCATTCCGGTCCGCAAGGACGTGGCGATGACCGGCGAGATCACGCTGCGCGGCCGGGTCCTGCCCATCGGCGGCCTGAAGGAGAAGCTGCTGGCCGCTCTGCGTGGCGGTATCAAGCATGTGCTGATCCCGAAGGACAACGAGAAGGACCTGGCGGACATCCCGGACAACGTGAAGCGCGGGCTGGAGATCATGCCTGTCGGCACGGTGGACGAGGTGCTGCGCAACGCGCTGGTCCGTCCTCTGGAGCCCATCGAGTGGACCGAGCCCGAAGTCGATCCGGCCGCGGCGAAGGCCCAGGAAAAGGGTGCCGACGGGGAGGTCCTGCGTCACTGATCCGGGCCCAGATCGGCCATGATCTGATCGTTGCCGTCGCCGGACAGTCGACTTTTGGGACAAGAGGAGCTTTGCCGCCCGTCGGGAATTGACGGGCGGCAAGCGCTGTGCTTATCCTTTGCTTCCAAAAAGTCGTGGACGAAAAGTCCTGGGGCGGCTTTTGTCTTTCAGTATTTGCTGAATTTCGAAGGGGGATTGCGTGAACAAGAACGATCTCGTGGCGCATGTTGCCGAAGCGTCCGGTCTGTCCAAGACCGACGCCACGAAGGCCGTCGACGCCGTGTTCGACAGCATCGCCGAATCCTTGAAGAACGGCGATGAAGTCCGTCTGGTCGGCTTCGGCACCTTCGCGGTGGCTGAGCGCCCCGCGACCGAGGGCCGCAACCCGCGCACCGGCGAGAAGATCGACATCCCGGCATCCAAGCAGCCGAAGTTCAAGGCGGGCAAGACCCTCAAGGACGCTCTGAACTGAGCGTGAGGTTAAGCAAGCTTGAAGTTTACGGCCCGCTCAGGGCATAGTGCGGCCGGCCGGGCAACCACCCGGCCGGCATGCATTTCAGTGCATGTTTTCTAGGTTCGGGCGATTAGCTCAGCGGTAGAGCGTCTCGTTTACACCGAGAATGTCGGGGGTTCGATCCCCTCATCGCCCACCATCCCCACTGCTGTCCATGATGTCAGGCCCCGTTCCGGGGTTTTTTTCATGCCCGGATGGCGAGGGGTGCCGGGTGGGCGCCCCTTTTGCCGGTCATTGCTCGCCACAGGGATTCGGCTGGTCCTTCATGCCGACATAGCCCTGCTTTGCGTCGTACAGGAACTGGTATTGGCGTAGGAAATGGCGGCCGGTGTTGATGAACGGCGCTTTCTTGGCGGCGGGCGGGGGCGGTTCGGTGCTGGAGGGGATCACCTGCGCCGGCTCGTTCGGAGCGCCGCCACCGACGATGAAGGCATCGGTGGCGATCGGGTCGGACGCATTCGGAATGTTGACGGCCACCGACGTGTTGGGTGCCAGCACCCATACCGTCTTTGTCGGCTCGCTCAGGTCGGCCTGTTGCACCTTGTCGAACTGGATCGCAGGCGGCAGCGTCATGTAGCTCTGCGGGATCCCGGTATCCACCAGGATGTTCGCCGTCGTGCAGATCGGCCCGCCGGCATTGCGGTTCTGGTCCGGATTCACCGTGATGCAGCCCTGCGGCATCATCCAGTCGCCGGGATATTGCGCATAGGGATTCAGCTTGGCGAAGCGGAAGCCCGCCGTATTGTCGGCGGTCAGGCCGACCTGGATGCCCTGGCGGCCGATGATGTAACCCTTGTTGAGCGTGCCATCGGCGATGGGCTGGCCGTTCACACTGCGCAGGTTCAGCAGGACATTCTTGTCCGGCGTGCCTTGCGGCTGGAAATCCGCTTCCTGGCCGAAACCGACGCCCATATACAACACCGGCTTTTCCGGCGCCGGCAGGTTGGGACAAATCTGCTGGTCGGTCTGGTAACTGTCGCAGCGACCGGATTTTTCCACGCCGAGGATCAAAACCTCGGAGGTCGCGATCGGCTTGTTGTCGCGGTCGTAGAGCGTGACCGTCATCGGCACCCAGGTGCCGACCCACAGCACCTTGCTGCTCGACAGGAACTGCGTCCCCGGTTTGGCGCCCGGCGCGGACTTCAAATTCTGGTAATTGGGGATGTTGGCGGCGGACATGGCCACCCCGACAGACCCGGTGTCCATGGTCACCGTGTGGATGGTGCTGTCGCCGGCGATGCTGAAGTTCAGCTTCGGCGGATCGGTGAAGGACACCGGCTGAAAATTGGCGAATGGGATGCATTGCGTCACGCTGGCGCCGCCGTAAGCCGGCAGGCCCTGGGCCAGCGCAGGGGCGGTCGCAACCAGGGTCAATGCGGCGGCGGTGACGGAGCGCGAAGTCCAGCCGGAGACTCTCATGGAAATGCTCAGCAATGGTTGAGATTCCCCAAGAATCACCGGCATTAGGCTTGGAGTCCAGCGATCAATATCGTCGAAATCGCGCAAATCTCCGCAAAGCCACAACCGCTGGCGTGGCCGTCGAGCGATGGTCAGCGCGCGTGCTGATCCAGAAAACTGCGGCATTGATCGAAATCGCGCAGGCACGGGTCGGGCAGGGCGATGCCCTTGCGCTCCGCCACGCTGCGGGCGAAGGCGAGCATGCGCTCAGTCGGTTCACGACGACGGCGCGACTCCGAAATGGGTGAAGCCTCTGCCGGCGCGCTTTCAGCCACCGCGGCAGTAGGAGGGGCGCTGCTGGTTCCCTTGGCTTTGCGAGTGCGCCGCGGTTTCGGTGCCGCCACCTCCCCCTCGACGGGTGCCGCAACCTTGCGGGTCCGCCGTCGCACAGGCTTCGCCACATCGCCCGGCACAGCGGCGCCTCCCCGCGTCGTCGTGCTTCGTCCAGCCGCGCCGCGGCGGGCGAGTCGGACCTTGGCGGCGGGCAAGCCGAGATTAAGCGCAGTACCGCGCTGTCCGACCAATGCGCCGATCAGCCGGTCGGCCTCGCTGGCGATCGCGTCGATTACCCGGCGGAAATCGGCGCGGCCGGTCACGACCTCGTCCAGCTTCATCTCCCACAGCGCGGTGGTGCCAGGATCGACCAGGGTGGGGGCGGCGGCGCGCAGGGTTTCAAACAGATGGAGGCCGGCCGGAGTAGGCACCAGCCATTTGCCGTCAGCCCCCAGCAGGTTCTGCTTGCGCAGCCCCTTGATGACCTCGGCGCGGGTGGCCGGTGTGCCGATTCCCTTTGCCTCCTTCAGCCGGTCGCGCAGAGCCGGATCCTCGACGAATCGCCAGGCGTTCTGCATGGCGTCGACCAGCGTTCCTTCGTTGTAGCGCGGCGGCGCCTGGGTGCGCTTGGCCTCCACCTTGGGATCGCTCAGGGCCGCCGGTTCGCCGTCGGTCAACGGCGGCAGGGTCTGCTCGGCCTCTTCCTCCGGCTTGCCGTCGGTTTCGGCGGAGCCGAAGGCGGCCTTCCATCCGAGCTTCAGCGGAATGCGGCCGACGGCGCGGAATGCCACCGGTTTGGCCCCCTCGGACGTCGGCACCGGAACCGGCATGGTCACGCTGGTCTGGCGAAACTCGTAATCCGGCATCACCGCGGCGAGGTACGAGCGGCAGATCAGCGCGAACAGCCGCTTCTCGTCGTCGGTCAGCCGGAACAGCCGCGACTCCAGATCGTCCAGCACATTGACGTTGGGGATCACCGCGTGGTGCGAGACACCCTCCAGCGCCTTGTCGCAGAAATGGCCGGACTTGCCCTTTCGGATCACCGGCCGGGCAATGTCGAGATGAGCGAAGCCGCGCAGCCGGGTCAGCGCGCCGACGATGGCCGGCGCGTCGGCGATCTGGTTCTCCGACAGGTAGCGCGCCTCGGCACGCGGATAGGTGACGAGCTTCTTCCCCTCGCCGTCATAAAGCTCCTGCGCCACCGCCAGCGTGCGGTCGGCGGTCCAGCCCCAACGCTGGCCGCAGGTCTTCTGCAGCGAGGGCAGGTCGTACAGCTTGGGCGGCGCCTGCCGCTTCTCCTCCACCGTGACGGTCAGCGGGCCGCGGTGGTTGTCGGCGGCGCGGGCGATGGCCTCGGCGGCGGCACGATCCTTGATGCGGTCCTTCGGCGCCGGGGCGTGGCGCATCAGGAAACTGCCCTCAGCCACGGTGGCGGTCGCCACGACTTCGAAATAATCCTCGGGCTTGAAGTTGCGGATCTCCAGCTCGCGCAGACAGACGATTGCCAGTGTCGGTGTCTTCACCCGGCCGATGCCGATGACGCCGCGGGTGCCGGGGGCCAGCAGGGTCTTGGTCGCCGTGCGGGTCAGCGACAGGTTGTAGATCTGGTCGGCCTGCTGGCGCGCAACCGCCGCCTCGTAGAGCGGCCGCATGGAGTCGTTGGGCTTCAGCGCCGCAAAGGCGTCGCGCAGGGTCTTCGGGTCCTGGGCTGTGAAAAGCGCGCGCCGCACCTTGCCGCGATAGCCGACATGCTCCAGGATCTCCTGGCCGATCAACTGGCCCTCGCGGTCACAGTCGGTGGCGAGGATCACCTCGTCGCAGGCGCGCAGCGCGGCGGTGATTGCCTGCAGCTTCGCAGCCTTGTTGCCGCCCTGGTCGGGCCGGGTGGGAAAGAGCCCGTCCGGCTTCAGCAGGGTCGGCGACCAGCGCTTCCAGGCGGGATCGACCTCATCCGGCTCGGCAAGCCGCAACAGGTGGCCCTCGGCCGGCAGGATGCGGCCGTAGCGGTCGCCCAGGGCCGCGCGCAGGTCCTTCGCCTGGCTGGATTTTTCGGTGATGATCAGCGTCGCCATGCGCCGGAGGATACGGGATTGAGGGAAACGGAGCAAGAACATGCGCGTGGTCGGCGCGGCCTTCGCCTTGGTCTGATGGTCGCAACGGCGCTTGCACTCGTGATCCTGGCTTGTGCGCCGGTTGCCCTTGCCGAGCGCCCGCTTCTGCCGGGCGTCGGACCGGGCGACCGGCGGGCGCCGGTGGATGCGACCGCCGATCCCTGGCGCAGCATCGTCCGGGTGCAGACCAATCTGGCCGGCCGTTGCACTGGAGCGCTGCTCGGCCGGCGCACGGTGGTGACCGCCGGGCATTGCCTGTTCAATCCGCGCACGCGGCGCTTCCTGCAGGCGTCCTCCCTGCATGTCCTGTTCGGATATGACCGCGGAGAGTTCACCCGCCATGTCACGGTGGCACGCGTCGCGACGGACCCGGCCTACGACCCCGCATCCGCGACTCCGGTGGTCGGCGCCGACTGGGCCGTGCTGACCCTATCCGAGCCGGCGCCTGTGTCGGTTCCGCCGCTTCCCGTCAGCGCCGAACCGCTGCGGGCCGGTACGCCGGTGATGCTCGGTGGCTACAGCCAGGACCGGGCGCAGGTCCTGATGGCCGACCACGACTGTCATCTTCTGGGAGAAAGCGTGGGCCTGCTGGTGCACGATTGCGACGCCACGCGCGGGACCAGCGGCGGGCCGCTGCTGGTGCGGACACCGACGGCGAATGGAGAGGGCTGGTCGGTCGCCGGAGTCGGCGTTGCCGCCGGACGCGGTCCCGCCGTGCGCAATTTTGCGGTTCCGTCCGCGCGTTTTGCCGCACTTTTGGCGAAGGATGGCGCTGCGGGGCAGCCCTGAGCGGCGGATGCGCATTTTTCGCTTCGCGCGCGGCCCCGAATGGCATAGACGTACCCCCGTCTTTTTTCAGCCCCCGGAACCCGGAGTCTTTCCGTCATGTCGATCCAGCGCTTCCACACCGGACCGCGCATGAGCCAGATGGTCGTCCACAAGGACACGGTCTATCTCGCCGGTCAGGTCGCCGACGAGCCGACGCCCGACGTCGAGCGTCAGACCGCCCAGATCCTGGCCCAGATCGACGCCTTGCTGGCGGAAGCGGGCAGCGACAAGAGCAAGCTGCTGTCGGCCACGATCTATCTGGTGGACATCGCCAGCTTCGGCGCGATGAACAAGGCGTGGGAGGCCTGGGTCGACCCGGCCAATCCGCCGGCGCGCGCCACGGTGGAGGCCAAGCTGGCCGCGCCTCAGTATCTCGTTGAAATTCAGGTCACCGCTGCTAAATAAGGCGGCGGAAACGGGGCGACCCGGCAGCCTCGGTTGGGGTGTGCCGGCGTGGCCCGAACGCTGTGAGGGCCGCGCGCTTCAATATTCCGACAAATTGCTTGTCGGTTTACGGAATGTTAATGACGCCTTAACAGATCGCCCGTAAAACCCCGACCAACCTCTGCCGCCGAAGCGGACGACCCCTGACGGTCGCGCTTCGGTTGTCGCGTTACTGCAATGGAACCGCAACATGCCGCGCCAAACGCCACTGTCTGACATTCGGAACATCGGCATCATCGCCCACGTCGACGCGGGCAAGACGACGACCACCGAGCGTATTCTGTACTACACCGGTCGCAAGCACACGATCATCGACGTCCACGAGACGAAGGATCTGAAGACGTCGACCACGACCGACTACATGGAGCAGGAGCAGAAGCGCGGCATCACCATTCAGTCCGCCGCGGTCTCGGCCTTCTGGCGCGACAAGAAGATCAACGTCATCGACACCCCCGGCCACGTCGACTTCACCATCGAGGTGAACCGTTCGCTGCGTGTGCTCGACGGCGCGGTCGTGGTGTTCGACGGCGTCGCCGGCGTGGAGCCGCAGTCGGAGACCAACTGGCGTCTGGCCGACAACTACAACGTTCCGCGCATCTGCTACGTCAACAAGATGGATCGCTCGGGCGCCAACTTCCAGCGCTGCGTCAGCATGATCCGTCAGCGCCTGAACGCCCGTCCGGTCTGCATCCAGGTTCCGCTCGGCTCGGAAGACAACTTCCGCGGCATGGTCGACCTCGTCGAGATGAAGGCCTATGTCTGGTTCTCGGACGACAAGGACGCCAAGTGGGAGATCTGGGAGATCACCGACGATCTCGCCCAGAAGCTCAACCTGACCGTCAAGGAAGACCTCGACAACATCGCGCTGATCCCGCAGCTGCGTTCCGAGCTGGTCGACACCGCTCTGGAGCAGGACGATGCGGCGATGGAAGCCTACCTGGAGTCGGGTGAGGAGCCGTCGGCCGACGTGCTGCGCGCCTGCCTGCGCAAGGGCACCATTACCAGCGCCTTCACCCCGGTCCTCTGCGGTTCGTCCTACAAGAACAAGGGCGTCCAGCAGGTTCTGGATGCGGTCGTCGATCTGCTGCCGGCCCCGACCGACGTCGAGGCGATCAAGACGGTGGATGAGGACGGCAACCCGAACGGCGAGCGTCTCAGCTCCGACGACGCGCCCTTCTCGGCGCTGGCCTTCAAGGTGCTGAACGACACCTACGGCTCGATGACCTTCGTCCGCGTCTATTCGGGCGTGCTGACCAAGGGCATGTCGATCCTGAACTCGACCCGCGGCAAGCGCGAGAAGATCGGCCGCATGGTCGAGATGTACGCGAAGGACGCCAACCCGATCGAGGAAGCCCGCGCCGGCGACATCATCGCGCTCGTCTCCCTGCAGGAGACCGAGACCGGTGACACGCTCTGCGACGCCGCCCACCCGGTCATCCTGGAGCGCATGCGCTTCCCCGACCCCGTCATCAGCGTCTCGGTCGAGCCGAAGACCAAGGGCGAGCAGGAGAAGTTCTCGATCGCGCTGGGCAAGATGGTCCGCGCCGATCCGTCGCTCCGCCTGGAGACCGACCGTGAAACCGGCCAGACCATCCTGCGCGGCATGGGTGAGCTGCACCTGGAAGTGACGCTGGACCGTATGCGCACGGAGTTCGGCGTGGAAGGCAACATGGGCAAGCCCCAGGTCGCCTACCGCGAGACGATCACCAAGCCGGTCGAGTACACCTACACCCACAAGAAGCAGACCGGTGGTTCGGGCCAGTTCGCCGAAGTGAAGATCATCTTCGAGCCGCTGGAGCGTGGCGCCGGCTTCAGCTTCAAGGACGAGACGGTCGGCGGTTCGGTTCCGCGCGAGTACGTTCCGTCGGTCGGCAAGGGTCTGGAAATGCAGAAGGAAGACGGCGTCCTCGCCGGCTACCCGACTGTGGACTTCAGCGCCCGCCTGGTGGACGGCAAGTACCACGACGTCGACTCGAACGCCCTGACGTTCGAAATCGCCGCCAAGGCCTGCTTCCGTGAGGCCCTGCCGAAGGCCGGCCCGATCCTGCTCGAGCCGGTGATGAAGGTCGAGGTCGTCACGCCGGAGGATTACCTGGGCGACGTCATCGGCGACGTGAACCGTCGTCGCGGCACCGTCCTGGGCCAGCTGGAGCGTGGTTCGAACATCGCCGTCGAGGCCAATGTCCCGCTGAACGAAATGTTCGGCTACATCGGCCAGCTGCGCGGCATGACCTCGGGCCGTGCGTCCTACTCGATGGAGTTCAGCCACTACGAGCCGGTGCCGCGCAACGTCACCGACGAAATCGTGGCCGGCCGCAACAAGGCCGCCTGATCGTCTTCCGGACGATTGGGACACATCCGGTAAAACAGACGGCCGGCGGAGCGATCCGCCGGCCGTTTGCCGTTTCCGACCATTCTTTGGCCTGCACCAATGGTATAGGGGGCATAGGCCAGCGGCTCTAACGCCCAACGACAACGCCTCCGACCAATTCGTTAGCGTTTTGCAACCAAAAAATAGTTGGCAGCTCGTCGAATCCGTGCCCAAATTTGGAGCATGATGATTCGACGCTTCTTTTCCTTGACAGTGCTTTTGCTGCTGACCCTCGGGGTGCCGGCTGGCGCGGGGCAGGGAAACATGCGTCTCGACAATCTTTTCCAGGCCTTGCACAGCACCACCGACGCCGCCTATGCCGAATCGGTGGAGGAGCATATCTGGGACTTCTGGCTGGAGCATCCCGACCCGGTGATGGTGCGCGACATGCGCGCCGGGGTGTTCAGCCTGAACAGCGACGATTACGAGTCGGCGCTGCGTGCCTTCGACCTGGTGGTCGCCCGCGACCCATCCTATGCCGAAGGATGGAACAAGCGCGCCGCTGCTCATTACATGCTGGGTGACTACCGCGCCGCCATGCTGGACCTGCGCCATGCCCTGTCGCTAGAGCCCCGCCATTTTGGAGCGTTGGTCGAGTTGGGCCTCGTCTATCTGGCGCTGGGCGACGAAAAGCCGGCCCTGCGGGCGTTCGATGCGGCGCTGAAAATCAATCCTCATCTCAGCCACGTTCGAATCCAGGCGGACGCAATCCGTCATCGGATGGCGGGGACCGACCTCTAGTCGGACGGGCTTGCACCGTCGATTGTCACGTGCAAAAATTCCCCGAAAATAACCCAATGGGAGTATAACCTTCGGCGGCACGACCGTAGCGTGGCCGTATTGTCGTGGTCGCACGTCTGAAAAGCGGCGTGTCGGTATTGCGGGCCGGGGGCGTGATGTTCGACGAAGTGATCCATGTAATCGGCGAGTTGCGGGTGCTGAGCGCACTCGGTCTGCTCGGCCTGTCCTTCATCCTGCCGCTGACGATCTTCATCGGTCGCAGCAACATCAAGAATGTGCGGCAGAAGATCATCGCGGACCTGGAGTCGGTCTTCCGCATCGAAGGTCAGGAGCACGACCAGCTGATCCCGTCCTTCGAGTTCGCGGCCTACAAATATCGTGCGCTACCGCAGGGACCGGACAACACGCAGCCGTCGGAATGGCGCGCCTATTTCTTTCCGGTCCTGGTCTTCATCATGGTGTCCTTCAGCGGCTTCCTGACCTCCAGCGGCATGCTGCTGGGCAAGGACAGGCTGGACCATTTCCAGCCGCTGTTCAGCGGCATGACGCTGTACGAAGTCGATGGCGTCACGCGGATCGACATGGTGCATTACCAGCTCCAGACCGTGGCGGTGCTGTCCTTCGCCTTCTTCGGGGCCTATGTCTGGTCGATCGACTATCTGATCCGCCGCATCTCCAACTACGACCTGTCGCCGATTTCCTTCCTGCGGGTGACGGGGCACATCATCCTGGCCTGCGTCACCGCAGTCACCCTGCATCACGGCTATATGGACGTGGCGCAGATGATGCCGGAAGGCGCGGTGGGCGACCGGGTGCCGGAACTGCTGATCGCCTTCCTCGTCGGCTTCTTTCCCAAGCTGGGGCTGCAAACCTTGCTGAGCCGAGTGCCGCAGTTGCAGATTCGGCGGATCGACCCGCGGTCGCAGAGCTTCATCCGCGAATACCCTATCGACATGATCCTGGGCATCGATTCGGCGATCAAGTTCCGACTGGCCGAGTTCGAGATCGAGGACGTGCAGAACCTCGCCACAGCAAACCCGATCCTGCTGTTCGTCGAGACGCCCTACGGCATCTACGAGACGATGGACTGGGTGGCGCAAGCGCAGCTCATCCTGGCGCTCGACCTCGACCAGATCGAGGCGTTGCGCGTCATCAACATCCGCACCATCTTCGACGTCGAACGCTTCATGAGCCGGCTGGAGTCCCGGCCGCGACTGATGCAGGCACTGAACTGCCCAAAGACCGACGGCAAGGGGACGGTGCGCGGAATCAAGCTGAAGTGCGACAGCACGTTTTTGTTGATCGGGCATCCCGCT
>CBFGPE010000187.1:0-11538 GCA_965650625.1 uncultured Azospirillum sp. | reverse complement strand
TCAGCCGCCCTTGCGGGCGGACAGGAGGGCGCAGGCGCGCTCCAGGTCGGCGGGAGTATCGACACCCAATGGAACCGCGTCAACGACCGCCGCGTCGATGCGCATGCCGTTGGACAGGGCGCGCAACTGCTCCAGCCGCTCGCGCTGCTCCAGCACCGAGGGCGGCAGCGACACGAAGCGTTCCAGCGCGGCCCGGCGGTAGGCGTAGAGGCCGATGTGGTGAAAGAGCGGCCCGTCGCCGGTCGGCGCGGTGGCGCGGGTGAAATAGAGCGCGCGGCCCTGGCGGGATCCTGCCGGCAGCTCCAGCACCGCCTTGACCACGTTGGGGTCGGTTCGTTCCTCCTCGCGCGTGATCTCGACGACCAGCGTGGCGATGTCGACCTTCGGGTCGGCCAGCGGGGCGAAGGCGGCGCGCACGCTCTCCGGCTCGATGGTCGGTAGGTCGCCCTGCACGTTGACCACCGCGTCGTAGCGCCCCTCCGGGTCGATGAGCTGCAGCGCCTCGAAGATGCGGTCGGAGCCCGAGGGATGGTCGGGGCGGGTTAGCACGGCGGTGCCGCCGGCGGCCTCGACGGCGCGGGCGATCTCGGGCTCGGCGCAGGCGACCACCACCGGGCCGATGGCCGCCTCCATGGCGCGACGCAGCACATGGACGATCATCGGCGCGCCCAGGATGTCAGCCAGCGGCTTGCCGGGCAGCCGGGTGGAGGCCATGCGCGCCGGGATCACCACGATCGGGTTGGCGGGACGGCCGCCACGGAGGTCGGTGGACTGGCTGGCGGGGGCTGCGGTCGACATGGCGCGGAAACTCCGGGTGGGGAGGGGCCGATGGATCACGGATCCGTAACGGAACTGGCGCGGGTGAACCACGGCGGCCCAATGCAGTCAAGGGGTGGCGTCAGGAGACGGAATAGCGGGGGCCGCCCTATTTTGCGGTGCAGCGTAATGCGCAAGCAAATTAAGAGGTTGGTGACTGCGACAAATTTGTATGCGACCTTTTTTCGCGGTCCGCCGGGCTATGACAAGCTTCGGACCGCGGGCTATGGTAGCCGCGGCGCGTTCAGCCGCGGGCGGGAGAAACGCCGAGTGTACTGAAATAGGGAAAAAAGGGGCTCTCAATGAGCATGGAGTGGAACAAGGTTTTCGGCGCCGTGCTTCTGGCCGGGCTGATCGCGATGCTGGCCGGATTCGCGTCCAAGGTGCTGGTTCATTCGAAGCCGCTCGAGAAGAGCGTCTATGTCATCGCGACGCCCGAGGGGGCCAGCGCGCCTGCCGACAAGGGTGCGGCTCCCACCGGTCCGGCGCCGATCGCGCCGTTGCTCGCCGCCGCCAGCCCGGAGGCCGGCCAGAAGGTCGCCAAGGCCTGCGCCGCCTGCCACAGCTTCGACAAGGGCGGTTCGGCCAAGGTCGGCCCGAACCTGTACGGCGTCGTCGGCGGTCCGAAGGGCCATATGCAGGGCTTCAGCTATTCCGATGCCCTGGTCAAGACCGGCGGCACCTGGACCTATGACGAGCTGAACAAGTTCCTCTACGACCCGAAGGCTTATGCCCCGGGCACCAAGATGACCTTCGCCGGCCTGAAGAAGGACGACGACCGCGCCGCCGTCATCGCCTATCTGCGCTCGCTGGCCGACAGCCCGCAGCCGCTGCCGCAGTAAGGCCCAGGGTAAGCAACGCCCAGGGTAAGCAAGGCTCTGGTAAAGGCACCGGGCGCGCCCGCGGCCGGAAACAATAAGGCCCCGCTCTCGCAAGAGGGCGGGGCCTTTTGTTTGACCGGAGTCGGGCCTACCGGCGCAGGCCGCAGGCGATCTCCAGATAGTCGGGCTCACTCTCCGGGGTCAGCCAGCCGTGGCGGACCAGGAAGTCGATCACCACGAGGTTGACGTTGAACTTCCAGTCGCCGGTGCTGCGCACCGAGTCGGCCACCTTGTCCAGCGGCCAGAGTTCGAAGCACTCCACCTCGCCGTCGGTGTTGACCGGGGTGAGGCCGGGCGGAAGCTCCAGGTCGTAGACGAACAGGCGGTCGCGCTTCAGGCCGGCCGGAGTCTCCATCGTGTAGCTGATGGCGCCGACCGGCACGGCGCGGCGCGCGGTCTCGGCATCAAGCCCGGCCTCCTCCGCCGCCTCCTTCTCCAGATTTTCGGCCAGCGACAGGCCGATGGGTTGGCCGCCGGCGATCAAATTGTCGAACTGGCCCGGCGCCACCTCGCGGTCGCGGGCGCGGTGGCCGACCCACAGCAGCAGACCGCCGGCCCCATTACCGGCGGCCTCATCGCGGACGAAGCCGTTGATGTGCAGGCCATAGGCCTCGATGCCGAAGGCGCCGACCGCGGCGCGGTCCAGCCGGGCCAGCGGCTCCGCCCCCCAACGCGGCAGGATCGGGTAATATTCCCCGCGCAGCGCGGTGACCGTGCCCTTCTCCACCAGATAGGCGGCGGCATGGTCGAGCAGGGTGGAGCGCGCTTCGAAGTCCCGGATCTCGGGCGCGATGGTCAGCCGGTCGGCGGTGACGATGAAGCCTGGATCGACGCCGGGCAGCGCCTCGGCCAGGGCATGGCGCACCCAGCCCACGGTGTGGCCGTCCAGCTCGAAGGGGCGGAAGCCGGACAGGTCGTGCGCGTTGCACGCGCGGATGTGATCGAGGAAGCTCATGCATGCCATCTAAGCGGGGCCGGAGGACCGGCGCAACCGCTCATCCAGGGCACTCCGCCCCTCTTGTTTTTGGACATCTTGCGCGGCTTTGGTTGCCATCGTACACAAGTCCGGTCACGAAATGACCCCCCGGCGCCAGTCCGCCGGGGTGGCTCAAGCGAAAGGGCGGGCGTGGTGGCTGACCGGTCGGCTGAGGGTGCTGCTGAGGGTACCGGGGCAGGCGGGACGGAGATGCCGTTCGGCGCCCTGTCGGTTCTGGTGATCGAGGACGAGTCCTTCACCCGCATGGTGTTGGCGAAGATGCTGGGCACGCTGGGTGTCAAGGCGGTGCATCAGGCCGCCGACGGCGAGTCGGGCCTCGCCGCCGTCGCAGCCCACTCTCCCGATCTGGTGCTGTGCGACGTGGAAATGCAGCCGATGGACGGCTTCGGCTTCGTCCGCGCGCTCCGCGCCGGCGGCGAGCCGTACCGGCAGGCCCTGCCGGTGGTGTTGATGAGCGGCCGTGTCGACGGCGACCGCGAGGCCCAGGCGCGCGACGGCGGCGCCGACGCGGTGCTGGCCAAGCCGGTCACCCCCGCCAGCCTGCGCGAGGTCCTGGCCATGGGGCTGAGGACCAGTCTTCCGGCCTGAGCGGGCCTTGCCCGAAAGTCGCGTCTGCCGCCTGCGATTGTCGCTCCCGACGGCGGCGGCTGGCCGGACGCGGACCCCTCCTTAAAATTTCCCGCCCCGTGGCAAGCTTGCCAAGTTATTGAAACAATTCGGCAATCGAGCGGTAATCCCCCACCGCGCCGCGTCAATGCCGCATCCTCACCCAATTTCCGCCTTGTTGATGGGGACGAATGGGACGCAACATGATCTCAAAGAGGTATTGAGGCGAGGTGTTACGGAGCACCGGCCATACGATACGGCCAGCCGCAATGTCGCTTGCGAGATTTTGTTAAGGTTTGGAGTCCAGCATCGACGGTAAATCCCTGCGCCGTGCTTGGTCGAGGCGGCGCGCTTGCTTGAGGAGGCCGATGGCGTGATCAAGAGGGCCCGATCGAACCGCAATGGATCGACCAGCACTGGGCAACTCTCCCCGACCGGACGGGCAACGACGACTGCCGCCGGATACACGCCGTCTCTCTGCAAAGCCGTCACAGTCCAATCGCCGAACCTTCCACCGCACGCGCGGCAAACACGCGCGCAGGTTGAGCGGGTGCGCTCGCCGCACCAACTCTGGCCGTGGGACCTAGGTCCTATGGCAGAGGCCGGCTTCACGGCGGGCTTTCCGGCTATGGAGCCTGAGTGCCTGGAAAGCTCCAGGTGGAGCATTACATTCAAAAATGACTCGTTCGGGGGTTGCCGCGTCGCAGGACGGACGGCTCCCGGCCTTCACAGGACCGTTCCTTACACCAGACCGCTGGCTTCTACCGCTGAGCGGGGAGGCTGTGGACCCCTTGAGGTCCGCGTCTTCCCTGGAGTGCCCCATGGATCGCGGCATGCGCCGCGGCCTGCCGCCGCAGCCACCGGCGGCACCCCGGCGCATCGGACCAGATAAGACGGAGCGACGAATGTTCCCGGCCGACGAACTGTTCACGCGCTACACGCAGAATTACGAGACCCGCCGCGAGACCGAGATGTCCCTGATGGACTATCTCCAGCTGTGCCGCGACGACCCCATGTCCTACGCCTCGGCCTCCGAACGCATCCTGGCCGCCATCGGCGAACCGGAGGTGGTCGACACGGCCCGCGACCCGCGGTTGGGCCGCATCTTCATGAACCGGACCATCAAGGTCTATCCCGCCTTCTCCGAGTTCTACGGCATGGAAGAGACGATCGAACGGATCGTCGGCTTCTTCCGCCACGCCGCGCAAGGGCTGGAGGAGCGTAAGCAGATCCTCTACCTGCTGGGCCCGGTCGGCGGCGGCAAGTCGTCGCTGGCGGAGCGGCTGAAGTCGCTGGTGGAGAAATGCCCGATCTATGTCCTCAAGGCCGGCAAGGAGATCAGCCCGATCTTCGAAAGCCCGCTCGGCCTGTTCAACCCGGACGAGATCGGCGACGAGCTTGAGGAACGCTTCGGCATCCCGAAGCGCCGCCTGACCGGGCTGATGAGCCCGTGGGCGGTCAAGCGCCTCGACGAATTCGGCGGCGACATCAACCGCTTCAAGGTGGTGAAGCTGCACCCCAGCAAGCTGCGCCAGATCGGCGTGACCAAGACCGAGCCGGGCGACGAGAACAACCAGGACATCTCGTCGCTGGTCGGCAAGGTCGACATCCGCAAGCTGGAGATCTACAGCCAGAACGATCCCGACGCCTACAGCTTCTCCGGCGGCCTGAACCGGGCGACCCAGGGCATGCTGGAATTCGTCGAGATGTTCAAGGCCCCGATCAAGATGCTGCACCCCCTGCTGACCGCGACGCAGGAGGGCAACTATGTCGGGTCCGAGAATATCGGCGCCATCCCCTTCCAGGGCGTGATCCTGGCCCACTCCAACGAGGCGGAGTGGCAGACCTTCAAGAACAACAAGAACAACGAAGCCTTCATCGACCGCATCTGCGTGATCAAGGTCCCCTACTGCCTGCGGGTGGCGGAGGAGCAGAAGATCTACGAGAAGCTGGTCAACGGCTCCGATCTGGCGACCGCGCCCTGCGCGCCGGCGACGCTGGAGATGCTGGCCCGCTTCTCGGTGCTGTCGCGCCTGCGCGAGCATCCCAACAGCAGTTTCTACAGCAAGATGCGGGTCTATGACGGCGAGAGCGTCAAGGAGACCGATCCCAAAGCCAAGTCGATGCAGGAGTACAAGGACCAGGCCGGCGTCGACGAAGGAATGGGCGGCATCTCCACCCGCTTCGCCTTCAAGGTCCTGGCTTCGACCTTCAACTACGACTCGACGGAGATCTCGGCCGATCCGGTGCATCTGATGTATGTGCTGGAACAGGCGATCCGGCGCGAACAGTTCCCGGAGGAGACGGAGAAGAAGTACGTCGAGTTCATCAAGGCCGAACTCGCCCCGCGCTATGCCGAGTTCATCGGCAACGAGATCCAGAAGGCCTATCTGGAATCCTACTCCGACTACGGCCAGAACCTGTTCGACCGCTATGTCGACTATGCCGATGCCTGGATCGAGGATCAGGACTTCAAGGATCCCGACACCGGCCAGCTGATGAACCGCGAGCTGCTGAACCAGGAGCTGACCAAGATCGAGAAGCCGGCGGGCATCGCCAACCCGAAGGACTTCCGCAACGAGGTGGTGAAGTTCGCCCTGCGCGCCCGCGCGGCGAATGCCGGCCGCAACCCGTCCTGGACCTCCTACGAGAAGATCCGCGAGGTCATCGAGAAGCGGATGTTCAGTCAGGTCGAGGATCTGCTGCCGGTCATCAGCTTCGGCTCGAAGAAGGACGGCGAGACCGAGAAGAAGCACACCGAGTTCGTCTCGCGCATGATGACCCGCGGCTACACCGAGCGGCAGGTCCGCCGGCTGGTCGAGTGGTACATGCGGGTCAAGCAGGCGGGCTGACGACCGGGCAGGTTGGGGGCGCTTAATTGCCGCGGGGCGGGGTGTTGCAACGCCCCGCGGCAACCCCACTGTCATAGAATGCTGTCAGAGTTCGAAGGCCGCGTGACGAAACGGGTGGGAGGGCCAGCCCCTTGATGAACATCATCGACCGTCGCCTGAACCCGCAGGGCAAGAGCTTGGCCAACCGCCAGCGCTTCCTGCGCCGTGCCAAGGAACAGGTGGTCAAGGCGGTCCGCGACGCCTCCGGCAAGCGGGGCATCCAGGATATCGAGAACGGCGAGAAGGTGACGATCGCCGCCGGCGGGGTGCGCGAACCGTCCTTCCACCGCGCCAGCCAGGGTGGGGTGCGCGACTATGTCGTGCCCGGCAACAAGGAATATGTGGAAGGCGACACCATCCAGCGCCCGGACGGCGGCGGTGGCGGCCGCGGCAGCGAGGGCAGCGCCGACGGCGAGGGCGAGGACGAGTTCCGCTTCGTCCTGTCGCGCGACGAGTTCCTCGACATCTTCCTGGAGGATCTGGAGCTTCCCGATCTGGTGAAGCAGAAGGTCAAGCAGTCGGAATCGCACACGCTGACCCGCGCCGGCTATTCGGTGTCGGGGTCGCCCGCCAACCTGAACCTCGTCCGCACCATGCGGAACAGCCTGTCGCGCCGCATCGCGCTGAAGCGCCCCAAGCGTGACGAGATCCGCGAGTTGGAGGAGATGCTGCGCGAGGCGGAGGAGGCCGGCGAGGATGCCGACCAGATCCAGGCGCTGCGCGAGCAGCTGGAGCACATCGTCCTGCGCTCCCGCCGCATTCCCTTCATCGATCCGATCGACGTCCGCTACAACCGGTTCGAATCGGTGCCGAAGCCCATCGCCCAGGCGGTGATGTTCTGCCTGATGGACGTGTCCGGCTCGATGACCGAGCACATGAAGGATCTGGCCAAGCGCTTCTTCATGCTGCTGTACCTGTTCCTGCGGCGGCGCTACCGGTCGGTCGACATCGTCTTCATCCGCCATACCCACGAGGCCAAGGAGGTGGACGAGGAAACCTTCTTCTACTCCACCGAGACCGGCGGCACCGTGGTGTCGACGGCGCTGGAGGAGATGCAGAAGGTCGTGCAGGACCGTTACCCGCACAATGAATGGAACATCTACGCCGCCCAGGCGTCGGACGGCGACAACATGTCGTCGGACAACGCCAAGTCGGCGACCCTGCTGCGCGACGCCATCCTGCCGATGTGCCAGTATTTCGCCTACATCGAGGTGGCGGCGGAACACAACATGGGCCTGTCGGCGCTGGGCCGCGAGACCGAGCTGTGGCGCACCTACAAGCAGGTGCAGAGCCCGGAACGCCCGCTGGCGATGCGCCGCGTCCGCTCCCGCCGGGAGATCTTCCCGGTCTTCCGCGAGCTCTTCGCCCGCGAGAAGGCGGGGGCGTAAGGGGCGCCTGAGGGGATAAAGGGAAATCACCGCCCTCCGGCGTGGGGGCGGTAGGGGGAGATCGAGAATGACCGCTGTGATCACCAGACCCGACGCGCTGCTGTATGACGGCGTCGAGTGGGATTACGACAAGATCAAGCGCGTCTACGACGCCATCGAGCACATCGCGCTGAAGGAGATGGGCCTCGACGTCTATCCCAACCAGATCGAGGTCATCACCGCCGAGCAGATGCTCGACGCCTATTCGTCCATCGGCATGCCGCTGATGTACAAGCACTGGTCCTTCGGCAAGCATTTCGCCCGCGACGAGATGATGTACCGCAAGGGCTATCGCGGCCTGGCCTACGAGATCGTCATCAACTCCAGCCCCTGCATCAGCTACATCATGGAAGAGAACACCATGACGATGCAGACGCTGGTGATCGCCCACGCCGCCTTCGGCCACAATCACTTCTTCAAGAACAACCAGCTGTTCCAGCAATGGACCGATGCCGAAGGCATTCTGGACTATCTGGAATTCGCCAAGACCTACATCACCCATTGCGAGGAACGTTACGGCCATGCCGCGGTGGAGCGGGTGCTGGACGCCGCCCATGCGCTGATGAGCCAGGGTGTGCACAAATATCCGAAGAAGCGCTCCGACCTGCGGACCGAGCAGCGGCGCGAGCGCGAGCGGCAGGAATATCAGGACCAGACCTTCAACGACCTGTGGCGCACGGTGCCGAAGCCGGCCGCCGGCCAGCGCCCGGCCAAGTCGGTGTCGGAACGCAAGAAGCTGCTGGGCCTGCCGGAGGAGAACATCCTCTATTTCCTGGAGAAGAAGGCGCCGCGGCTGGAGCATTGGCAGCGCGAAATCCTGCGCATCGTCCGCCACATCTCGCAGTATTTCTATCCGCAGAAACAGACCAAGGTGATGAACGAGGGCTGTGCCACCTACGTCCATTACCAGATCATGAGCCGCCTGCACGAGACCGGCCAGATCAGCGAAGGCGCTTTCCTGGAATTCCTGCACTCCCACACCTCGGTGGTGTTCCAGCCGGAGTTCGACGACAAGCGCTTCTCCGGCCTGAACCCCTACGCGATCGGCTTCGCCATGATGCAGGACATCGCCCGCATCGCCGAGAAGCCGACCGACGAGGACCGCCAGTGGTTCCCCGACCTTGCCGGCCAGGGCGACGGCATGGCGGCGGTGCGCGAGGCCTGGGCCAATTTCCGCGACGAGAGCTTCGTGCTACAGTATCTCAGCCCGCATTTGATGCGGAAGCTGAAGCTGTTCAGCGTGCGCGACGACGCGGAGGACCCCTATCTGCTGGTCGATCACATCCACAACGAGCGCGGCTATCGCGACATCCGCAAGAAGCTGGCCCGTCAGTACGACCTGGGTTACCTGGAACCGGACATCCAGATCGTCGACGTCGATCTTGCCGGCGACCGCAAGCTGATCCTGCAGCACCGCGTCACCAACGGCGTGCTGCTGGACGAAAGCGACGCCAAGGCGGTGCTGCGCCACATCGCCAACCTGTGGGGTTACGAGGTGCAGCTGATCGAGGTCTCGGCGATCTCCGAAGCGATCCTGAAGGAACACGCCGTGACGGCGCCCAGCGGGATCGGCGTGATGTGACGTTGAGGGCCGGCTCCGCTACACTTCCGCCCATGGCAATGCAGGGGGGAGCGATGGCGGAGGATCTGTTGGGCGGTGCGGGGCCGGTCGGACTGGTCAGGGCGAGGCACGGCCTGATGATGTACCGGCGTACCGACAGCGTCGTCGGCCGGTCGCTGGACTATTACGGCGAGTATTTCGAACAGGAGGTCGCGCTGTTCCGCCAGTGCGTCCGGGCGGGGGACCGGGTGATCGATGTCGGCGCCAACATCGGCGCCCACACGGTGGCGCTGGCCCGGCTGGTCGGCCCCACCGGCCGGGTCCTGGCGCTGGAGCCGATCGATGCCAACCATCGGCTGCTGTGCGGCAATCTGGCGCTGAACGGACTGGATTGGGCGGACGGCATGCTGGCCGCCGCCGGCACCGCCGACGGGGTGCTGCATCTTGCCGGCGTGGCGATGGACGCGGAGGGCAATTACGGCGCGCTGTCGCTTGACGCCTTGGCCGGCGACCGGCCGGTGCCGGTGTATCGACTGGATGGTCTGGCTCTTGAAGCGGCGGGCCGTATCCGTCTGATCAAGATCGACGTCGAGGGGATGGAGGCCGAGGTTCTGGAGGGCGCGCGCAGCCTGATCGCCCGCGACCGTCCGGTCCTCTATGTGGAGAATGACCGGCCGGACAAATCGGCGGCCCTGATCCGCCTGCTGGGGGAGCTGGGTTACGCCTGCTATTGGTATCTGCCCGCCTTCCACAATCCCGCCAACTTCGCCGGCCGGACGGAGCCGATCTTCGGCCATGGGCTGGTCGACAACGGCACGGAGATCCACGGGCTTGGCATGGGGATCAACCTGTTCTGCCTGCCGGCCGAGGCGGGCGCGCGCATCAATGGCCTGCTGCCCGTCGCCGATCCGGACGAACATCCGCTGCGTCGCGGCCACAACGGGCGCTTCATTGGTGGTTGAGGGCGGTGGTTGAGGACGTCAGCGCTCCGGTTCGGGCTTGATGCCGGCGTCCTTCATGGCGTGGATCAGGTCCAGCATCACGGTGCTGATGTCGGGGAAGGACAGGGCCACAGCGCGGCGGTCGGGGTCGAGGCGGACCACATGGGCGATCTGCCGGCCGCCGATGCGATGGCTGATCTTATCGGGACCGACGGTCTCCGGAATCTCGGGGCAATACAGCTCCAGCCGCAGCTTGCCGCCGACGGCGTGGGCGAATTCCTCCGGCGGCAGATCGACCAGCAGGCCGCGGGTCGACCAGTTGATCGTGGTGCAGCGCCGTCCCTCCGCCTCCACCGCCAGGACCGGGTCCATGTAGCGGATGGCGCGGCGTCGCTCGATGCCGTTGGGCGGCTTGGCGCCGACGTCATGCTGGTCCAGCTTGTGTTTGGCCGCCTGCTTGGTGCGGTCGTCCACCCCGTCCTTGCTGGTCATCAGGGTCGCCTGCACGCGCCGCTCGACGCCGTGGCGGAACTCGTCGTCGGCGCCGAAGCGCAGGGCCTTGGCGAAATGGTCCTTGGCCTGGGTCAGCAGCGCGTTGCGCCCCTTCTCGTCGCCGCGATGGCCGCAGCGTTCGGCCTGGATCAGCAGCGAATCGACGCTGCGCTGATAGGCGCCGCGCTGGATGGCGCGGGTCAGCTCGCGGAACTCGGCGGCGCGCAGGCTGGGAAATTCCCGGGTCTTCAGCAGTCCGGCCATTCCCTCCGCCAGGGAGTCGACGCGGGCGGGGTCGCCGGTCTCCGCCTCCCGGCGCAGGGTCCGTATCGCCTCCTCCGCCTTGCGAAGCAGCTGATCTTCCAGTTTCCGGCGCTGGTCGGCGTCCATCACGGGCATGGCACGGCCCTCCACGGGGGCGGTTTCATAAGGATACAGCAGGTCGCTGGCGGGTGACAGCTGACAGTTGTGGTTAACGGCCCACCTGCGGGGCGCCCCAGTAGGAGCGGACCTGATTTTCCTTTGCCTTGTGAGTGCCTTCTTATCTGTGGTGACAGACAGGATGGGTAGCGGGAGTTGGCGAGCGATGAACAAGAAAAAGATGGCGGGTGCGGATACCGAACTGGACCTGCTGACCGCCGCCCTGACAGGTCTGTTGGGGGAGGAGAGCGTGAGCCCCGCTCCGGCCGGGATCGCCGTCGTCGCCTTCACCCGCGGCCGGGGGGCCGATGCGGAGCCGGTCCGCACGCTGGTGCTGCGGCGGAAGCCTGTGCGCGGCGCGGCGGCGGCTGATCCGGCCGATCGGCGGGCCCTGGTCTACAGCCTGACCAAGACCATTCTCGCCGCCGCCGTGCTGCGGTTGGCCGCAAGTGGCGTGGTCGATCTCGACGGGCCGGCGGAGCGCTGGCTGCCGGAACTGGCCGGGC
>CBFGPE010000186.1:0-11593 GCA_965650625.1 uncultured Azospirillum sp. | reverse complement strand
CTGGGGATGATGCTGGTTTCGTCCGGAGACACGCTTCGAGCCGTCTCCACGACTTGATGCAGGAAGGTCGCGACGCGGCGCACGGCGGGAATGTCGCGCTCGGGAAAGTGGGGGTCATCATCCGGAAAGATGCGGTCCAGGATCGACGCGGCGTCCAGGATCGTGCTGGGCACGGCGGCGATGACGGTGTTTTCCAGCACGCTCCATTGGGCGGCAAAGGCGTCGGCCTGTTCGTCGGTCAGCAGGTCGAGGCCATCGTTCTCCGCCAGTAGTTCGGCGGTCTTCCGGCTGGCCTCGGCGATCGTCATTCCCAGGTGGGGAAGGGAGGTACTCCCCAGCAGCATCGCTCGCAGGTCCTGGACTTCGCGCTCGGCGGCGCGTTCGTGCGCCGTGACGGTGTGGCGGGTAGCACAGACGATGGGCGTAGCTGAGGCGTTCGCGCCCTTGGGCGCGTTGGTGATGGTCGTCATGGTGGGGAACTCCTGTCGGTGCTTTACGCCCAGCGGGTGATGCGGACATACGGCGCGCCGGCCGAGTCCATGACATAGCGATGGCCGTTCGCGATCTCCGCCCGAAGCACATCGGCGGGGTCGTATTCATCGTTATGCAACACGAGGCTGCCACCGACCTTCAGTTCGGCAATGAGGCCATGGATTTCGGTGGCGGAACGCGGTTCGGGTGCATTGGTCGGGTTCGTCATCGTGGGGAGCTCCAGGGGAGGGCCTTGTCCTGGACTATGGGAGAGAGGCCATCGTTCCAGGGGATCAGTGAACCGACAAGTCGGTGCCGAACCAGCGGCCGGACAGGCGCGCGGTGGTGCCGTCCTCTGCGGCACTGGCGATAGCCTGGGTGAAGCGGGCGGACAACTGGTCGCCCTTGCGGACGGCGACAGCCACACCGCCGCCCAATACACCGCCGCTGAAGGCGGGGCCGACTGGGATCAGGTGCCCGCCAGCGGCACGCAGGGCGTCCACCGTCGTGCGGGCGGTCAGCATCGCGTCGACGCGGCCGGCCGCGAGGTCCAGGGCGGCAGCGTCCACCGTCTCGTAGAAGCGCAGCCGGATGCGAGGGAACAGCGCCTCCAGCATGTGGGCGTGGATGGTCGAGGCCTGCACGGCGATCACCTTCCCGTCCATGGCGCGAGCAGCGCTGCCGGTGATGCGCTGGCCGGCCGGGGTGGAGAGGTCGGCGCGCTCCACATCGGGCAGCGCGCCGATCAAGTCGGAGCCCGGCCGCACCGCGAAGATGGCAGGATCGGCGGCATATGCAGCGCTGAAGTCAACCACGGCGGCCCGCTCGGCGGTGGCGGTGACGCCCGCCATGACGGCGTCATACCGGCCCTGCTGCAGGCCGGGCAGGATGCCGGTCCAGTCCTGGGCGACGATGGCGCAGCGGACCCGCATCCGCTGGCACAGGTCGTTGGCCAGGTCGACCTCGAAGCCTACCAACTTGCCGTCGGCGGTGGTGGCGTTCCACGGGGCGAATGCGCCTTCGGTGGCGATGCGCAGCACCGGGGCCGGTTCGGGTTGCTGACTGGCGAAGGAGACGGCGCCGGTGGCGATGGTGGCGGCAACAGCCGCGGCGGTGGTGAACAGGGCAAGGCGGCTCATGCGGGATCCTCCAGGCATGGCGGGGGCGTTCGCGCCGGATGGCGCGCCGTGGATGCACGGTGAGAGGTTCGGATCAAGGAGCTATCAGCTGGAGCAGAGCAGGGAGGCTTTCCGGCGGTCTTCCTGTTAAGCGTTGCGCTGTCTCGCTCGATAGGTACAATGTATCGACGGAAGGGGTAGCCCGTCAATACAAAATTGCTATCCGTCGATACAGGGTATCGCTTGATGATCACCGGGGATCAAATTCGCATGGCCCGTGCGGCAGTTCAGTGGGGTGTCCGCGAATTGGCGAAGGAGGCAGGCGTCACGCCGAACACCGTCAGCAGGATTGAGAGCGGTGGCGACGCCCTGGCTGGCACGCTGAGTAAGCTCCAAACCGCGCTGGAAGCGGCGGGCGTAGAGTTCATTCCGGCCGGTCAGTACAACGGACACGGCGGCCCGGGCGTGCGGCTAAAAGCAACAGCCTGAGACTCGACAACTGACCATTGCCTCGTGCAATCTCATCCGGTTGCGTTGAACGGATTCCGTTCTCGTTCTGAGGTGGGTGTTTCGGATGTCTGAACGGAAAAAGCTCTGTGCTGGCGTGGGTAAGCGCCTAGCGCTTGATTACGTTGGCTCAGATCGCATCAGGTCGCGGCGTGAAGTCGTTCTTGCACAAGTGGACGAATATGAAACGGCGGATCGAACCTACCGAGTGTCGCTCCGCTGTCGGGAGGTTGATGGCGGCCGAAACCTCAAGGACTTCCTATCCAACCGCGTCCTAGGGCTGGTCGACCTCGACACGGGCGAATGCGTCGAAGACATCCCGGCTTACCTGACCGCCTTGCTGCAAGAAGCTGGTGGACAGCTACCGCGGTTCTGGCCCAGGCCGGAGAACGACCCGATCCGCACCACGACCATCAACGTGACATTCGGCGCGAACGGCTTTGCTGTCGGTTGGGCGTTTGGTGTGCATGCGTCCTTCAGGTCCGCGTTGGACATCGACTGCGTCATCGATCCCAAGTCACGCAGGCGTACTTGGACGCAGGGGATTCCGCCGCGGTACAGCTTTGAGCAGGGTGATCTGTTCCACTCGCCGGCACCCTGGGGGCCAGAGACCCGCCATTCCATTCAAGTGAAAGCCGTGAACGATCAGGAGGTCACGATCTGCGTGATGAGCGTCCAGGATCAGCGCGTCAAAACTTCGCAGGAAGTTGTGACCACCCAGAACGCGCTTGTCGACCTGCTGAAGAATGGCGTCCCGCCGAACTACTTGGCGCCTTCGGTTGCGGAACCTGAAATGGAGTTGGCAGGTGAGTGAGCATTCGATCGATGGCCGTAAAGGTCTACCGATGGGCGACAGCGCTTCAGATGGAATGGCGATGCGCGATCTGTTCGACAACACCGCGCCAAAGCAGGCCGTTCGGGATGTGGAGCAACTGATCATTGCGCAGGTTGCCGCCTACAAGGTGTTGAGCGCCTCCAGCCGTGAAGCCGCCGGTCGTCGGACGCTGGTCCATGTGATCGCGAACATCGCTGGCACCGGGATTAAGGCGGGGATGGTCGGTGCGGTGACTGAGACGCAGACGCCCGGCAACCGCAACCCGTCTTTCACCGATCTGGCAGGAACGACCTATCTGGTCCGCTTCGCTCGGAAGCCGCTCGAGGTCTGGGCCGAACTGCAGCCGGAGCCGCCTACGCATCTTCCGATCGGCGCGGAACTGTGGCTGCGTGAGACGGAGGTGGAGGTCATCCCTTCCGAGAGTTAGCGGCAGGGCTTGGCGCGGGTTGTTAGGCTGGAACGTGCTCAAAGGCCATCACCCACCGGCCGCCCGGCCCGCTTTCGTGCACGCAACTCATCCTCATTTCGGCTTGACCTCTATCCATTCCGAACCGCGAGAATCGCAGTAGCGAGCTGTCATTGCCGGGGATTTGTGACAGAGCAGCATCTGCGCATTGATGCCCTGCTCATGGTAGAGCCGGGCGGCCAAGCTCCGGATCTCGTGGAAGCTCGGCGGCGTGCTGCCGTCCGCCCAGGTGCGCCCGGTCTTGTCGCGAGCCTCGGCAAACCACATGCTGATCGTGTGCGGCCGGATGCCGTCTCCCGGTTTGGCCCTGCCGGCAAAGCTGCTGTGGTGGATGAAGCGCGGGCTCAGCACCTTGTCCCGGCACCGGGCGATCACCTCGCCGACGGACCAGTTGACGACCTGCAGGCGCAGGTCGAGCGGGATGCAGATGCGCATGCCGTGCTTCTCGGTCTTCTTCGGGGTGACCCAGAGCTTGCCGTCGCGGACATCGCGCGGACCCATGGTGGCGAGGTCTTCGCGCCGTTGGCCGGTGACGAGCGCCAGCTCCATCACCCTGGCAAGCCACGGCGCATAGTCCTTGACCGCAACCGCGTGGATGGCGCGGAAATCGTCCAGGGTCAGGCGGGCGCGCTGCACCTCGATTGTCGGCGCCTTGGTCGGCAAAACGGGGTTGTCCTTCACCCAGCCCTTCGTCTGCGCAGCCTTGAAGGCGTCCAGCAGCATGGACCGCATGGCCGATGCCATGCTCTTCCTGCCGCTGGACTCCCATTGATCGAGAAAATCGGCAACATCGCGGGTGGTGATGGCGTCGATGCGGCGATCCGCCCACGCCGCCCGAATCACCTTCAGCCTGGACCGGAACTCCTTCATGCTGTTGGCGGCCAGCTTGCGGGATTCGAGGATCGTCAGATAGGTGTCACACCACGCGCCCATGCTGTTGTCCTTGCCGACTGCCAAGCGATCAACCAAGGAACGCCGGTCGCGCGCCCCCTCCACTTCATGGTTTGCCTCGATGGCTTGCCTGATGGCTGACCGGCGGTCGCGGCCAAGTCCATACTCCTTCCCATCGCGCGGGTCGCGCCACGAGTAATAGCCGGAGCGCTCATACAGGTTCGCGGGCAGGCCTTTGGTTCTCGGCCCCCGCGGGCGACCTGCTGTGATGGCCTCCGTCCCAGGCACTACGGATCGGACGGGGCGAACTGAGGTCGCGGCGTGGGGAGCCTCAATCTGGAACCGTGCGCTCGCGAGCAGGTAATAGGAGCGGCCGTGGCGTTCGGGCACCGGATAGATCCGGCAATCACGTGCCCAGCGTCTGAGGGTGGCGAGCGAAGGTGGGTTGTCGCCATACACCCTCTCGGCCCATTCGGGGAGGGTCAGAAGCTTGTCCATGCTCGCCTCGCATATCCTTCATGGAAGGTGGTGCAGCAAGTTGCCCGATTCGGCTGACCGGAAGCGGTATGGGGCGGGGCGCCACGCTGATCGTGGCTTCCATGGAGACGTGGCTGCCCGGCAACAACAGCCCGGCACAACCCACCGATCGGCAGCAATTTCCCATGGGAACAGGGCGCGAACAATCGGCAGCCCCGTGTTGCGTCCGTGTTGCATGGAGTTTTCGGGAATGGTCGGAAAACGGCGGATTTGCTGGGTTTCGTCATGAAACGTCATGCAACACGGCCATAGGGGGATTTCTCCCGCTATGACCTTGTTTCAGCAACGTTTTTCGTCGTTCGGTTCGCGAAACGTCCTCAGAACGGCATGATGATGTCGTACAGCTGCTGGCCGTAGCGCGGCTGCTGGACGTCGGTGATCTGGCCGCGACCGCCGTAGGAGATGCGCGCCTCGGCGATCTTCTCGTAGCTGATGGTGTTCTGGGCGGTGATGTCTTCCGGACGGATCACGCCGTGGATCTGCAGGTCGCGCAGCTCGTAATTGACGCGGACCTCCTGGCGACCCTGGATGACCAGATTGCCGTTGGGCAGAGATTGAACCACCAGCGCCGCCACCTTCAGGTCGATCTGCTCGTTGCGATTGACCGATCCCTTGCCGTCGTTCGAGCTGTCGCTCGACAGGTCCACCAGGCTGGAAGCCGAGGCGCCGGCCGGCAGGACGCGGCTCAGCGTGGCGCCCTCCAGGCCGAACAGGCTCGGCATGCCGGCCGTCTCGGTGTTGGCACGCGACCGCTTGCTCTCGTTCGACAGCTTGGCCTGATCGGCGATGGAGATGTTGATCGTCAGGATGTCGCCGACCTTGGCTGCGCGCTGGTCCTTGAAGAAGGCCTTGGCGCCGGTCCGCCACAGCGAGTTCGGGTTGCGCTCCGTCGGCAGCGGGGTCGGCATCGGCAGGCTGATCGGCTGGTAGCCGGGCTTGGCCTGCGGGTCCTGGATGCTGGACATCTCCGGGGCCTTGCCGATGTCGGCGATGCGCGAGGCGGCGCCGCAGGCGGTCAGGGAGGTGGCGGCGGCGGCGACCATCGCGAAGCGGATCAGACGGGCGGTCTTGGTGGCGGACATTGGAGCTTTCTCCTTACTGCGCGATGGTGCCGGGCTTTGCCACGGCAACGACGTTGGGGCCAGCGACCGTCGCTTCGACGATGCGGTTGGATTGGGTGTTCACGACGCGGATGACCTCGCCCTTGCCGCCGTCCTGCAGGGCCTTGCCCTGGGTGGTCAGCGTCATGGACTGCGTTTGCAGGGTGATGGTGACCATGGCGCCCTTGTCGACCATGCGCGGCGATTGCAGGTCGCGCAGGCGGACGGGCTGGTTGGTGGACATGCCGCGCTTGGGCGTCATGCCGATCAGTTGGGCGTCGGTGGCGGCGGTGTCGCTGGTGGTCTGGTCGGCACGCATGTCCTGCCAGTCGATGTCGCCCGGGCCGATGATGTCGCCGGGCAGGACGCGGCGCGACAGCACCGGGATCTGCACGACACCGAAGGCGCGGCCCGACACCGGCAGGCGGACCTGGCTGCCGGTCACCACGATCTCGGCGGCGAAGCGGCCCTGGACCGGGCTGTAATAGAGGTTCTCCACCGCCAGCCCGCCGGCGCCCTGGGGGGCGCGCAGCTCGACCGCGCGGTTGTCCAGCTCCATCTGGAGCCGGCCGGCGGTGATGACCCGCGACAGCGCGTCCGACAGAACCGCCTCCACATGCGGCATGCCATAGACCACGTCCGGCGCCGGGGCCGCCATGCCGGCAGCCGGGGCCACAACCGAGGCGGCCTGCGCCGCGACCGGAGCGGTCAACAGGGCGGCGCCGAGGATCAGGGCGGACAGGCGGCGGTTGGCGAGGTGGCGGATCATGGCGGTAATTCCCGATGTGAAGGCTGAAGCGAGGCGCCGGAGGCGCCGTTACTTCATCTGGCTGGCCTGCTGCATCATCTCGTCGGTGGTCTTGATGACCTTGGAGTTCATCTCGTAGGCGCGCTGGGCGGTGATCAGGGTCGTGATCTCCTGCACCACGTTGACGTTGGAGGTCTCCAGCGCGCCCTGGGTGACGCGGCCGAAGCCGGGGGCGCCGGGGTTGCCGGTCACCGACTGGCCCGATGCGCCGGATTCCAGGAACAGGTTGTCGCCGGTGGCTTCCAGGCCGGCGGCATTGGCGAAGGTGGCGAGCTGGAGCTGGCCGACATTCTGGGTGGCGGTCTGGCCGTCCAGCTTCACCAGCACCTCGCCCGACGAGTTGATCGAGATGTCGACGGCGTCGGTCGGGATGGTGATGTTCGGCTGGACCGGATAGCCGTCGGCGGTGACGATCATGCCTTCCGGCGACAGCTTGAAGTTGCCGGCCCGGGTATAGGCGGTGTCGCCGCTGGGCAGCGTCACTTGGAAATAGCCCGAGCCATTGATCGCAACGTCCAGCTTGTTGTCGGTGATGTTCAGGTTGCCCTGTTCCAGCACGCGGGCCACCGCGGCGACGCGCACGCCGGCACCCACCTGCACGCCGGTCGGCACCACGGTGCCGGCATCCGACGAGGTCGAGCCGATGCGGCGGAAATTCTGGTACAGCAGGTCCTGGAACTCGGCCCGCTGCTTCTTGTAGCCGGTGGTGGTCGAGTTGGCGATGTTGTTCGAGATCGTCTCGACGTTGAGCTGCTGGGCGATCATGCCGGTGGCGCCGATGGCGAGGCTGCGCATTGTGGTCTTCTCCTCTCGTCGTCGGTCTGGTTCAGGCCGTCCGGCCCAGACGCTGGATCATCGTGCGGATACGTTCGTGCTCGTTCTCGACCATCCGCTGGGCGGACATGTACTGACGCTGGATTTCGATCATCTGCGTCATCTCGACGACGGGCTTCACGTTCGAACCTTCTAGCAAGCCCTGTGCCACTTTCGTCTCGACCGGGGCCGGCTCCGGCTGTTCGTCGCTGACGTACAGGCCGTTGCCGACCTCGGTCATCAGCTGCTCGTTCTTGAAGGTGACGATGTTCAGTTTGCCGACCGGGCCCAGCTCGGTGGCGACGGTGCCGTCGCCGCTGACCTTCACGTCGCCGGTGCCGGCCGGGATGGTGATGGGCTGGCCGTTGTTGGCCAGGACGGGCAGGCCGCCGGCATCGACCAGCTGGCGCTGGTCGTTCAGGCGGAAGTTGCCGGCGCGGGTGTAGCGCGGGCCGCTGGCGGTATCGACGGTGAAGTAACCCTGGCCGGTCAGCGCCAGATCCAGCGGATTGCCGGTCTGGGTCATGGCGCCGTTGGCGAGGTCACGGACCACCGCGCGGTCCTGGACGAAGCTGACCTTCTCGTGCAGGCCGGGCTTTTCCAGGAATTCGGTGAACATCATCCGCTGGTTCTTGTAGCCGGTCGTGTTCATGTTCGCGATGTTGTTCGACGTCACGTCCAGCTGGCGTTGCAGCGCCATCTGGCGCGACAGGGCGACGTAGATCGAATTTTCCATCTTGCGGCCTCTTCACCTTGCGAACGGATCGGGCGACAGCGTCCGACCGGCGAAAAGGGTATTGCAGGCAGCGTGCCAACTTCGCGAGGTGCTGGAAATCCGCGGAGTCCGGGCAAGGTGGGGGCGTTCCCGCCGCATGGGGCAGGGGGTGCCGGGCAGAATCTGCCGGGGTAGGGGCGTTCCTTGCCGGGTTGGACCGGGCAAGATTCTCCCGTTCCCGCCGCACGGTCGGTGCGGCAGGGCGATGGACCGTGGCCTCGCCTCTCCCAAGGGGATTGCGGGCGGTCGCGGTCGGACTCCGGGCGCGGAGTGCCGGGCAGTCCCAATCAAGAACCGTGCCGAAATGGTGACAGAGGGGGGAAACCTGCCCGTCCGGGGCGGTCCATTCGCCACTCGAAAGGAGTTATTAACTATCCCAAAAGTAGCTTTGACCTGGTCAGGCGGGTGAGGCCTGAGCCGTTGTGCACCTCGAACGATCCCAGGATGTCATGGCTGCCGAAACCGACGCCGGCGAACTTTCGACCGACGGCCTGCCACGGAAGAAATTCAGCGGCAAGAAGCTGGTTCTGTTCGTCGTTCTTCCCCTGGTCCTGCTGATCGGCGCCGGCGCCGGCGTCTATTTCTCCGGTCTGCTCGACGGGCTGCTTGGGAAGGAGAAGCCGGCGGAGGAGGGGGAGCACGCCGCCGCGGAGGGCGAGCATGGGGCGGAGGCCGGCAAGGCCGACCCGCACGCGGCACCCATCTTCTACGATCTGCCGGACATGCTGGTGAACCTGAACACCGGCAACAAGCGTCCGGCCTTCCTGAAGATCAAGATCTCCATCCAGCTGTCGAAGCCGGAGGATGTCGGTGCGGTGGAGCATGTGCTGCCGCGCATCATCGACAACTTCCAGGTCTACCTGCGCGAATTGCGGCTGGAGGACCTGCGCGGGTCGGCCGGCATGTACCGGCTGCGCCAGGAACTGCTTCTGCGCATCACCGCCGCCGCCTATCCGGTGAAGGTGAAGGACGTGCTGTTCAAGGAAATGCTGGTCCAGTGAGGGCCCGGTCAGCTGGGGATAAGGGCCGATGAGCGACACCGGTGAACTGAGCGAAGAGGAACGGCTTGCCGCCGAATGGGCGGCATTGGCCGAGGACAGCGGCGATGTCGGCGACATGGGCGGCGGCGGGTCGACGCGCGTCCTGAACCAGGACGAGATCGACAGCCTGCTGGGCTTCGACCAGGGTGGCGCCGGCGACGGCGACAACTCCGGCATCATGGCGCTGGTCAACTCGGCGCTGGTCAACTACGAACGCCTGCCCATGCTGGAGGTGGTCTTCGACCGCCTCGTCCGCATGATGTCCACCTCGCTCCGCAACTTCACCTCCGACAACGTCGAGGTCAGCCTCGACCAGATTTCATCGGTTCGTTTCGGCGATTACCTGAACTCCATCCCGCTGCCGGCGATGCTGTCGGTGTTCAAGGCGGAGGAGTGGGACAATTACGGCCTGATGGTCGTCGATTCCGCGCTGATCTATTCCATCGTCGACGTGCTGCTGGGCGGCCGGCGCGGCACGGCGGCGATGCGCATCGAAGGCCGTCCCTACACCACCATCGAACGCAACCTCGTGGAACGCATGGTCCATGTGGTGCTGTCCGACCTGTCCGCCGCCTTCGACCCGCTGTCGCCCGTCACCTTCCGCTTCGACCGGCTGGAGACCAACCCGCGCTTCGCCACCATCGCGCGGCCCGCCAACGCGGCGGTGCTGGTCAAGCTGCGCATCGACATGGAGGATCGCGGCGGCCGGCTGGAGCTGATGATCCCCTACGCGACGCTGGAGCCGGTGCGTGAGCTGCTGCTCCAGATGTTCATGGGCGAAAAGTTCGGCCGTGACTCGATCTGGGAAACCCACTTGGCCTCGGAACTGATGGTGACGGACGTCGATCTGTCGGCCGTGCTGGACGAGGTGACGATGACCCTGCACGACGTGCTGAACTGGCGCGTCGGCACCCGCATCCTGCTGAACGCCACCCCCGACGGTGCGATCGAGCTGCGCTGCGGCGACGTGTCGATGTTCCAGGGGCGGATGGGGCGCAAGGGCGGGCACATCGCCGTCCGCCTGGAAAAGGAACTGCCCAAGCAGGAGGTCATGAGACTATGAGTCCGCTGGTCTCCATCATCATCGACGTCGTGATGGTCGGCCTGCTGGCCGCGACCATCGCCTATGCGATCATCCTGAACCGGCAGATCATCGCGCTGCGCGAGAGCCGCGGCGAGATGGCCGAGCTGATCCAGGGCCTGAACGACGCGATGGCGCGGGCGGAGACCGGCGTGCGCACGCTGAAGAAGGCGGCCAGCGACACCGGCGAGGATCTTCAGCGCACCGTCAACAAGGCGCAGACCCTGCGCGACGAGCTGGAGTTCATGATCGAGGCGGCTGACGCGCTGGCCAACCGGCTGGGCAATGTCGGCGACCGCGACGGCGGCCGTGATGCCGGCCGGCGCGACAGCGGGGCTCGGCCGGCCGCTGTGGCCCCGGCGCTGGCGTCGCGTGCTCCCGCCAAGGCGCCGCTGGTCGCGCCGCGCCCGGCCCTGCGCAGCCTGCCGGTCGAGGACGACCACGACCATGACGACCATGCCCCGCCGCCGGCCCGGCTGGACGCGCCGCCGCGCCGCGCCGTCGCCCGCGCCGAACCGCCGGCCGAGACCCGCGACCCCATCACCCGGGACGGCGAGAGCCTGTCCAGGGCCGAACGTGAACTGCTGCAGGCGATCGAGAATGCCGGCAAGGGGCTTGGATGATCATGCGCACCAGTGATGGCAAGCCCGCTGCGGCGGGTGCCGAACCCAAGGTCGTGATCCGCCCGGCCGGCGCCGCCCCGACCGGTGTCCGCACGTCGCCCACCCTGGCCGCCCAGCAGGCGCAACTTCCGGCTGTGCGTCCCGCCGCCGGCAAGGTTCCAGCCAAGGCTTCGGCGAAGAAGGGCAAGGCGAAGGCCAAGGCGCGCAAGCCGGCGACGCCCCGTGTTCCGTTGACCGAGCGGCTGCGCGCCCGCGCGCGCAATTTCCGTTTCCGCCTGCTGCCGCTGACCATCTTCGTCGCGGTGATGATGCTTGGCGTGCGTGTCGGCGACCTTTGGCGCCTCGCCACCCATGACGCCCGCCTGCCGGACTTCCCGGTCACCCTCGCCCAGGGGCCGCAAAGCTCCACCCCGGCGACGCCGCCCACTCAGATGCCTTCGGCCACGACCAAGCCGGCCGGCAAGGACGCGCCCCCGGCCCCCGGTGGGTCGAGCGGCCCGGCCAATGCTCCGGCTGCCAACGCGCCGC
>CBFGPE010000185.1:0-11723 GCA_965650625.1 uncultured Azospirillum sp. | reverse complement strand
CCGACTGCATGCCGCGGCCACCCGACACCACCACGCGGGCGGCGGTCAGCTCCGGGCGCTCCGACTTGGTCAGTTCGGCCGAGACGAAGCTCGACAGGCCGGCCGCACCGGCGCCCGACACGGACTCGACCGAGGCCGAACCGCCTTCGGATGCTGCGGTCTCGAAGGCGGTGGTGCGGACGGTGACGACCTTCACCGGGTCGGACGACTGCACGGTGGCGATGGCATTGCCGGCATAGATCGGCCGCTCGAAGGTGTCGGCCGACACCACCGCGGTGATGTCGGAGATGGCGGCGACGTCCAGCAACGCTGCGACGCGCGGCAACAGGTTCTTGCCGACCGAGGTGGCGCCGGCCAGGACATGGCCGTAGCCGCCCTTGGCGACCGACACCACCAGCGGGGCGACGTCTTCCGGCAGCTGGTGCTCGTAAGCGGCATCGTCGGCCAGCAGCACCTTGGCGACGCCGGCGACCTTGGCGGCGGCATCGGCGGCAGCCTGCGCGCCCTTGCCGGCGACCAGGACGTGGATGTCGCCACCGATCTTGGTAGCGGCGGTGACGGCGTTCAGCGTGGCGGGCTTCAGCGAGGCGCCGTCGTGTTCCGCGATGACGAGAATGTTGGCCATGGTCAGTTCATCCCCCTCAGATCACGCGCGCATCGTTCTTGAGCTTGTCGACCAGCGTGGCGACGTCCGGCACCTTGATGCCGGCCTGGCGCTTGGCCGGCTCGGTCACCTTCACCGTCTTCAGGCGCGGCGTCACATCGACGCCCAGCGCGTCAGGGGCGACGGTCTCCAGCGGCTTCTTCTTCGCCTTCATGATGTTCGGCAGCGAAGCGTAGCGCGGCTCGTTCAGCCGCAGGTCGGCGGTCACCACCGCCGGCAGCTTCAGCTCAACGGTCTCCAGACCGCCGTCGATCTCGCGGGTGACCGCGACCTTGCCGTCAGCGGCGGCGACCTTCGAGGCGAAAGTGCCCTGGCCCCAGCCCAGCAGGGCGGCGAGCATCTGGCCGGTCTGGTTGCAGTCGTCGTCGATCGCCTGCTTGCCGAGGATGACGAGGCCGGGGGCCTCCTTCTCGACCAGGGCCTTCAGCACCTTGGCGACGGCGAGCGGCTCGGTCGTCACGTCGGTCTGCACCAGGATGGCGCGGTCGGCACCCATGGCGAGAGCGGTGCGCAGGGTTTCCTGGGCCTGGGTCGGGCCGACGGAAACGACCACGATCTCGGTTGCCGTCCCGGCCTCCTTCAGGCGCACCGCCTCTTCGACGGCGATCTCGTCGAAGGGGTTCATGCTCATCTTCACGTTGGCGGTCTCGACGCCGCTGCCATCCGCCTTGACGCGGATCTTCACGTTGTAGTCGACCACTCGCTTAACGGGGACGAGGACTTTCATAACTCACCCTGGCTGCTGAGCGCGCGCCTGTTACGGCGAACACCGCGAAAATTGCTGTGGTTGCGAACGGACCATAGGATCTGGCATTACCACTGTCAATGACGCGCCGGATGCGCGGGCGGCGTCGTGTGCCCGCCTCTTTGTCGCGGCAGGGGCGAATGCGCGGCGTTCACCGGACTGCGCAGGCTCAGCGGTTGGCGCCGGGCACCCACAGCACGTCGTCCGCCCCGTTGCGGTTCACCACCCGGCTCAGCACGAACAGATGGTCGGACAGCCGGTTGACGTATTTCAGCGCCGCCGGCGTCACCGGCTCGTGCCGCGCCAGATCGGTCATCAGCCGTTCCGCCCGGCGTACCACGGTGCGCGCCAGATGCAGATGCGCCGCCGCCGGAGAGCCACCGGGCAGGATGAAGGAGGTCAGCGGCGCCAGATCGGCGTTCATCGCGTCGATCTCCGCTTCCAGCCGGTCGACCTGCGCCTGGACGATGCGCAGCGGCGGGTATTTCGGCTCCTCCTCCTCCGGCGTGCAGAGGTCGGCGCCCAGGTCGAACAGGTCGTTCTGGATGCGGCCCAGCATGGCGTCGGCCTCCGTCAGGCCGGCGGTGTGCAGGCGGGCCATGCCGATGACGGCGTTCGCCTCGTCCACCGTGCCATAGGCGGCGACGCGGCGGTCATGCTTCGGCACGCGGCTGCCGTCGCCCAGCGAGGTTTCGCCGGCGTCGCCGCCGCGCGTGTAGATCTTGGTCAGCTTCACCATGGGGAACCGTCAGCCTTGGGTCAGGATGGCGAGGACGAACAGCAGCAGCGCCGCACCCTGCAGCATCACGCGCAGCCGCATCGCCTTGTTGGAGCGGCGGGGATCGCCCCGGCCGCCGCGGGCCATGAAGAAGAGGCCGACGAACAGCGAGCCGACCACCGCCAGCATCGCCATGACCATCAGGATGGGGAAAAGATTTTGCATGGCCCCACTATATCTCAGCATCCAGCCCGCGCCTATGGCGACGCGGCCCCTTGAAATCGGTGCTCCGGGTAAT
Organism: uncultured Azospirillum sp.; assembly: GCA_965650625.1. Classification (GTDB taxonomy): domain Bacteria; phylum Pseudomonadota; class Alphaproteobacteria; order Azospirillales; family Azospirillaceae; genus Azospirillum. The sequence continues at coordinate 9,298 of CBFGPE010000185.1, read as the reverse complement.
CCCCCGGTTGCCAACGCCGCCGGACTGCATAGAGTGCCGGCGTCGGTACTGAGTGGAGATGCAGGCGATGCGGCGGCGGACTTTCCTGAAGACGGCCCTGAAGGCAACCGCGGTCGCCGCGGCCGGCACCGGCGCCTTCGCGACGCTGAGCCGCAAGTCCGTGCAGGCGGCTCCCGGAACCGCGGCGCCGTCGATGTCCTTTCCCGACGATTTCCTGTGGGGTGTCTCCACCTCCAGCTACCAGATCGAAGGCGCGGTCGCCGAGGATGGGCGCGGCCCCAGCGTCTGGGACACCTACAGCCATTCTTACGGGCGGATCGCCAACGGCGACACCGGTGACGTGGCCTGCGACCATTACCACCGCTATGCCGAGGATGTGGACCTGATGGCGCGGGCCGGGATGAAGGCCTACCGCTTCTCCGTTGCCTGGCCGCGGGTGATGCCGCAGGGCACCGGCGCGGTGAATGCCAAGGGGCTGGACTTCTACGACCGGCTGACCGACACGCTGCTGGCGAAAGGCATCCAGCCCTGGCCCTGCCTGTTCCATTGGGACCTGCCGCAGGCCCTGCAGGACCGCGGCGGCTGGACCAACCGCGACATCGCCGGCTGGTTCACCGACTACGCGCTGGCGGTGACCGCCCGGCTCGGCGACCGCGCCAAGCACTGGGTGATGCTGAACGAGCCGTCGGTGGTCGCCATCTTCGGCCACGGCACCGGCGGCCATGCGCCCGGCCTGACCGGCCGCGAGACCTGCCTGAAGGCGATCCACCACCAGAATCTCGCCCAGGGCACCGCGCTGGCGGCCCTGCGCAAGGCGGGCGGCAAGAACTGGCAGCTCGGCACCGTGCTGTCGCTGCAGCCGTCCTGGCCGGTCGGCGGGCTCGATTCGAACTACCCGGCCTCGCTGATGTGGGATGCGGTGTGGAACCGCTCCTGCCTCGACCCGCTGTTCAAGGGCCGCTTCCCCGAATTGCTGGAGGAGGATTTCGCCCGCATCGCCAAGCCCGACGATCTGGCGCGCATCAAGCAGCCGGTCGATTTCCTCGGCGTCAACTACTACAGCCGCATGCACCAGCAGCCCGATCCGCAGGGGCTGTTCGGCACCGGCTACGGCTCAGCGCCGGAGGGCACGCGCAAGACCGGCATGGACTGGCCGGTGGAGCCGGACGGGCTGAGCGAGATCCTGGCCGAACTGCAGGAAAATTACGGCAATCCGCCGGTCTACGTGACGGAGAACGGCGCCGATTATCCCGACAGCATCGGCCCGAGCGGCCGTGTCGAGGACCGCGACCGCATCGCCTATCTGCGCGACCATCTGCTGGCCGCCGCCAAGTCGATCGACGAGGGCTGCAACCTCAAGGGCTACATGGTGTGGACGCTGCTGGACAATTTCGAATGGTCGGAGGGCTACCGCCGCCATTTCGGTCTGGTCCAGGTCGACCGCAAGACGATGGCCCGCACCCCCAAGGCCAGCTACGACTGGTATGCGTCGGTCATCCGCAACAACGCCGTTCCGCTGGCCTGAGCGAAAGCGGTAGACTGCGGCCATGCCGTCCCCCCGCCCGCCCCAGCCGACCCGATTCGCCATCCAGAAGGCGCGTGGCAAGGGGTGGAAGACGCTTGAGGTCGGGGAGGAACTGGCCCACGCCAAGGCACGCTTCGACCAGATGGTCGGCGTCAACCCGCGGGCCTATTTCCGGCTGATCCAGCTCGATTACAACGCAGACTCCGCCTATGAGGGAATGGAGTTCAACTGGACGCTGATCGAGCTGTACGACCCGACCGCGGGGAAACCACCTGCCGCCGCGCCGGGCGGCAGCGGCCGGACGAAAACGGCGGCCAAAGCGGCGGCGGCCGGAAAGGACGGACGGCGCGCCCGGCGGGCGGATCCCGTCGCCATCCCGTTCCGCGTCTATCTGGCGGTGATCCTGCTCGGCACGCTGGGCGGCGCGCTCGCCTATTTCTATCTGGCCGGCGGCCATTGAGTCGGCCACCGAGCCGGCTATTGCGGGGATAGGCTCCGCTTCCTCCACTCTGCGACCTGCCATTTGCGGTGCCGCGGTCGCCCTGCCGGCTGCGGCGCGGCGATTCGCGCATCGCCGGGCCTGCTCCTTCCAATTGCATTTGTTATTTCGCTGCACGTTAATAAATATTTCAGACAACAGGCCGCATTGATGGTCTCACCGCTTGTGGCGGACATATATCGGTGGTAGTGTTTCCAAGCGTAAAATACTAATCATCGGTATAGATAACAAGATAATTCATTAAAATTTTAAGCAGTTGTTCTGAGAGATGCAATTTATGCATGCATGTCATGCTGCATCTCTGCTGACTTAATGGATCGACAGCTCGGATCACCCTCTTTCCTACTGGAGGCGGGAATGGCTTTGTCTGACCTCAGCGGTTTTGAACTGACGAGACTTGCCGACATGGTGAGGCGAGACGCGCCCGCACTTATGTCGCTGCCTCTCGAACCGGACGGGAAATACCAGACCCGATCCATGTTGCTGGGGGAGTTGGCCTGCGGCGTGGTCGGGACGCTGTCGGCGGCCTTCCGCCGGATTCCGCCGGAGGACTTCCCGATCCTGCACTGCGCCTGGGGGCGGGCGCGGGTCGGCTCCACCGCCCTTGCGAATCTGTTCGGCATGATCGGCGTGCCGGCCTATTACCAGCCCGTCAAGGCACTGCTGCGCAACGCCCTGACGGGCACGCCGCCGGAAAGCTGGACTCTCCGTGCCGGCGACGGCGGGGCGCCGCTGTTCATCAAGGATGTCGCCGGTCCCTACCTGATCGCCGAATGCCTGTATGTCCCGCTGGAAATCCTGCTCCAGGCCGGCTTCCCGGCCGACCGGCTGCATCTGATCATTCTCGACCGCGATCCGGCACAGTCGCTGGCCTCCTGGCTGGAGAAATGGTCGGGCCGGGTGCCGCGCGACCGGCTGCTCGCCAATTTCGTCCTCGCCACCCTCAACGTCATCCGCGTCGAGGCCTGCGCGCGCCGCTGCGGCGTTCCGGTCACCCATTACATCCATGAGGCGAGCCGCCGGCCCGTCGCGGCGGCGGAGGCGCTGTTCCGCCATCTGGGGCTGGGCGACCGCTTCACCGAGCAGGCGGTGACGGACTGGCATGCCATCGACGCGCTGGATGCCGGGACATCGCGGGTGATCTTTCCGGAGGAGCCGGACGTCTACCACGTTCCCGGCCTGCACCGGACCGAACCGGAATACCGCTATCTCCATCGCGACACCCAGCTGCTGACCGACGAGGATTTCGAACTCCTCGACAGGTTCAGCCTTCCCGATCTCTACCGCGAGAACGCCGACCGCTGCGCGCGCGATCTGGGGCTGCCCTGGATCGGCGCGGACATCCGCGAGCCGGTCGCCGTCCACTGACGCCCGCCACCCTCCCGCCTGCTGCAACCAGAGAGATTTGCCATGTTCGCCAGGCTTCGCATCACGCATCGCCTCATGCTGTTCATTCCGGTTCTGGTTCTGGCCCTGGCGTCCATCGTCGGGCTTTGCCTGTCCGTGCTCAGCGACAACCTGATCGACAGCCGCCGGGAGGAGCTGCGGCAGATCGTTACGGTCGCCCGCGGCATGGTCGCCTCCTGGCACGAGAAGGAGAAATCCGGCCAGCTGACCCGCGAACAGGCCCAGACCGCCGCCCGCGACCAGCTGCGCGGCCTGCGCTTCGGCAATGGCGAGTATTTCTTCGCGCATAATTTCGACGGCGTGACCGTGGTCCATGTGAAGACCCAGTTCGAAGGCCAGAACCGCATCGGCTTCAAGGATGCCGACGGTGTCCCGACGGTGCTCCGGCAGATCGAGGCGGCCAGGCGCGGCGGCGACTTCTTCGAATACCGCTTCCCGCGCCCCGGCACCACCGAACCGGTCGACAAGCTGGGATTCGCCGCCGGGTTCGAGCCGTGGCAGTGGGCGATCGGAACCGCGCTCTACGTCGACGACATCGAGGCGATCCGCGAGCGGATGCTGGGCCAGCTGATCGGCATCGCCTTCGCGGTCCTTCTCGCCGGCTGCGCCCTGGCCTTTGGCATCGCGCGCAGCATCAGCCGGCCGCTGCTCGACATGACCGGGCGGATGGACCGACTGGCCGGCGGCGACCATGGCGTCGAGATTCCCCATCTGGTCGACCGTCACGAACTTGGGCGGCTGGCCCGCGCGCTGGAGGTGTTCAAGAACAACCTGAAGACGGCCGACGCGCTGGCCGCCGGGCAGCGGGCGGAGCAGGAGGCCAAGGAGCGCCGGCAGGCGGCGATCGAGCAGTCGCTCACCGACTTCCACGAGCGGACGTCGCAGGTGGTGGCCGAGGTGGTCAAGGCGGCCGAACATGTGCGGTCCAACGCCGGCCAGCTCGCCGACATGGCGAAGAGCAGCCTGTCGATGGTGGATGCCGTGAACCACGCCGCCGACGTCACCACCGGAAATGTCGAGACCATCGCCAGCGCCGCGGAGGAGCTGTCGGCGGCGGTGGCCGAGGTCAACCAGCAGGTCGCCCGTTCCGCCGAGGTGGCGCAGAATGCGGTCGATGAGGCGGAGCGGACCAACGTCACCATGCGCGGGCTGACCGAGGCGGCCCACCGCATCGGCACCATCGTCCAGGTCATCCAGGAGATCGCGACGCAGACCAACCTGCTGGCGCTGAACGCGACGATCGAGGCCGCCCGCGCCGGGGAGGCCGGCAAGGGCTTCGCCGTGGTGGCGAGCGAGGTCAAGACTCTCGCCAACCAGACGACCAAGGCGACGGAGGAAATCCAGACCTATGTCGCCGGCATCCAGGGCGAGACCGAACATGCCGCCGCCGCGATCTCCAGCATCGGCACCATCGTTGCCGACATGCGGGCGATCGCCACCGGCATCGCCTCGGCGATGGAGCAGCAGGGGGTCACCACGCGCGATATCGCCCGCAACATCGCCGGCGCCGCCGACGGCACCAAGGAGGTTTCCAGCAACATCGACGGGGTCGCCCAGGCCGCCGAGACCACCAGCCGCGCGGCCGGTTCCCTGCATGGCGCTTCGGAGGATCTGCGGCGTCAGGCCACTGCGCTGGACGAGGATGTGACCGGCTTCTTCGAGCGGGTGCGCGCGATCTGAGGACGGCCCCTGACTCCCGCTTTCTCCCGCTTTCTCCCGCTTTCTTCCGCTTCCGTCCGCCTCCGAACCGCGACGAGGGTAAACCCGATGTCTTCGCCACCAGACTGCGATCCCGCGCCGTTGCCCCGGCCGCCCGATGTCCATTTCGACGCCGCCCTGCATCTCCGCCTGCTGCTGCGCGTCGACCGCACCGAGAGCATCCGGCGGGTTCTGCGCCGCGCGATCCGGGGCGGCGACCGGGTCCTCGATGCCGGCTGCGGTTCCGGCCTGCTGTCCTTCCTGGCGCTGGAGGCCGGTGCGGCGGAGGTGGTGGCCATCGACCGCGAGAATGTCGATCTGGCACGCGATCTGGCGCGGGCCAATGGCCTGTCCGACCGCATCCGCTTCATCGAAGGCGACCTGAACGCGCTGGTGGACGGCGAGCCGGCTGGCGGGGAACCCGGCGGCGGGCTGGGGCGCTTCGATGCGATTCTGGCCTTCATCTACGCCAATCACATCATCATCGACGAACCGCGGTCGCGGCTGGCCTGCGCCCTGCGGCGGCGCTTCGGCGGTGACGGGTGCCGGATGGCGCCGGACCGCGTCCGCTATTTCGCGATTCCCTGCGACTGGCCGGGACTCGATCCGCGGACGGAACTGGCCGATCTGCAGCGGTCGGTGGCGGAGATCGAAACCCGCTACGGCCTGCGGCTCGGCCCGCTGCTGGATGCGGTCGCCGGGCAGATCGGCTTCGAAGGGTCGCGCCCGAACAACTCCGGCGATTATGCCTGGTCGCCGGCGGCCGGCAGCGGCGGCTACCGCCACCGGCGGGAGGGGCGGTTCCTCGGCCCGCGGCAGGCGGTCGCCGACATCCGCTACGACGGCGGGGCGGATTTCGACCGCTTGCCGCCCGTCCTGTCGCTGACGATGGAGGCCGACGGCCTGCTGAACGCGGTGATGTGGGTTCAGGAGCTGTGTTTCGGCGAGGATCTGATCTGGGTGGCGGAATCCTTCAGCCCGGCGGAGACCCCGATTGCGGTGGCGGCCGGCAGCCGGGTGACGCTGCCGCTCGATGAATCCTGGCGCAGGACCAACCGGGTCGCGCCAGATCGGGTCGCGTAAAATCGGACTCGATTTGGAGCGTGAATCCGATCGTCAAACATAAAGCTACGGCGTCACTCCGCCGTATATCCCTTGCGGCGCATGCACTGCGCGAAGATTTCCTTGCGATAGCCGAACTGCGGCGTTTCCGGCAGCGGGCGCAGGGGATAGCCGCGCAGGCGCATGGTGTTGTCCACCTGCTCGGTGCATTCGTCATAGGCGACGGTCGGCACGTCCGGGCTGGCGGTCCACTCGCGGTAGGCGGGCGGGCTACTGCAGCCGGACAGCAGGGCCATGGCGGACAGGGCCGCAAACAGGCAGGCCAGCCCCGGCAAGGCAGGCAGGAATCGCGGACGTGCGGTGTCGGTCCCGGTCATGTCTTGCGTCTCGCTCCTTTTTCGCCCCCGATTTGACGCTACCACGGCCGGGGCTTTCCGATCCATTTTCGCGCACCATTTCCGGGAACGCGCCTTTTCGGCAACGCTGCGCGGCGGACAACGCAGACGCACCAAAATCGCCGCCGGAAAAGCGACGCAATCTGGTAACACGGTCCTGGCTTTCCGCGATTCGCGGGGGGCCTTATTCCCCGGTTCGGGGGAAGTGTCGTGGCTCTGAAGTCGGTCTGGCGTCACGGACGGAGGGAGAGGCAATGTCTGGGATTTCGCGGCGGGTGCATGGTGGCGCCGCGGCGGCGGCTGTCGCGGTTGTGGTGTCGGCTCTGACCATGGGAACGCCCGCTCCGGCAAGGGCGGAAGCATCGGTCGCCGACATCCAGTGGGCGCAGACCATCCTGAAGGAAAAGGGCTTCAACATCGGCGGCCGGGCCAAGGGCCAGATGACGCCGGAAACCCGTTCCGCACTCAGCGCCTATCAGAAGTCGGTCGGCCTGCCCGCCACCGGCAACCTCGACCAGGCCACCATCGCCAAGATGATGGGCGAGCGCGAGAAGAAGGCCTCCCCGACCATGGGCAGCCTGTCCAAGAGCCAGGTCGGCCAGACCCGCCACGAGAAGGAGGTGACTCCGCGCGCCGCCCCGACCGGCCGTGTCGAGTCGGGCAACGAGAGCGTCGGCGGCATGGCCCAGTTCGGCGGCGCCCCGGTGTCGTCCTCGTCCTCCTCCTCTTCCGCCAGCCACAGCGCGCCCGCCGCCACCCCGGCCGCGCGCCCGTCGGCGACCGCACCGGCTTCCGCTGCCGCGCCCTCCAGCCCGACGCCCCAGAGCGCGCCGCGCCCATCGACCAACGCATCGGCCAGCGCGGCCGAGGGGCCGGTCCCGCAGGCCGCGCCGCGCGGGGCTGTTTCGGCGACCACGCCCGACGGCAAGCCGACCCCGGTGGAGGAGCCGGCTGCGGTCGGCGCGGCCCCCTCGGTCTGGCAGTCCAACGCCGCGCGTGCCGGTGTCGCCGGGCTGCTCGCCGCGACTCTGGGCGGCCTCGGCTTCGCATGGTGGCGCAGCGGCCGGGGCGTCGATCCGCTCAGCCGCGCACCGGCCGGCGATGACCGTCCGCGCGACACCCGCGTCGAGCCGAGCTTCGGCAGCCCCCGCCGCCGGGAGGAACTGACGCCCGGCCCGCGGCTGACGGCGGAGGCGCGGCGGCGCTGACCGCCGCCTCCTTCACATCATCATCGGACAGCCACCCCCGCCGCAGCCACTGGGGGCACAGGCGGGCGTGCAGGCGGGGGCGGGCGCCGGCTGCGACTTGCCGACGCGCGGGGCCATGATGGCCTTGGCGACCTCGGTGCCGCCGCAGGACGGGCAGGGAATGCCGGCGGCCTTCTTGGCGTCGTAATCGGCCATAATGTTGAATTGTTAAAATGTCTAATGCTGCTCTTTAATATCGTTGTTGAACACGTAAATATCGTTGTTGAACACGTACCCGCTAATATATCTGTTATTTCCTCCGACTTCAATTATAAAGTGAACATGCCAATAATCTCCATCACCTCTCAGTCCAGGACCAAATGATGAGACTTGAATGTCTTTCTGAAACGGGCTGATTACAGACAGAACTTCAGAATTCTTGTCGCTTTTTCGATAAACACACACAGGAACTACGCTTTCAGGCAGGGTGTAGTTCACCCAGTGATTTAACATCTGTAGACGTAATTTTCTCATATGCACTGAGATCATAATATCTATTGTTTTCTCTAGCACATATTCTGCTCGATCTCTTATTCCATCCTCAATTAATTTATTGTAATCATATCTCACCAGCCAGTTACCATCACAGTTATAAACTTCCGGAGTAAGGCGCCAAATATTCCAATATACAACATGATCAATTCCATCTTTTACCAAAATCATATCAAGAGCAGAGTGATCTATTTGTATATAATCAAAAGGAGTTTCTACCCGTTCAGCAATATATTCAGCATTCTGCGTGTAATAAGGTGCAGAACAGAATGTCATAAATCCGATAGAATTGCTACTATAGCCCTGCTCAAATCGACGGATATCAAACCTATTCTCGATCTGCAGGTATATAGCCTTACGACAACTAATTAAGCAATTTGCATAATCTCCTGCTAAAAATGATTTTTCAGCTTGAGAGAGTAAATATTTGATTTCACCATCATTTAATATATCCGTTAAAGATATTGTTGAAAAATTAATGCTAAATACATCTCTGCAGACATCGTCAAAAAATGCTCTAACCGTAATTATCAACCTATTCAAATCATCTCTCTCAGGCAGAACGCCGTGGTGCTTTGCATTTACCCTCATTTTATTCATTCTAAGTAATGATACTTTATATGGAATATCATACGACTTGAGATCATCCCTCTTTTTTATAGATTCGCCAACAATAGAGAAATATTTATCAAAGTCTGCTCTTTCCGGTAGCGGGGCATGGAAGTGCTCGGCAAGAGCATGGAGGAAGCTTTCAACGGAATCCTGAAGGTTGCAAATTGCAGCTGGCAGCGTTGCATCTCTTTGACTTCTTGCGTTTTCCTCAGCGATCCTGAACTGATGCTTGCAGGCTACAATACGGTTAACAAGCTGTTCGGTCAGTTGCATCATCATCTCCGAATGCTCTCGAAACTCCATTCGACAATAATATTAAACTAATTGCATAGAATATAGAGAAGGAACTCAGCGCCTATGC